>JAYSSK010000196.1:0-90906 GCA_043720595.1 Acidimicrobiia bacterium
CGGTGGCCTTTTCGAACGGTCTAAATTACCTCGATGTGACACCGTACTTTGACGGGCACGAACCATGTGGTGGGAACAAGTCACCGGAAGCAATCACTAGGATCACAGATAGAGTCATTGGTGTGGCGGCTTTCCACCCGAACTCGAAAGGGGTCGAGTATTACGCGCAAGCGGTGAACGATTTCATCAACGAGATCGCTAAGTCTGGGGACCCGTTAACTCCGGTGAACTTGCCTTCGTTGCAATACGATTTCGTTGTTCCAACCGCATTCGCACCGAACTTCAGCAACCAGTTTCTCAAATCAACCTCCTTCTCAAGCAACCAATTGGGCTCGATTGGCCAATCAGGTTTGAGTGTCGTCGCCCAAACCACTCCCACCGTTCCAACGTTGGACCTGGGCACGGTCACGGTGTCAGGAACGAACCCGTGTCAAAACAACGAGGTACTCGTCGGGGGCCAATCGATGACACTGCGAGCGGATGGCTTCTCCCCGAACGCAACCGTTTCGATTCAAGCTGTGTCGCAGGCAACTGACTTTGCGGTGCAGGCTGCCGTTGCCGACGCCAGCGGCGTCGTCACAACACAGGTAGTGGTGCCAACCGTCCAAGCAGGAACGGTTCTCACGTATCTCGTAACGGGTCCTGGCCAACTAGGTATCGAACGAACCGATATTGGTGGTTTCGTTGTTGATGGGCTGACTCCGTGTGTTACCGATGACGTGGTGACGGTGCTGCCCCAAACCGAGACAACGATTGCCGTTCTGTCCAACGACGTGGCGAAGACCGGAACCATGCGCCCCGAGTCTGTAGTGATACTCGATCAACCGAAGAGTGGAACGGTTGGCGTCAACGCCGATGGAACGGTGACCTTCCGATCATCAGCCGGAGCCACAGGAAACGACTTCTTTACCTACAGTTCGTGTGATCAGGGTGGCTGCAAACGCGCACAGGTCCGAGTGACCGTTAGGCCGGGTTGCACTATCACCGGCACTTCGGGCAACGACACACTTCAGGGAACGCCAGGCGATGACATCATCTGCGGCGGATCCGGAGACGATGTGATCAGCGCAGGCGGAGGCAATGACACCGTTTATGGCGAGAGTGGGCACGACGTTATCTATGGTGAAGGAGGCAACGACCGTCTGTACGGTGGAACTGGCGATGACATCGTTCTTGGCGGTGACGGCGACGACCAACTGCTGGCTGGTGCCGAGAGGCGAGACCTCAACGCAGGGGAACCTTCCGAAGTGCTCCAACTCGACGAGACACCCCCAACCGTGACGATCTCGAACCCTGCTGACCAAGTCATCGTTGCGGTTGGTGACGCAGTACCGCTCACCTACACCTGTGCAGACGACACGGCGATTCGTTCGTGTTCCGGAACAGTCCCCTTCGGCCAACTTTTGGATACCAGTAAGCCAGGAACAAGAACAGTTCAAGTCACTGCGACTGACACGGCTGGAAACTTCGCCACAGCATCGCTCGTGTACAACGTGATCGCAAACGTTGATGCGGTGAGGACGACCGGCGGCAATCTGACCATCAATGGGGCCAGCAACAAAATCTTTGGTCCAGTGACCAGTAACGGCGACGTGAGACTCACGGGTGCAGGCAACACCACCTACGCATCGGTCCGGTACGTGGGGACTATCAGCAACGTCGGTGTCAACAACCAATTCCAGGTCTCCCCAGTCAAGATCGCAACCCCAGACCCACGCACAACTACAACGATCGACCAATGGCGACCCGGCACACCCAACGCCAACGCATTGTCCGCCGATTTCAAAGACATGACCGCCAATTGCGCTGCAGGGGTGTGGGCACCGACCGCTCCGCTGGCCAGCGGTGTTTACTACTCGCCGTGCGATGTTCGGATTTCGTCGGGACCCACAGGTCCCGTGACGATCATTTCCGAGAAACGCATCTCGATCACCACAGCTGGCGCTACCTGGAAACCGAAAGCCCCGGCCATCAGTCTCCTTTCCGGCAGTACAGATCCAACAGCGATTTCTGTTGCTGGCGCAGGATCAACCTTCACCGGCGAGATACTTGCCCCGAACGGAACGATCACGATTAGCGGCGCCAACCTCAAACTCCAATGTGGCGTAACAGCAAAAGCGATCTTGCTGAACGGCGCAGGCAACCAATACTCCAACACATGCGCCTGAACTGGTTCAGAGGGTTCCTGATCTGCGTTGGAATCCTTCTCATCGGAGGATTCTTCGTCGTTCGTTGGATGCTCGGCCCGCCTCGCACCACCAGAGAAGACCAGCGCACCGCAAAACTGGCCAACAGCAGTCCGCTCCGAAAAGGTCTCCCCGGATATCCCAAACCCACATTTGAAGAACTTGATGACGGAAAATCCGTGGTAGACGGGACACTCGGCAGCAACGATCCGAATCGGTTCTCCTCCCATTCCTTAACGGTGACCTGGACCGTCCTAAGTGATCTTGCGACGGCATTCCAAGAATGGGCAACACTCATCCGTGCCGACGGCTGGGTAATCGACACAACCGTGTGTAACGGATCGTCGAATTGGGACGTCTCGGCGCTCAAAAGCTCCGAACCCAAAATGTACGCGATGGTGCGGATTACCCCTGACCAAACTACGTTTAGCATCGATACATCCGCGGCAAGAAACCCGCGGACCTTCACGCCACAACAAATATTTGACCCAAGCTGCCCAACGTTGCATCCATAAAGAAGGACGCTAAATAGACCGACAGCTCGCCACCCGCTCGACGTCCAACGTAGTCAGCAATGGGCACCCGATAACGTCGCTTCGCCCTTCCACGCATACCAGCCAGAGTGCAGCGTTCGAACGGATGGCGTGACCACTCGGCAACGGCGCTTTCGAGCGGTCACGACGCCCGTCGCGACGACAGCGTGACGACCTGATCGTCGGCAAAGTTGTCGCGGGAGTTCCGACGGGTCGCGCTCTTCCCTTGCCGTCGACGATCACCCGCTCGATATCGCCGGTTATGCGTGCGCGGGTGTGCGGCCTTCAACAAGCGATTTCGACACTCCAAGCAAGGGGCTTTTTGGGGCAAGGGAGCAATGTGACCTGGGAGACTGCGCTTCGTGGGCTACGAATTCACGCTCCTCGACCTTCCCCCGCGGACCTCAATGAGTTGCGTGCCGAGGCCTACAAGGACCCGGCTCGGCCTCACTTCAAGCGCTATCTGAAGGCCGTGGAGCCCTTCCAACTTCGCCTCAACATCGCTGCCGCCAGCTCTTGCCGGGAGCAGATGGCGGCGTTCGAGATGCTGGCCGGCGGAAGGCACCAACCGTTGCCGCGGTGGCCGTCGTGGGACTCCACGCTCTTCCTATCCGAGAGCGAGCACCGGTCGGCGAATCCAGCCGTGTGGACTGTCTACGAGGAAGCCGAGCGGCAGGCCAGTTGTCAGCGGGGATCCGGACCCGGAATCGCACGGTTCAAACTTGAGTCGAACGGTCCCTGGATCGTCGTAGCTGAGGAGGTGGAGGGTGCCTTGCTGGCGTACGACGCAGTAGGGTCACACGAGCGCTTTCGGGCAGAGAGCGACGAGCTCTGGTCGATGTGGATTGGTTGCTCCGAGAAGCAAGAGGCGGCTTCGAAGTTACTTAGAGCTACGGCTCAAGTGCGTGTTCTCCGCATGGAGGCACTGACCCAGCTCCCCGACGGGCTGACAGGGGGGCGTTTTGCCGTGGCAATTCGGTCAGGGTTTACGCATCTGGGTGCGGACTAACAGCTCTATGCCGGGATAACGAAGCAGTATCTCGTCGACCTGCGTTTGGGATGTGAGCAGACCATCGAACAACAGGATTCCGTTATCGGTACACACGGCTCTGGCCTGCGGGAGTCGCTGCTTGGTGGAGAGCGTGAGACGATGGCTGAGAATGCGAAGTGCCTCGTCTCGCATCACGGTTGTGCATCCAGTACCCGGCGTCGGTGTCTCGCCGCAGAAGACCCATTCACCGGTGCTGCTCATGCGCTTGGTTTGCGTCGTGGAGCGCGGAATCGGTTGAGGGTCCGCGCACTGCAAGGTCTCCAAGGTTCCCACCAGGTGGTTGTAATCAATGTCGATCGATGTGACCACGAAGTACCCCGTCGTAATCTGCCCCCGGAGCATGACCGAACTGGATGTGGTTCCGAAGCGTGTGCGAAGTCCTGAATCGACGAGCTGTTCCCGTTTCAAACCTCGAACTGGAAGAGTTTTGAACTGGCATGCGTCCAAAAGAACGTCGGGTTGCTCGACGGTCATGGCCAGGGTTGGGCGCTCTCCGAGGAACAAACCCTTGCTTGTTTGGCAGACCGGTCCATTGAACACGACCGTCCTCGATTTGGCTTCGGCAACCAATTGCGGGGTACCCGCAAAAAGAAGAGCCATAAGGACAACCAACGTTCTGACGAAAGTGCGGGTCGAACTCATGGCTCTTCCTCCGGGTGTGTCAGTAGACGTAGAGACCGATGGCGTTCAACGTCGAAATCGGCACCATCCTACCGACGTGGCTACCGCCTCCAGCGCCCCAGTGCGTGCCCCGAGCGGTAAAGCCCGAGCCGTTCCATTGGACGTAAGGCCCGCCACTGTCGCCTCCTGCGTGGGCATAAGCACCCTGGCCGATTGTCATCGTCCAAACACCCTGTCCTTGACAATCGCCTGTATTCGAGATGAGTGACCAGGCGTCGTAGTAGCCCCAGCTCCAAGTAGTCGTATGCCCGAAGTGCCATGCCCAGTCTCCGAAGGCAGGGTCACCACTCGCTGTGACCGCATCCCCACGCACCTGTGCCACCGAACCGATTGGCGATGTCTGCGTTTGGGTGTCGGCATAACACCATTCTCCGTACGTGGAGACGGATCCGTATGCGCCGTCTGCGTACCCAACTTGGCTACCTGTCCCGTTGTAACAGTGAGCCGCTGTGGTGGTCCATGCACCATTGACCCGGAAACCCGAGGTGCAGATACCTCCACCGACGATGTTGGTTTGGCCACCCATCGGATTCATCTCAGCCGTCGGCAGGCGGTCTTCAGCTGTTGTGATTGTGACCTTGTCCGCTTGTTTGGGCTTCCTGACAGGTCCGTTGGTGCTATTGTCTTTGCGGAACACAGTCAACTTATCGAGGTCTGGAACAACTTCAATTTCTGTTGAGTCAGGGTTTATTTGCATCACCTCCTCCGCCATCGTCTTCAGATCGCGCTCGGAGTTCTTCACTGCAACGAACTTGATTGCCACTCCGTTTATTTCGGTGTTCTTCGGCAGAACAGGAACATCTAACGCTAACGAAACGACGATGGTTTTCGTGTCTTTTATGCGGACACTGTTGAACGTGTCTTCATCTTTGTAGGTTTCCATCAGTTCAGAAGCAAGGGAGCTAGCTGCCCGATGCTCCGAACTCATGAACTCTGTTGGGCCGAACTCTTTCGTCTTTTCGATTGCCGATGCTGACTGAACAGTCAAGCCGCTAGCGAAAAGAAACAATAGAGAAGGGAATATTCTCAGCTTTTTATTGAGCAACTTCCTTTCGGAGATGAATCTTCAAAGGGAGCTTACGAATCAGAAAGGGCTGAGTCCAGCAAAATCGCCTGCACGAGTAGTGCGAAATCATCGCCATGACCCATGACCACGCTCATTTGAAGTTTTTCAGATTTCCTCACTTAAGTTCCCCCTTTGTAGGGCTCCACCAATGAGACGGGGGCCATTGAAGCTGTCGGTATCTAGGAGATTGCTGAGCAATGTGGGGTAGGGCTCGCGATTTGGTGGTGGTCGTTCAGACTGGTGGGATGCTGGGAATATCGGATTCTGATCGGGAGTTGTTGGACGCGGCGGCGTTGTGCGGGGCATCTGGTAGCGCCGGGCACGGTGCACGTTATTGGCCGAGCATCGTTTACGCCTGTTGCCTGACGAGTTGTTCGCTGACTTGTAAAACGAGCGCCCGAATCAATCGAAGTCTTCGTCGGGTGCCGCGTCGAGTAGCTGACGACGATCGGCGCGGATAGCAGTCGTGTCTGACGGCGACCTTCTGGGCGGAGGAACTCGTGTTGGGTGAGCTGGCCGTCCACGGCGACGACGCGGCCCTCCTTTAACGTGGTCGGTTTGGCCGGCGGTTCGTTCCCAGGCTTAAATTTCCATGATCACACTCCCGACATGGTGTCCTTCGCTGGTCGGATCGCGAACGTGCTCAGCGTGGCTTCTCCGCGGCGAGTGTTGACGGTCTTCTTGATCGGGTCGGTCACGGCACGTCCCGTGATGACGATCCGGTTGATGGCAACACGGCTACTCGACATGGTTCTCCTCGTTTCAGGTTTGAGACGGCAGACGAGCTCGCCAACCAATTGGTGGGGTGCCATGTTGAACAAGTGCGGCGAGAACTTCAGCGAACTGACGTTTTCTGCCACCGCGTTTGCGGTCAACGAAGCGTTCGACGCAGGGGAGTCTTTCCCCGGTCCTCCCGATCAAGATCCCGTCGACACCCTCACGATCCCGATGCTGCGAGCAGTCCTCGGTGGAGAGGATCAGTAGGACCGGCGTACCGGTCGCTTCCCTCCGGGGTGATGTACACCGTTCGTATCGTCGGAAGTGTGCGGCTTGGTCGCTGGTAGGCGGGTAGTTCAGTCAGCCGGTTCTCCACCGACGATCGCTTCCAACCAACGGCGGTGCTCAGACGTGAACGGTCGACTAATGAGGTGTCCAGTCACGTTGCCGTTGTGCCTCAAGTCGCAGCCCCTCGGGCCAGGTTGCGATGAAGGCCGACTGTGCTGGATCCCCCGGCCCCACGTTCTCAACGAATGAGACTGCTACGAGGTTCTGGACCGCGTTGTCACCGATCCGCAACATCTCGTCAAAGCACTCGAGGCACTCACCGACAACTACTAAGTCATCTCGCTCGCGAGCCCGCAGAACGAAACGGGTCAGCTGGCCGAACAGCACGTGTGGGATCACTTCCCCATAGTCCGCCAGGTGGCCGTCAACCGCCGGGACAACAGCCTGAACGTTGTCTCTCAGGAATCTCTCCACGTGTTCGTACGCCAACGACTCCATCGTGCTTCCTCCTTTCGCCGCGCTCGCAGACAGCGGTGCTTGACCCATCCGGAGAGCCCAAGCTTCAGTCTCGCAGCGGAGTGAGCCAGGACCACTGCACTTCGGCCCGATTGCGTGCGGGCACCTGATCTACGCGCGCTTATGATAGGCGCCGCATCGCCGGATATAGGGCGGGTTGGGAGTGCAAACGGTCCGAGCAAAGTGTGCGCCCCGGACCCGGCGGTCGGGGGCACCCCTGGGTGCCTCGATCCCGGTGATCCTGGCTTGAGACGCTCAGGAGTGGTGGCTACCGTGAAGGGGTGAAGGAACGTCTTGAGCTGAGGTTTATGCATGACATCGCGGATGAAGCGAGCGATATGGCGATGCAGTTCTTTCGTGATGGCACGTCGGTTGTGTTGAAGGCTGATCAGTCTCCGGTGACTGAAGCGGATCTTGCGGTGGAGGATCTCGTCAGGAGGCGGATCACGGAGCTGTTTCC
The DNA here is from genome assembly GCA_043720595.1 of Acidimicrobiia bacterium. Taxonomy (GTDB): domain Bacteria; phylum Actinomycetota; class Acidimicrobiia; order Acidimicrobiales; family JANYDT01; genus JANNBN01. The sequence continues at coordinate 7,499 of JAYSSK010000196.1, forward strand.
CGGCGACGCGCTCATCGGCGAGGAGTTCGGGGAATCGGGCGCGTTCTCGCGAACGTGGATCGTGGATCCGATCGATGGCACTTCGTTCTTCGCGAAGTCCGATCCGAACTGGCGTATCCATTTGGCTCTACGAATCGAAGATCGGATCGAGCTGGCGGTCGTTGCCGCTCCAGCGCTTGGTGTGCGGTGGTGGGCCGAACGGGGCCGAGGAGCATTCGAGGCTGACTGGCCGACTGGAAGAAGTCGGCCGACGCGATTGAGGGTCTCATCGACCCGGGACCTTGGTGGGTGTCGCATCGCATGTTTCCCGGAATCAGCGCGCTCTCGCCTTCCGTCAGGCTGCGGCGGCGCACCTCCGAGCCCTCTGCCCCTCGTTGAACTGGTGCGCGGCGAGATCGACGGGTTCGTCGCTGAGGGTTTCCATCTGTGGGATCACGCTCCGTGGATCTTGCTGGTGCAAGAGGCCGGCGGCAGGTTCACCGATTGCGAGGGATCCAGTGTCGGTGAACGTGGGGGTGGCGTGTACTCGAACGACCGCCTTCACGCCGACCTGGTGACGTCGCTTGGCTATCGGCCGGTAGAGGTCGATGAATAACGATCTGCGCGCGTTGCAAAAGGTGGACGCTCTGTCCGTAACGACTGGGCTCAGTCCCGGCGGTAGGGGGCAGGTCTGAATTGCGATAACTGAAATTTCTAGGCTGCTACTGCACGAATACCCAGGCATCAGCCGATGTTCCGGTCCTTGACAAGCGAATGTGCCAACAACCCGAGACGTCAAATTGAAACCCCGCACCCCACTCGTCTCCCGGTCGGTCGAAATTCGAGTCGAGATGTTCTTTCGGCCCGAAAGTTAGAGGGCGATCTTTGCCGCTCGGATCAAAATACTCGAGCGAGAGGGGTCCCTGGCCGGTGACTCGCCACACAATTTTTGCTTCGTCCCCCGACCTAATCGGAAGCTCACGCTTCAGAAACAGCAAACCAGCCGCCGATCCGTTCGAAGAAGTTGCCTCCACCACGATCCCAGGGCTTGCTGGCAACAAACTCGTAATAGGGCTCTCGTTCTTACATTGAAGTGTCTGATCCGCCCCACCCGAGCGGGTGCACGCCGAGATGCCGACAACAGAAATCATCAAAGCAATACAACTCATCGGATTGGCCGATCGCGTCACGCGCCTATCGTATCGCCGTGCGCTCGGAACTCGGGCTAGAGCTGCTCCTCGTATGCAAGCCCTGCCTCCGAAGTGCCGATAGGAGGCACTCCATATCGACGCTCGATAGTCCGTCGGAGCATGGACCTGCGCGCAGCACTCCGGCCCTTACGAGCGGCCGATCGTCAGTGAAGTTTCGATCGGGACCGTGACCCGTCGCGCACCTCGCGTGCTGTTAATAATTCGGACATATCACCCGGTGGGTGATCCACACGGATGTGGTTGCATTGACTCTTCTTGCGCTGACCTTGCACGTCGACAACAACGATCGAATCGGCTAGCCAGCGCATGCGCCGAGGGGTGGCGGACGAACCGCCTAATCGCCGACTCGTTCCGTCGAGGGGAGGGCCCGAAAGCGTGAGCCTCACACACAGGGGGACCGCCCAGTTCACCTGCGGGGATCATGCGACTGGCTTTCAACCAAGTGGCAACGAAAGAATCAGCTGGCTGAATCGCCGTCTGGGTACGTTGGGTTGAGCACGATCTCACGACGGTTCACAACCTCGGGCAGACGAACTTTGATGTCAACCCATCGACCTAAACAATTTATTAACGGGGGCAATTGCGGATCTTCGTCGATAATCACCAATACCCGTTTTGGAGGCATTCGGACGTACGCCTCGACAGTTCCGGTTCCACATCCGCTGTACCGAAGAAGGAGTGTGCGATCACCAGATCGAGGAAGCCGGACCATATAGGCAGTTTTGCCACGGCGATCCGAAGGGGGTGCGTAGACCAGGGGACATGGGGTACGAACAGGGAATGTCCCGGCATTGCCAATCTGCACTGTCGAGTAGCCGACGGGCACCTTGCCAACGAGCCAAGTCGTAACTTCATCGGCGGTTTCGAGTCGAAACGCTTCTTGTCCGATTAACTGCGCAAAAGCGCTCCCAATGGCGTCCGTTCCTGTGACGATGAGGTCAGGCGTCGAGAGCCGCTTCGCTTCGAAAACCGGGCTTGGGCCGCATGCGAGGCGCGAGCCCATTTGTGGCATGCGTTTGGCTGTCACCGAACGAACCACAGGGGTATTCAAACCGGCCGAGGTTGCACGTGACGGGGTGATGGGCAGGACCAAAACACCCACGATGAGCAGTCGTCTCAGCACGGCTGGGTTTGTGTGCAGTACCGCCATCCATCCATGTTGAACGCACCCCACCCAGAAGCAATTCCGGGAGACCCTTGCGCTCCGCCAGACGTGATGCCGTAAAAGTAGTAGTTACCACCGTAGTTGAGAAGCACCGGTCCACCACTATCGCCCCCAACTGGCCCATAGGCCCCCGGAGCCAACTGGATTCCCAAAACGTTGTAAGTGAACTGGCAAGTCGAGCCTGGCTGTGCGCCGCCAATCGCACTCACTCCGCCTGGCGGCTGTGCGAACGCAACTGACGTGTAGTCGGAGGTAACCCAGCCGTTCCGTAGAACAGGTTGCCCAAGGCCAAACCCGCCAGCTATAGAGTAGATGCCCCCCGAAACCGTCGAGTTTCCGGTCATAGGGTGGAGCTGAAAGTCCGCTCCAGCCGGTCCTTGGCCGGGAACTGAAACCGGCCCTCCTCCACAGCTTCGATTTTCTGCTTTCCTTAGATTCTCAATGTTCGCTGTTCGTCCGGTCCATCCTGGATTCCACTGCGCGATATTGCAGTGGCCGGCTGTTACAACACCAGGCCAGTTGTCGCTCAGTCTCCTTATTGCAATCCCAACTGTGCAATCGTTCACCCACGCCGAACCAGTCCATCGTTGCAAAGTTGTGCCTGGTCCTGCCGTAGATGCATGCACAGGACCGGCTCCCGGCTCTAGTTTGACGGTTTTCCTCACCGATTCTGGAACCTTCTTGAGAGATGATTCTGGGCCCCGAACGACAATAGAACCCTCCAGTGCGTCTATCAAGACGGCAACGTCTGAGGTTGCCAACAACGCTGCGAGTTTACCCCCTTCCTGGTTCAGTTCTTCGAGAGATGCGCCTCCAACGACCACCTCCACCGGCCCAGATGCCCGGTCTAGCGAGCGCCGAATAGTCTCTGCCCCTATGGCCGTTGTTGCACGAGCCCGGATTCGATACCCACCGGAATAATCCATTGCAATTCCGCCGTAGAAGTCCGCCTTTTCATACTGGCTGGTAACATCAACTACGAGCTGAGAGTCCTTCACCGCGGACGCTGCGTCCATGACCGAGATCCTTTTCGCGGCCGCGAAACCGCTTACGAAATCGGCTTGACTGGGTAGTTCTGGCGAGCTTCCAAGGCCGATCTGTTCTCCTCCTGGCCGGGTTGTGGGCGGAACGAATCCGAAAGCTGGTGGCACTCCGAAAAGCGAAATACAAAGCGCAGCTACAGCCGCAGGCAAAATCGTTGAGCGGGTCAGAAGTTTCACGCCGAACCTCCTCTGAGTCTTCTTAAAATCGGAACGTAAACCCCGTTAGTAGATCTGTCAAGTGGAAATGCCGACTCAGACGACATATAGCTGTTCACCTTGTCAAGCGGCGGTGGGCATCCAGGGTCGGTCGTTGAAGTGGTCGGTGAGCGCGTTGATGGTTGGGATGTCGTTCTTACGTGTGCTGGAAAGGTGGGAACGAAGGTGAGCGTGGCGTTCGGCTCCCTCAAAGGTCCGGAAGCATCCCGAGACACTTCTTCGTTCCTGAAGTCTTCGATTCGGGTACCGAGGGGTTTGCCGCGTCTTTGGTGCTGAACGTTGCGGTTCGTACCGGCCGCTGGTGCCTCAACTTGCGCTATGACCTCGCTGATCTCCTCAGCATCACGCTCCATCCCTCCCTGTTGCTCGAAGGCGATCGCCGATCAAGCGGTGGACTCCGAAGTAGCGGCGCCGAAAGGTCCTTTACGCACCTCTCCCAAAAAAACCAGGCGCGAACACGTTGACGGCGCACGAGAGCAAGGCATCGAGTGGGGCCATTCCTTTCGCAGGGTATGCCCAAAGAAGGTGCTTATCAGCGCTGAGCTTGCAGGCGCTTTGCAGCTTGGATGTTTCCGCACATTCAAGTACCGTGCGACAACAATCAGCGACCATCGACGTAACGCTCGCACGCCTGTCGTCGAGCGAGAGCGATCGTCGGCAAAGCTTCGATTGGGGTCCCGACCCGTCCCGCACCTCCCCTGCTGTCGACGCTGGACACTACAGATCGCCGGTTATTGCGCAGGGTGCGCTTGAGAGGGACCGGGCGATACGTTGCGACGCCGGAGAATCAAGGCTCGCATGTCGGGTAGAGCGCTCGGCATTGGCGGTCCATCGAGGTCGACGGCGTCCCGGAACGTCGACTCGGACCGGATGACAGATCCGTCGGCATATCGCGCCACGATCCATGCCTCTTTGGCCACGTGCAGCGCCGGAGTAGACAGGCTTACGAACGCCTCCCGGTCGCTGGCCTTCACTGGGATGATGAGCTGTTCGCTCGGAGTCGCAAATACGACGCTGTACGACTCAGGCTCGCCCGGTGCTCGATCCCACGCAAACGCGGCCCGGCCCTCGTCGACGATGTCGATCCCGACCCCAAGCCACCGTAAGTCCGGATCGCCGGACGCAGGAGCCGCACCGAGGCTCACCAAACCGACGACCGCGCCGAGAAACATCAGTCGAACACGTCTGGTTCGATAGTCGGGAAAGCCCTTGTCCATCACCCAACCATCGTACCCACCCGCCCGAGATCACCGCTGGTCAAGGCCAGATTGCGACGCAGCCCGCCCCGCACGCCCACCCCGTATCGGCCCATATGCCGGTGATGTTGTCAAGGGGTTTCGTACATGGTGTCGATTTGGTTGGCGGCGGCGTGGTACTGGTCTGCGACAGTGCGGTCGGCGATGCGGGCGTAGACGAGGGTCATGCGCATGGATTTGTGGCCGAGCATCGCAGCGATCGCTTCGAGGCTCATCCCGCGGTTGATTGCTTGGGTGGCCAACGTGTGCCGGAGCCGGTGTGGGTGCACGTGTCCGATCCCGGCGTCACGAGCGCAACGGTTCACCATGCGGGTGATCGAGTGCCGGTTGAGGGCGTGCCCATCGTGGTTGATGATGAGCAGCCCGATCGTGTTGGGTGGTGCGAGGGGCATGCCACGTGTTGAGGAGGTCGTTGAGGATCGGGTGCAGCGGGATGTAGCGGTCGGTGTGAAGCTTGCCGACGGGGATCTGTAGCCAGAGTTGCCCGCCGATCTCGTTCACGGCGTCGCTGCGGAGCGCGCACAGTTCACCAGCGCGCATACCAGTGCGGGCGAGCATCTCGACCACGAGGCGGCGTAGTGGGTCGAGCTGGGTGGCGGCGTGCATGAACTTGGTGGCTTGTTCGTCGTCGAGGAATTTCGGGAGTGGTTCATCGAGCTTGGGGAGGTCGGTGCCCAGGATCGGGTTGCGTGTGGGTGTGTCGGGGTGGTCCCACTCGATGAGCCGTTCGATCGCGACGCGGACCATGCCGAGACGTTGGTTCATCGTCGCGGGCTTGAGTGCCTTGCCGGTCGGTGTGCGCCGGGTGGCGAGGTATCGCTTGTAGTGCTGCACATGTGCGCGGGTCAGTTGCGCGAGTGATGTCACGGCTGGGTCGAACCCGATGAGCCACTCGGCGAGATAGAGCAGGTTTCGTTCGGCCGCATCCGCCGTCGCTGGGCGAGCCGACACGGCGATCTGATCAACGTAGAGCAAACACGTATCGGTGAGCGTCGGCGCGATGTCGTGCACGTCGTCCCATCGCCGATCGCGTTGCACCCGCGACAACGACAGCGACCGCTGCGACGACGACGGCGACTGCATCGAGGCCTGTGCTGGCTGCGAGGTCATGACACCCGCCCAATGTTCTGCTGGGCGTCGATTGCTTCGGCCGCACGCCGATACTCGCCAGCGAGCCAGTCCGACGCCAGGTGCAGATACACCTGGGTTGAGGAGATCGAGCGGTGCCCTGCTTGGGCCTGGATCGCTTCTAACGCCATGCCCGCCTCACGCAGTCGCGTGAAACAGGTGTGACGCAACTCGTGACAGGTCGCGTGTTCGAGCCCGGCACGGTCGCGGGCGGCGGTGATGATCTCCTCGAAGCCTTTAGGGGTGAGTTGTCGACCGCGGTCAGGGCCTTTCAACACGACGAACACGAACTCGCTGTCACAACGCGGGCGTTCGCTGTCGAGATAGAACCGCAGCGTCGTGAAGAACCGGTTCGAGATCGGCACGATCCTTTGGTGACCTCCCTTGCCATCCGCGATGAACAGCCGCCGCTCCGACCAGCGGACGTCTTCGTGTCGTAGTCCGAGTGCTTCGCAGCGGCGCAGACCAGCCAACAGCATCGCTTCGCAGATCGCCCGATCGCGTGTCGTGCGCAACGCGCCGAGCAACGCGTTCACTTCCGCGACGGCGAGGATCTTCGGGAGTTGACGGACCGGACGCACGGTCGGCGCGACCCGCCGGTCTCGACTCACCGGTGACCTCACGGCCATGCCGCGCTGCACCGGGTTCGAAGTCATCTCACCGATCGCGACGAGATGCGCGAACATTCCCGACACCGAACCGAGCCGGCGACGCACGGTCGACAACGCCAACCCGTTCGCGCCGTCCGGGAACCGCACCACATTCGATGCGCCACCGAAGCGTTGCTGCTTCACGAACCCGAGAACGTCGCGGCGTGTGACGTCCAACGGGTCCTTGCCGACGACGGTGAAGAAGACTTTCAGATCGAACGCGATCGCCAACGTCGAGTTCCGCCGCAACCGGGCAGCAACGAGCTCGAGATAGTCATCGAGAAGCCGGTGACCCAGCCGAGGCGGGCCTACGCCGCCCCGGCCGACACCGACAAGACACGGATCGAACAACGCCATCGGGGGCTCCAATCACGAGAGGGATACGTGATCGTCACCGACAACGAAAGCCGGACCGCGGATCACCGGCATATCAACCCGTAGGGGGCGGGTCTGTCGAAATTGTGCGTTGACGTGAGTAGATTATTCGTATTACGGTTATTGAGTGGAGTTTCATCGCTCAGGCAAGCCGACACGGTGTTGCGCCCATAGAGGTCCTGCACGCTGTCGACCACGCCTTGGTCGTCGTCGACATGGACCCCGACGCTGACCCGAAGGTGCTGGTGATCGGTCCTCGCAGCGATGGCCAGCTCCTCGAAGTGATCATCCTCGAACTGGCCGGCGAACGCCAGCTCGTCATCCACGCCATGCAACTTCGACCAACTTTTCACGACCTGCTCCCGGAAGGAGACCTCTGACATGACCACGACCTCACCCAAGCCCTACGTCACCAAAACCGGCCGCGTGCTGAGCGACACCGACATCGAAACCCTGGCCGACGAGGTCGCCGGTGACATTGATGTGACCACTCTCAAGCCCCGCCGAGGACGCCCTCCTCTTGAAGGAGGGCCAGCGGACGTGGTTCCCGTTCGACTCGATGCCAACCTCCGCGCCGCCGTCGAAGCTCGCGCCACCAACGATCACACGACGACGAGCGACGTGATCCGCGAAGCGCTTCGCCGCTACCTGAACGTGGCGTAACGGTCGATGTGTTGATCCCGCCCCTGAGAGGGTCGGGTCACCAAGGAGGCCACCATGGCCACATCATCAACCGTTTCATCCGTCGAACTCGTCCGAGTCGCCGACGATCCGCTCAACTACACCGAACGAGCAGCGATCGCCGGGTTCCTCGCCGGGTACACCGGCAACACGCTCGTGAGTTACACGACCGACCTCCGCTTGTTCGTTGAGTGGTGCACAAACAACGACCTTCGCCTCATGGAAGCTCGGAGAGCGCACCTCGAGATCTTCGGCCGAGCGATGGAGGCCGACGGCCGGATGCGCTCGACCGTCGCACGACGACTCTCAACTCTCGGATCGTTCTACCGGTACTGCCACGTCGAAGGCATCCTCGAACGCAACCCAGCAGCGAACGTCAGACGCCCCAAGGTCGACGTCGAATCACGCACGCTTGGACTGGACCGCAACGAACTCGGCGGCCTCCTCGTGCAAGCCGGGCTCGGCTCAGCACGCGATCACGCGTTGATATCGCTGCTTGCTTTGAACGGGCTCCGTATCAGCGAAGCGCTCGGTGCCGACATCGAATCGATGGGAATGGACCGAGGGCATCGAACACTCGCAATCGTGCGCAAAGGCGGCAAGCACGTCACCATCCCGCCCGCGCCGCGCACTGGTCGCACGCTCGATCTGTACATCAGTGAACGAACGAGCGGGCCGATCTTCCTTGGAGTGAACGGGCTACGGATGGACCGCTACGCCGCAGACCGCACCGTGAAACGACTCTCGAAGAGGGCAGGGATCACGAAGCGGATCTCACCGCACAGCCTCCGACATTCGTTCATCACCGCCGCACTCGACGCTGGTGTCCCACTCCGCGATGTCCAAGAAGCAGCGAGCCATGCCGACCCGAGAACGACCATGCGCTACGACCGCGCCCGCCAATCGTTGGACCGCCACGCCACCTACATCGTCGCAGCGTTCGTTGCCGGAGCCTCCCGTTCCTCGTGACCCTCACAAGCGGCTGGGCGGGACTCGAACCCGCCCGGTCGCGCCGGATACCGGGCGGGCAGCCGTGATCGGTGTTGCCGCCCGACTTCGGGCATGGCGCAGCGGGTTCAGTCAACTTCGGGGTGCAACGCCCGACCGCTCGTACAGGTTGATATGTCGGTGATCCATGTCTGGTTGAGTGCTTTGCCTTCGATGGTTGCTCCTGTGTGGGTGGAGCTGCCGATGAACCCGTTCGTGCCCTGAAAGGGTGGCGTGGTGGAGCCGCCTCGGTTGGTTCATTGGCTCATGATGACTATCTGGAGTTGGTTGCTGCGAGACTCCGACGGAACTCGGTTCTGGCGATTGCTTTTGACGTGAAGCTCTTCGCTGTGGCCCAGGGGTTCGACCGTTGGAACTCGCCGTCCCTCGCCGCTAGCTCCAGAGTTAGCTCGTTAGGGCGGCATACGCTGCGCGGCAAACTGAGCGTGCGTCTCCGTCTGTGCTGACGACTCGCGCGAATCTGGAGCTGGCGATTACCTCGCATGTGCTGCCGCGAGGTTGGACGCAACCCTTGGGGCATGTCCGATTCTGTGTTCGACTTGCTTGTCGGAAACTCAGTGTCCCACTGGTTCTTGAGCTGGAGAACAAGTATCTGCAGGTGCCGGTCTTGACTGTTTCAAGGTCGAGCATCTTTGCGACTTCCTCGGAAAGCGATTCACATGACTGCTTGTTGACTCTGGCTTGCGCTGGTGAAATACCCGATGCAGACACTACGAGTAATAGGGCGCTGAAGGATAAGACTTTTCGCATTAGCTCGCTCCAAGGAGACAAGTGCCGACGAGGAGTAGCACCCCTCCGGCGGGAACCGCGATTTTCGAGACGCGATTGAATGCGTCGTCCCAGGTCAGATGATCTGCTGGTCGACTGATCATGATCATCCTCCCTGCGGCGAATCCAAGCCCTCCCAGCAGGCTTGCAACGAAGCCATAGCTGACCGCAGTGAGTACGAGCGCGTATGGCAACGCTGATGGGATGAAGGTTCGGAAGCCGAGTCCAAGCTCGTAGCCGAACTGTAGGGCGCCGATATTCGGCTCCTTCCCGACGATTGATTGCGGAACGAGACGACGACGTTGTGGAAGTACCTTTCCGTGTCCAAAAAGTTCTAGGGCCATCAGGACGGCAATCGGAAAGACCCACATGCGCGGCTCGAACGGGTTTGTCAGACTGAGTGCTCCAACGATCCGGCCGGGACTATTTGGAATCGAAGCGCAACTTCGGGACCGTTCAGCCAGCACACATGGGTCGTTCCGGGGAATTGCGATTTCTGTCGAGTGACCATCAATTTGGAGCCGTCAGGAAGTCTCATAGTTCCTCCTCAGGATGAAGATGTCTCACACCCAAGATTGACGGCTTGAACCTCGAAGAGCAAGGTCTTTCCGTGGGTTTCACATCCTCGCGCGGTCAGCGGTCGATGACGCCATTTCCGACTCGGCGCTTGATCACCCTCTCGCCCGCACATATCCAGCGCACCGCAGTGCCCTCCCTGTCGATTTGAATAGACGTCCTATGCGCACATAGCAGCCGCGATGCAGCGCATGACTGGTCGGTGCAAGCACTCGGTATCGGCCCTTACGAGCGGCCGATCGTCAGTGAAGTTTCGATCGGGACCGTGACCAGTCGCACTCTTCCCTTGCCGAGGGGTATGCGTCGGTCGTTACCGATCGCCGCAGCCGAGCGCGTCGGCTAGTCGGTCGCAAGCTTCGTCGAGACGGGATGGACGGAGCATTGTGACGCGTCGACGAAACGACGATCTCGGAAGCGTGTGAAGGTTGTCGAACGAAACGACGCAGTCCTGTTTGAGCCCGTCGGCGAGGCCGAGTCGCAACTCCGAGGTCAGTCCGCGGATCGTCGTTGTCAGGTGCGCCACGACGACTGCGTCGATGCGGTCGGCGACGGGGTCGCGGGTGAGGACGAGGACGGGTCGATCACCTCTTCGTCCGATGTCAGCGAACCAGATCTCGCCCCGTTTCACTGGCCGAACACTTCCGTCCAATCTGTGTGGTCGTCTGGCCATGCCTCGTCCGGCCAGGCTGCCGTCTCGGCTGCGGTGAGCGGGTGGAGCGCGTACCGCTCGGCGTCTCGTTCGCACCGAAGGCGATAGAGAAACTCGCGGACGGCCTGGTTCAGTAGATCGCTCCGGGGGACACCCGCCGCCGCGGCAGCGGCGTCGAGTTCTTCGGCGAGTGATTCGTCGGCTCGGAAGCTCAAGGCCTGCGTCATACGTTTAGTATACGTTGTGCATACGGTGACGCGCTGAGCGGTCAGCCCAAACGGAGTTTCCGTGTGAGCCCGCCCCTCGCTCCGTCCATGAGGCGCCTTGGCATGGGGCCTGGTCGTGATGTCGAGGTCCGCAAACTTCGGCAGTGACGCGCGGGCGCGCCGCCGACGTAGCCCTTCCGAGCTCCCACCCGTCGGCAAAGTTCTGATTGTGGTCCCCCGACCCATCGCGGACGTCGCGTGCTGTTAACGATCCGGGCCTATCACCCGGTGGGCGATCCACACGGATGTGGTTGCATTTGACTGGTCATGCTCCTGACCTTGCACGTCGACAACAACGATTGAATCGGCTAGCCAGCGCATACGCCGAGGGGTGGCGGACGAACCGCTTAATCGCCTACTCGCTCCGTCGAGGGGAGGGACCGAAAGCGTGAGCCTCACACACAGGGGACCGCCCAGTTCACCTGCGGGGATCATGCGACTGGCTTTCAACCAAGTGGGCAACGAAAGAATCAGCTGGCTGAATCGCCGTCTGGGTAAGTTGGGTTAAGCACGATCTCACGACGGTTCACAACCTCGGGCAGACGAACTTTGATGTCGACCCACCGACCTAAACAATTTACTAACGGAGGCAATTGCGGATCTTCGTCGACAATCACCAATACCCGTTTTGCAGGCATTCGAACGTACACCTCGACAGTTCCGGTTCCACATCCACTGTACCGAACAACGAGTGTGCGATCACCAGATCGAGGACGCCGGAGCATATAAGCAGTCTTGCCACGGCGATCCGAAGGGGGTGCGTAGACAAGCGGACATGGGGGTACGAACAGGGAACGTCCCGGCATCGCCAATCTGCACTGTCGAGTAGCCGACGGGCACCTTGCCAACGAGCCAAGTCGTAACTTCACCGGCGGTTTCGAGTCGAAACGCGTCGCCCGCCGCAGTGATGCCGAAGCCCACTGGTCACCGACTAAGCCATAAGCACACCTACCAATGGCACTCGAAAACATCCACTCAGAACATGCAAAGAACACGCCGAAGGACCATCCGGGAACGGCGCTTACGAGCGGACGATCGTCGGTGAAGTTTCGATTGGGACGCCGCTACGTGGACGTGACGCCCTCGGAGAATCGAATCGAGTTCAGTCTCGTAGAAGCACTGAAACGATGTTTGTACACCACAACGTCTACTGGGCGAGGCCGCACTTCGTCAACGATGTCCGTGTTCCACGTGTCGCGCACGAGGACCCTGCTCGATGCGCCCGTTGGTGCTACAACGTGTTCGCCGTTCTTGTCACGCGGCCGTCTGTTGGCGAGGGAGGTTTGTGAATTGTACACATTGCTGGCTGTCCTGTTGTACGGTTAAGGAATGGAAGTGACGTTGTCCGAACTACGAGCCAGTCTGGGCGAGTGGGTCGCCCGTGCCCGAAACGGCACAGAGATCTTGGTGACCGATCGAGGCGTCGCCGTCGCGCGAATTTCCGGTATCGATGAAGCGGCGACCATTGATCGCCTCGTTGATCTCGGTCACGTCTCTCGGCCGAGAGTGTCGGGTCCGCGTCCCATCGCTTCTGAAAGGAGACGGCCCGGAGCGAAGGAGTCGATTTCGGATCTCGTCAGCGACCAGCGCCGTTAGACACGATGGCGATTGTGTACTTTGATTCGAGCGCGTTCGTGAAACTGCTCATCGAAGAAGAAGGAACCGAGCTCGCTGTGGAGTTGTGGGACGGTTGCGTTGCTGCGGTTTCGAGTCGGCTGGCGTATCCCGAAGTGCGAGCGGCACTCGCAGCCGCGAACCGCAATCGCACGCTCGATGATCGGGGCCTTGAGGCTGCGCTCGAAATGTGGCGTGAGTTCTGGTCGGCAACTCGGCCAGTCGAACTTCGACCCGAGGTCGAACGCAATGCTGGGGAACTCGTTCAGCGGCACGCGCTTCGGGGTGCTGACGCCGTTCATCTCGCGAGTGCCTTGACCGTGCCGCCGTCGCAACTCATCATGGCCGTCTGGGATCGACGACTGCACACAGGTGCTAGGGCGGAAGGATTGGCTACTGCGCCAGCGTCGCTCTGAGGCGAACGTTGCGTCACGATCGTTGGGATTCGAGATTCGATGTCCGCGAATGCGTCCGCACGACGTGACGAACCCCAATGGCCCCTTTGACCAACGCAGCTTGGTCCACCGTGCGCTCGACCTATGTTGTGGCCACTGAAGACACACTCGCTTGCTGATCAAGCTGAGTCTGCCCGCCGGTCAGCGTGCGCTTATGTCGTGGCGACCCGAGTCCTTCTCGAACGACACCGGGATGGACAGCGGGGCACCGCATATCGGCCCGATTCGTGTTGAGCACCGGGCCTATCAGGTCGGGGTGGGGTTCACGTCGACATGCAAGAACTCGACGACCGCGACGAACTCACGCACGCCCTTGCCGGCGGTCGGTACACCACCTCTCTCAAATAGGTACACCACTTTGCGATTTGGGTGCCCATGAAGGCCACAAACGCCCGAGTGGTGTACCTACTCGGCGGAGAAGGATGATTTGCGTGCCCGATGCTCATTTAGTCCGTACGCATAGCACTAAGGCGGGAGGCTGTCCGGTCGATCCAGTCGTCGTAACCGGCGGCCTTGCGGGTGAACGACTGGCCGACACGCGGGTGCGGAAGGATCAGGAACGGTTCGTCGCCTTCCATTGCGTCGGCGGTCTGTGCCGCCACATCCTCCGGCAACAGCATCTCGCCTGCGTCGGGGGGCAACACCACCTCCGCATCAAGGTCATTCGGACTGCCGAGCATCGGGGTAAACACGGCGTTGGGGCAGAGACACGAAACCCGCACACCCTTCGGTCGGTAATGCACCGCAATCCATTCGGCCAGCCCAAGTGCCCGTGCTTGGTCATGGTGTACCCCGCATCAGCCGGGCTGGCGATCAGTGCAGCCGACGAGAGCGTCTGCAACAGATACCCGCTCCCCCGCTCTGCCATCTCGGGCAGCACCTCGCGCGCCGCCGCGACAAGTGCAAGAAGGTTGACCCGCGTGATTGCCTCGAACGCATCCATCGATGCTGACAGGTCCCCGGTGATGGGGTCCGCTTAACCGGCGTTCGAACAGAACACGTCGCCCCGGCCGAAGTGGGCTCGGGTTGTTGCCCCCAGCGAAGCAACGTCGGTCGCCTCGGCTACGCAGTGCCTACCCCGGCGGTGGCCCGCCAGATCTTCTCCGAGGTGACCGGCATGTCGAGATGTCTGACCCCGAGATGTGCGAGAGCGTCGATGATCGCGTTGTGCACGGCGGGGGTTGCGCCGATGGTGCCGGACTCGCCGATGCCCTTGGCACCTAACTCGTTGAGTGGCGTCACGGTCTCCAGAACCACCCGCTCGATCATGGGCAATTCCGTTGCCGAGATCACCGGGTAGTCCGAGAAGTTCGACGTGAGCGGATTGCCGTCGGCGTCGTAGACCATCTCTTCAAGGAATGCCTGCGCCGCTCCCTGTGCGATACCGCCGTGCACCTGACCGGCCACCAGCATTGGGTTGAGGATTCGGCCGGCGTCGTCGCACGCAATGTGGCGCAACAGGGTGACCTTGCCGGTTTCGGCGTCGACCTCGACCACGCTGACATGTGCGCCGCTTGGGAACGTCGCACCCTTCGAAGTGAAGTCGAACTCTGCCGCCATCGGCTCTTCCGCGGCTGCCACCACCTCCACCCAGGTCTTCGAGATGGACGGTGCGCCAGCGACGTGGAACACACCTCGGCTGTTGTCCAGCACGACGTCTTCCACCGCGGCTTCCAGCAAGTTCGCTGCAACGTCTCGTGCCTTGTCGGCGACGGACGCCGCCGCACCGACGATGGCCGACCCGGCGACCTGAAGGGAGCGCGAACCCCCTGTGAGGCCACCGCGGGCGACGACATCGGTGTCGCCGTGCAGCACCTCGATGTCGTCCATCGAGACGCCAAGCTTGTCTGCGATGAGCATCGCCCAGCTGGTGTCGTGGCCGGTGCCGTACGGGGTGGAACCCGTCAGCGCGCGTACTTTTCCGTTTGGCAGCACTTCGACGCTGGCGAACTCGGTCTGCGCTCCGCCCGCTGTGACTTCGACGTAGGTGGACAGGCCGATACCCAGCAACTTGGAATCCTTGCGATCACGACGAGCCTTCTGCTCGGCGCGCAATGCGTCGTAGCCCGATGCGTGCAGAGCCCGGTTCAGCATTTCGCCGTATGCACCCGAGTCGTACGGCGTACCTGCTGCGCTGCGGATGGGCTGCGAGAAGTCGGCGAGCATGTTGCGCCGCCGAACCTCGGCCGGGTCCATGCCGATCTCGGCAGCGAACATGTCGACCGCACGCTCGATGGCCGCCGACGCCTCGGGCCGACCGGCACCGCGGAACGGCCCGACCGGTGTGGTGTTGGTGAGCACAGACACGGATTCGAACGCGATATGGCCGATGTCGTAGACACCCGGCTGCATCATCTTTGTCATGTTGGGCAGGTAGGCGCCGTAGCGTGGGTACGCGCCCGAGTCTTGAATGATCTTCAAACGATATGCGCGCAGTTTTCCGGAGCGATCGCCACCCAGCTCGATGTCCTGCACCTGTGCGCGCCCTGTGGCCAGGTTCTGCATGTCGTCTGTACGATTACTGAACCAGCGGACCGGCCTACCGACCTGCTTGGACAGCCAGCCAAGCAGGACGTCCTCGGGATAGGGCATGGCCTTGACACCGAACCCGCCACCCACGTCGGGTGTGATCACCCGGATGTTGGCTTCGTCGATCTTGAACGCCCGCGCAAGCACCCCGCGGTACGGATGCGAACCCTGGCACGACACCCAGTGGTGCAGACGCCCGGATGCATCCCATGCAGCAGCAGCCGAGCGGGGCTCAAGCGGCGCGCCTGCGATCTTGGAGTTGACAATACGTGTACGTATGACTACTTCGCACCCGGCGAGCGCTTCGTCGAACCCATCGGTGGACGATTGCGCAACGGTCAGCGACACGTTGGAACCAGCCGCCGGAAAAAGCAGCACCGAGTTGGAGAGTGCTTCGAGAGAGTCAACGACCACTGGAAGCACGTCGTAATCGACGACGACCGATTCGCCTGCGTCTGGCCCCTGTCCGCGTTCTTCGGTGAGGATGACCGCCATCGGTTCGCCGACGTAGCGAACCGTGTCGGTGGCCAAGAACGTGCGGATCATGTCCTTCGGGAACATCGGGAAGTCGGCCGGGAACTTGGTCACGCCGGCGTCGACCAAATCCTGGCCGGTAAAGACAGCGACCACTCCGGGAGCCGATCGAGCGTCGGAGACATCGATCGAAGCAATGGTCGCGTGGGCGACCGTGGAGCGCACATAGTGCGCGTAGACGGCCCCGGCGAGCAGCGGGTCCTTGACGTCATCGACATATGTTGCGCCCGCCGAGAGGAAGCGCGGGTCTTCGATGCGCTTGACGGGGTGGCCGAGGATGCTTCCAGCGGGTCGATCTGGCGAGGTCATTTCCTGAAACTAGTGCGGGTCCGCATTCGATCCAACGCAGACGGGCACTTACTTGACAGATCTGTCAAGATTCGGGGATGAGCACACCGAACTTCTTCTCGGACTACCTCGCCGCATGGGACACGCTCGATGTGGACAAGGTGCTGGCGTTTTTCACCGACGACGTGGAATACAGAGACACAACCATCGGCCATGGGGCGAAAGGGGCCAAGCAGATGCGACGGTTCGTCGAGGCATCGTTTGCCAATGTGGCCCATGCCCGGTTCGACTACGTCGGTCACGTCGCCACGGATACGGACTACGCAATCGAGTGGGTGATGCAGCCGATGGGAGTTGGCGGCGTGTCCATCGGGTCGTTGCGGGACGGCAAGATCTGCAAAAACCGTGACTATTGGGACGGTGCGAAGTTCAAGGTGCCCAACACCTGATCCCCTCGCGGAATGCACCCCGGTTCGTCGGCCCCTCCAGTGCGGGCATCCCTGCCGCAGCGATTGCCGGTTGCCGTAGCGTGGGAACGTGCCCGCACGGCGAACTCCCCTCCAGACACTTTCCGCGGCTTTGCCTGCCCGTCATGTTCCACTGGCTGAACGCCGGGCGCGTCTCGGGGTCCGCCATCTTCTCGCCACCGACGAGCGACCGACCGACGCACTGTCAATCGTGCAGGCGCTCGGCTCGCTTCATGCGACCGACCCCGCGACGGTCTACCTGACGGTTGCGCTCCGTCTTCACGAGCCCACGATCACGGCCCTCGACGGCGCGCTATTCACAGACCGCAACGTGATCAGACACCACGCGATGCGTCGCACGCTGTGGATCATGGAACCGAATGTTGCAAGGGCAGCCCATGCCGCGTGCACAATCTCGCTCGCTCAACGAGAGTGGACTGTCTTCGGTCGCATGCTTGCCGACAACGGCGTCGCCGACACCGAAGCGTGGATCCGCGCCGGCAAGCAGGATGCTCTTACCGCTGTCGAGGCGCTCGGCACCGCAACGGCTCGCAAAGTTGCTGCCCACGCCCCACATCTCAACGTGCCGATGCACCTGTCCGCTGGAAAGACCTATGCGGGCATACAAGGCGCGCACACGCGTTTGGTGCAAAACCTCGGCTTCGACGGCGCCCTGGTTCGCACCCGATCAACTGGCTCATGGGTCAGCGGCGAGTACGAATGGGCGACCGCCAGGTCGTGGATCCCCGGCGGAATTGTTGACCCGTCGTTGACGCCACGGTCTGGTGCTGCGGTGCTTGCCGCCGTTTATCTGCGCGCATTCGGTCCAGCTACGACGGCCGACCTGCAGTGGTGGGCAGGTTGGACGGCAGGAATGACCCGCCAAGCGTTGACCGACGTAGACGCAGTAGCTGTCACGACCGACATCGACACCGGCGGATCTGTTGCAGAGGCGTGGCTCTTGCCCGATGACCTCGAACCCGTGGAGACCGCGGCCGGCTGGGCAACCCTGCTTCCCAGCCTGGACCCAACGGTAATGGGGTGGAAGCAGCGAGAGTGGTACACCGGTCCACACGGAGTGCTTGGCCACACACTGTTCGACCCCAACGGAAACGCTGGCAACGCCATCATGGCCGACGGGCGTGTGGTGGGAACGTGGGCCCAGCGACCGGCAAACTCGGGTGCGGCGAACGTTGCGGTCAGGATGTTCGAACCGGTCAGCAAGCACCACGCACTACAGGTCGACGACTCGATCGACCGATACATGGCAACTGTCGGCGCCACCGTCGTGCGTCCCCGCTACCCAGCACCGCTCCAGGCATCGCTCATCGCTTCAACGATCGCGTAGCGGCCCTTCCGATTTCGGAATAGTGGGCAGCATCATCGACCTGACCAAGACGTCGACGAGTGTTTCGGGCGCTGCCCATGGGTATCCGCTCATGGTTACCTGGCAATGCACGATGCCTTGCAGGGCGCAAATGAGGAGCTCCGCGGCTTCAGGGCCGGATTTTCCATCTTCGTCCAAGAGCAAGACCAACGGTTCAGTGAAGCTGGCGAACATCTCAGTGACGCCGCTCTGATCAATGAAGCCCTTGACCGCGGTCTGGGTGACATCACCCGACATGAACACAAGGCGGTAGCAATCGGGACGGTCAACCCAATATCGAACGTATGCCGTGCACATGTTTACAAGACGAGTGAGCTCTCCTTCGTCTCGGCTGATCCGGTCCAGTGTTGCGAAGACATCCATGAAGACCTCAGACCAGAGGCTCAGCAGTAACGCCAACTTGCTCTCGAAGTAGCTGTAGAGCGTCTTGGGGGTCACGCCGGCTGACGCGGCGACACGGCGGATGGACACTGCGGTGTAGCCCTCGCTGACAAACAGCGCACGCGCCGCCGCAGTCACGCGTTGACGTCGGTCGGCAATCTGAGCAGCGGTCAAAGCGGGGCGGCCGACGTTCGGCCGACTCGTGAAGTTGGGTTGTCCGGTTTCACATGCGGGATGCAAGCGTATATAGTATCACGCGTATGAGTAAATTGCTGGAAGCGGCCTCTGTTCTGGTCCTTGGCGTGCTTGCTGGCAGCCTCGTTCTGGAGGCATTCGTCCTTGTGCCCTATTGGCGAACCTTGAGCGCAAACGATTTCTTCAGGCTGCACCATCAAGTTGGCCCCCGCCTATTTCGGTACTTCGCGCCGCTTACGATCGTTGCAGGCGCAGTTCCGATCGTGTCTGCAATTGCGGGGCAAGGGTCAACCGGCGCCCCGTCGAGGTGGGCCGCCGCTGCGCTGGCTCTCGGAGTCATCGCATTCTTTCCCATATTTTTCAAGCGGGCCAACGAAGCATTTGCAACTCGTTCGCTGTCTTGCGACGAACTCCCCGTGGCGCTCCGCAGATGGGCACTTGTTCACGCTGTGCGTACCGTCGCAGCAGTCGCAGCCCTCGGCTTCGCTTCGTTGGCGTAGTGACCCAGGCGGGCTCGGAATCCGGTTGATCCTCGGCGAAGTCGAAAGTGTGCCGACGGGGTTCCTAGTTGTGACTGAGGCCGGGAGGAAGCCGGTATGAGCCTTCGCCAGGCACGAACGGCCGACGAGGTTGCTTGCCTTTGGTGAGCAACCCCACCACGGCATGATCCTCCAGGGCGGTGAAGTGGCGCTTGACGATCTCGGCACCGTTCGATTGACCCCAC
This sequence comes from Acidimicrobiia bacterium, assembly GCA_043720595.1. GTDB lineage: Bacteria > Actinomycetota > Acidimicrobiia > Acidimicrobiales > JANYDT01 > JANNBN01. The sequence continues at coordinate 27,044 of JAYSSK010000196.1, forward strand.
TGGTTGATGTTTCCCAACCAGGCCTGCGACCCGTAGGCCGGATACCTGAGGTAGTGCTGCCACGCACCGTCGGACGTCGGAACTTGCGCTGTGCCGGTCGCCTTTAGCACGCGGCGATAGTGCTCCAGCAGTTCTCGCTCGGATGCGCGGCGCTCCTCGACAGTGAGTGACCCGACCAAGAAGTAGCTCACGTCCCGCCACGGGGCGCCACGGCGGACCAGCTGCCAATCGAGCCACACCCACGACGCCGGGTCACTATCGGCCCCGCGCCTGAACGTGTTGCCCTGATGCGCGTCGCCGTGCACCACCGAATATGGCGCAGGCACTTCCTGTTCATATGCGCACAGTTCATCCAACAACCAGTGCATCAGCTCTGGCCGCTCGAACACCCACGTCGGCACCGAATCCTTGTAAGCCGGGTCGGCAAGGTTGAACATCATGAAGTGCCAGTACTGCGAAACCTGCTCGGTGTCGTTGACGGTGGCGAATGACCTCGGGACCCACGCTCGCTCGAGCAACTCGCTCCCCCAGAGCGATCCGTGCACCTCGGCCAGCGACTGCAGACCCGCCGCAACGCCGTCCACACCGAGGTGGTCAGTACTTACGCCGAACCGGCCGGGCGTGAGCGCCAGGTCTTCCATCACCACGAGCCCGTTGCCTTTGCCATCCCCGTCCCATGCGCTGTAGAACGAGCCGGGCACCCGAGCGGCCAAGCGTGGTGACGCTGCGACCATGTCGTAGAAACGGGCCTCCCGCTCGCAGATCTCACCGGTGCGCATCCCGCTCCAGTTCGCCTTCAGGCACACCGTTGGCGGGAGCCCGGCAGCCACGCCGACGTGGTTGTAGCGCAGGGCCACCCGCAGCTTCGTGGTGTGACTGTTCTTGCATTCGAGTTCGGTCATCTCTTCGACGATGAGGCCCGGGTAACGACGACCCAACTCGCCGGTCAGCCACCCGGCATCGACCTGGTGAAGGCGACGTGGCAGCAGCTCGCCACCAGAAACACCTGCCGCAGCATCGCCTGATGGGAATTCGGCCATGCAGTCAGACTAGTTTCTGACACATGCGTCAAGTTTTATTTGGCGCAAGCAAATCGTGACCACCATCGCTGACGGTGGCCGAACGTAACAAAGGAACTGCACATGCTCATCGGTGACATCTCACGGCGCAACGCTCGCCGGCATCCGGGGAAACCGGCTGTGATCTCGGCCGAACGCAACCTCACTTGGGGAGCGCTCGATGAGCAGGCGAATCGCCTCGCGACGTACCTTCAGTCCCGCGGGCTGCACAAGGGCGACCGCGTTGCCATCTTCGCGCGCAACATCGGTCACTGGCCCGAGATGACCTATGGGCTTGCCAAGGCCGGATTGGTGCTCGTACCCATCAACGCACGGGTCTCTGCCAGCGAGGCTGCCTTCATGCTCGGAGACTCGGGCGCCCGCGCGGCCATTGTGTTCGACGAGCAGGTCGAGCAGTTCGGTCCGGTCGTCGCGGACCTCGACGTCGTCATCGGAATCAATACAACGGAGCTCCCCGTCTCCTACGACGACGCGCTCGCACAGGGTCGCAACGTGCACTCGACACCTGCTGATCTCACCCCTGACGACCTGCATTTCCTGCTCTACACAAGCGGCACGACGGGGCGCCCCAAAGGCGTCATGAACGTCCACCGCGCCATGATCATGCAGGCCTTCGACACCAACATGGTCACCGAGGCTGTTCCGGAAGACATCATGCTGGCCAGCACTCCGTTCTACACAGCTGGTGGCATGCTTCGCACAGTGTCGTGGATGTTCCTCGGCCAGACAATGGTCATCCATCCGCGCTTCGATTCCGGCCGCGTCATTCACGACATCGAACACCTTCGTGTCTCCATGACAACGTTCATCCCCACCATGCTGCAACGCCTGCTGAAGCAGGCCGAAGATGAGCCAGGCCATGACTTCTCCAGCCTCCGCCGCATCTCGTACGGCTCGGCACCATCAGCTGATTGGCTGGCCAAGAAAGCCATCGACCTGCTGGGTTGCGAGCTGCAGCAGCGTTACGGGCTGACCGAAGCCGGCGGCCAGGTCACCATCCTCACCCCCGGAGATCACCGTCGCATGCTGAGCGACAAGCCCGAGCTGGTTTCATCGTGCGGCCGGGAAACGCCGCAGGCCGAGATTCGCATCTGCGACGAGAACGGCGTGGAACTCCCCCGGGGCGAGGTCGGCGAACTGGTCATCCAGGCCGAGTCGATGGCCAAAGGTTACTGGAATCGGCCAGAGGCCACGGCCGAGGCATTCCGGCCGGATGGTCTTCGGTCCGGCGACGTCGGCAAGATGGATGCAGAAGGCTACGTGTACATAGTAAGCCGCAAGACCGACATGATCATCTCCGGCGGGTTCAACGTCTACCCGGCTGAGATCGAACGGGTCATCGGCGGCCACGCTGGCGTCGAACTGGTTGCCGTGGTGGGCAAGAACGATGCCGAGTGGGGCGAGACACCGGTGGCCGTCATCGTGGCACGAGCAGGCCACGACACAGCAGGCCTCGAAACGGACCTCCGAGCGCTCTGCCGCACCGAGCTGGCCGGCTACAAACAACCCCGCCTGTTCGAGTTCCGTGAAGAGCTTCCGCTCGGCCCGGCAGGGAAGATACTCAAGCGCGAAATCAGAGAGCAGGTGAACGGATGAGCGCAGAGCCAACTACGCCGGTGATGTCCCCGGTTGATCTTGAAGACTTGTCGCTGTGGAGCGGTCCGCGGTCTGCAATCGACGATGCGTTCGTAACGTTGCGCCGTGACGCGCCGAGGTCGTTCGTGCAGGAGAGGTCGGTCGACGGCGCTCGGTTCGGAGGGTACTGGGCGCTCACGAAGTTCGCCGATGTGGTGGAGGTCAGCCGTCGTGCTGCCGATTTCTGTTCCGGCAAGGGCAGCAACATCGTCGACATGCCACCCGACCTGGTGGAACACTTCGGGTCCATCATCGCAATGGACGACCCGAAACATGCGCGCATACGGTCAATTGTGGCAAAGGGCTTCACGCCGCGCACCGTTGCCGACATCGAGCAGCAAGCCGAGGCAATCACCAACTCACTGATCGATGATCTGATCGCCCGTGTGCGCGCCGATGGCGAGTGCGACTTCGTCACCACCTTCAGTGCCCTACTCCCGTTGCGCATCATCATGGACATGATGGGTATTCCGGCAAGCGAGGAGCAGTTCATCTTCGAAGCCACCAACCGACTGTTGGGCAGCACCGACCCGGAGTACGTGCCGGACCAGTCCAAGAAGGGGCTCCGCACGGCGCTGGCCCAGACCGGAGCCGACCTCGGCACCTTGCTGGTCGACCTGGCCGAGCAGCGGGTGCAAGAGCCGCGTAACGACCTCATCACCAAGCTGGTCACCGCCGACACCGATGGTGAAAAGCTCACCTCGCAAGAGCTTTCGGCCTTCTTCAACCTGCTGGTCGGAGCCGGCAACGAGACCACGCGCAACGCCATCTCGCATGGGCTGCTGGCTCTGACGAACAATCCCGATCAGCGCGCTGCGTGGGTGGCAGATTTCGATGCGAACGCAAAAGGTGCTGTCGAAGAGATCGTCCGCTATGCATCACCGGTACTACACATGCGCCGGACCGTCACCGCTGATGGAGTTCGACTGGGTGACCAGGAGTTCGCAGAGGGCGACAAAGTGGTGATGTGGTACTACTCGGCCAACCGAGACGAAGCGGTCTTCGACAACCCGCACGCGTTCGACATCAGCCGCCCACCATCGGATCACATCGCCTTCGGGGCACCCGGGCCGCACTTCTGCCTGGGAGCCCACCTCGCGCGCCGCGAGATTACCGTTGCCTTCCGCCAACTGCTGAAGCGACTCCCAGACATCCACACGGTCGGCGAACCGAAGTTCCTGCATGCGAACTTCCTCAACGGAGTGAAACACGTGCAGTGCACGTTCACCCCGCCTGCCGGCTGACCCGGGAGCGCGTCAACTACACGATGTCGATGAGCACCCGCTTCCCGGCATTTCAGGCGCGTCCCTTCCGACGATATTCGGTGGGCCAGTTCTCATCGATGGGCGGTACGTGGCTGCAAGCTGCTGCACTCGCTTGGCTGGTACTGGAGCTCACCGACGACGGACGCGCTGTAGGTCTCATCGGCTTCGCGCAGTTCGCACCGCCATTGCTGTTGGGTGCTTGGTCCGGTTCCGTTGCGGACCGGGTCGACGTCCGCAAGGTCGTTTTGGTGATGCAGGTGCTTCTTGGAATCCAGGCAGTGATCCTGGCCGTGCTGGTGTTCACGGACCAGGCAACGCTGCCCCGACTATTGGGCTTGGTCGCGTTTCAGGGCTGTGTTTCGGCGTTCGACCCGCCGATCCGTCAGAGCATGGTGAACCGAATTGTCGGCGATGAACTGCTGTCGAACGCCATTGCCACAAACAGCGCGATGGTGCACCTCGGGGCCATTGTCGGTCCAGCACTTGCGGGCGTGCTCATTGCGAAGGCAGGGACCGAGTGGTGCTTCGTGGCCAACGCAGTGTCGTACGTGATCATGTTCCTAGCCATCCGGTCAATCCGCGCAAGCGAGATTGCCCCGCGTCACTCGTCGGATGCGGCCCACGCGCAGGCTGGAGTGTCCGCCGGCCTGCGTCGCCTCCGGGCTCAGCCAGACCTTGTCATGTTGTTGGCAGTCGTGGTGCTGGTCGCTATGTTCGCCGGACGTCTTGAGGTCCTCACTCCATTGCTCGCGAAGAAAGACCTCGGTGGTGGGTCTGGGCTGTTCTCGTGGATGAACATCATGCGCGGTGTCGGCGCTTTGGCCGCATCCATGTGGCTTGCTGCCCGGTCGGTCTCGCCGTCGATGCGCACGATTCGAAGCGGCGCAGCTGTGCTCGCGGTGTCGCTCGCGGCGATGGCTCTTCCCATCGGGAGCAACACGATTCGGGCTGCGGTTGTGCTGGTGGCGCTCGTCCCTGCGGGCGGCGCGCTGATGCTCACCATCGTCGCCACGCTGTCGATGACGCAGCTCGGCATCGAGCCGGCGTTCCGTGGCCGAGTGGTGGCAGCCTGGTTCGTTGCGCTGAACCTGGGCACGGTCATTGGCTCGCCGCTCACCGGCTGGATCAGCGAAGTGGCCGGCACGTCGACCACGTTGCTCGTTGGCACAGGGTCGGCCATCTGCATCGCCGCCCTGTCACACGCAAACCTGCTTCGGCAACACGCAACGCCGATTCCCGCGGTCCGCGAGGCCTAAAAACGGGTCTGCGTGTTGCGTCAACCGGTTTGTGTGTTGCGTCTCTGCGCTGGCCGCAGCCGGTCAGATCCCTGAATCGAACATCGCATTCGGGCCGAAGAGCGACCACTTGCCGTCCGGTGAAGCTGTCCATCCGCTCGAGGCCCACGTGCCACCATCAACCGGAATATGTGTTCCCGTGATGTAGGACGCCATCGACGAACAGAGGAACAGCGCAACGTCGCCGCACTCCTCGATGGTGCCCTCGCGGCCCAACGGGATGTAGGTGGACGACACAGCGGCACGCTGTGGGTCACGCGGCGGGATCGGCTCGGGCACCGGCCCAGACCGGTATCCGCTGTTACCCGGTGTGATTGTGAAATCGGGTCCGATGGAGTTCACGCGAATCCTATGTTCACTGAGTTCCAAGGCCATCGAGCGGGTGAAGCTGACCATGCCTGCTTTACATGCCGCATAGACCGCGAACATCGGTGCCGCGCGGGTGGCTTCGATGCTGGCCACGTTGACGATGGCCCCGCCAACGCCTCCGGCGATCATGTGCGCGGCAGCTGCGTGCGTTGCAGCGAGCATGCTCACCAGGTTGATATCGATGTGGCGGCGCCAGCTCCGCTGGCTCTGCTCGAGGAACTTCCGCCCCGACACTCCTCCAGCGTTGTTCACCAGGATGTCGAGGCGGCCGAACTGCTCTGCCGTTGCGTCAACCGCTGACATCAGTGCGTCGGCGTCCATCACATCAACGACGTGCATCATGCTGCGCCGGCCGAGTGCTTCCACCTTGGCCGCCACGAAGGCCGCACGATCCGGGTCGATGTCGAGCACTGCAACGTCGGCGCCATGTGCAGCGAGCCGCTCGGCAATGCCGCGCCCAATTCCACCACCGCCGCCCGTGACAAACGCGACCTGGTCTGTGAGATCGAGAGTTCCCATCGGAGATCAGGCCCGGGTGAAGTCCATGAAGGACGAGATAAACTCCAGCGAAGCCGCTGGGGCGGAGGTTGCGGGCGGGACCATGACCCAAGTAGTACCGGCCGCGGCTAACTGTTCGATCTGCTCACGCAGTTCGCCGGCCTGTTGTGGAACGGTCCGGGCATCGTCGATGCTGATGGAAGACGCGACATCCAACCCCGCGGCCCGATCACCGGCCATGGCCCGCAATTCGGCAACCTTCTCGCCCAGGTTGGCGCGGTCAACGTATGCGGTGCGAGACGTGTTGGTGACCATGGGTGAGGAGAGCAACGGCATCCACCCATTGGCCTTCGTTGCCACACGTTGCATGGTGACACGGGCGTTGCCACCGATCCAGATGGGGATCGGCTGTTGGATCGAAGCCGGGAGGGCTTGCACGTCACGCGCCTCGAAGTGGCGGCCGGTGAAGCTGAACGGTTGGCCCGACCAGTGCAGCGGGAGCACGTCGAGCGCCTCTTCGATTGCAGCGTTGCGTTCCTCGAAGTCGACACCCAACGCAAAGAACTCGGACTTCAGGTAGCCGGTGCCGAGCCCAAGGATCATCCGGCCCTCGGACAAGAAGTCGACGGTTGCGGCAGACTTCGCCATGAGCAGCGGGTTTCGGTAGGGCGCAACCGCAAGGTATGTGAGCAGACGAAGTTTCGACGTCACAGCCGCCACATGGGCCAGACCGGCGAACGGGTCGATGGCCTGATGACCACCTGAAGCAAGCCACTTCGCGCTCGGCGCAGGATGCTCGGTAAACGCGAACCCTGCGAACCCTGCCGCTTCTGCTGCTCGGGCTAACTCTGACACCGAACCTGATCCGTTGAACCGGGCTTCCGGTCCGGTTGCTTCAGGGAACACATACATGAACTTCATGCGGATCGGCCTCCAGGGCGTTGATCGGTTGGTGTCGCGTTGAGTGCTGCGAGGGAGCGCAGCTGCGCCTTGTCGATCTTCAGCATCGGAGTGAGCGGCAACGCGCCGACGAGCAGCATGCTGTCGGGCGCCTTGTAATCAGCCAGCCGCTCCTTCACAAACGATCGAAGTTCATCCAACGAGGGAGGCGCAGCGGGATCCGCCGGCACCACGAACGCCACGCCAATCTCGCCGATGACGGGAGCGGGCAAACCAACGATCGACGCGGCAGCAACACCGGAATGCTCGGCAAGCACGTTCTCGACTTCGAGCGGATACACGTTGTATCCACCCCGGATGTACATGTCGCTTGAGCGCCCGACGAGATGCAGGTTGCCGTCGGTGTCGAAGTAGCCCAGGTCAGAACTGGTCAGCCGAAGTTCATGGTCGAGGACTTCGGCCGTCATTGCTTCATCGGCCCAGTAGCCCCGCATCACGCAGGAACCCTGCACGCGCACGCGTCCGACTTCGCCGACAGGTTGCACCAGCGCCGAGCCATCCTCAGCGACGGCGACCACGTCGACGGTCATCCCATCCTGCGGTCGCCCAACAGTGCGATACAGCACCTCGGCATCGTCCCCCGGCTCTGTTCCGGTGATGCTGGGCGACTCCGTCATGGCGTACCTCACGATGAGCGGACAGCCCAAGAGACCGGACACACGCTCGATCAGATCAGGAGAAGCTGGTGCTGTCGCGACGAGACCTAAGCGGACATGCGAAAAGTCCGCAGCGTCTACTCCTGGTTGTTCCAGCAGCTTGGCCCATTGGGTTGGCACACCCCCGGCCACGGTGATGCGTTGTTCCACAATATTGCGCAGCATCGACGCGGCCGTCCACGGAACGGGGCTGATGATCATCGCACTGCCCCACGCGATCTGATCCCAGATCTTCGCCATGTAACCGGCGTGTTGAAACGGGGTGCCGACCAGGCGGCGGTCGTAGGGGGCGCTCATCACGCCGGCGCTGCGGACGGCAGCTTCGAGGTTGCGATGATCGAACCAGGCACCCTTAGGAATTCCTGTCGTTCCGCTTGTCCACACGATGACTGCAGGGTCATCCGGCTGACGAAGTGGCCGAGCGGCTCCTAGGGGCTGCCGTTGATATGCGGCTGCGAGGTCGGCCTGTTCAAGAACCGGAACCGGTTGGTAGCGGTCCGGGAGACCGAACGGAAGCGATGTGCGGTCGATGACCAACAACGCCGGATCGGTCTTGGCCATGATGGTGTCGAACTCTCGCGGTCCAAGGCGCAGACTGATGCCCGAGGCGATGCCCCCGGCGATAAGCACGGCTGCATAGGTGATGGAGTAATCGATGGAGGACGGCAGGACGATGGCGACCCGGTCACCGGGGCGCACGCCGTGCTGCACCATCACACTTGCGAGGGCGTCGGCCGACCGGTACCACTGCGCGAACGACAGACGAGTGTCGCCATCGATGAACGCGTCGCGGTCTCCGTGTTGAAGCGCAGCGGCTTCGAGGGCCTCGGGCAGCGTGGCGAACGTTCCTTGCAACGGCGGCTCGCTGCGCTGCCCCGGCTTTGACGCATTCATCTGCACACCTACGATGCTGGCGGTGCCGCTAACAGGGCCGCCAAGTGACGCGAGGGGGGTCCGAACAGCCGCTCCAACACACGGGCGCGCTTCAGGAACAGATGCGCGTCGTGTTCGAACGTGTAGCCCATGCCGCCATGGACCTGGATGTTGGCTGTGGCGTTCTCAACAGCTGCGTCGGCCGCAATGATTGCCGCAGACGCACACTGGAGCAGCACATCGTCGCGGCCTCCGGCCAGAGCGGCGGCAGCGAAGAACAGCTGGGACGTGGCCGACTCGGCACGCACCGCCATGTCTGCGCATGAGTGCTTGATGGCCTGGTTGACCCCGATGGGCCGGCCGAACTGGACACGTACCTTGGCGTATTCCGCAGCCATGTCCCGCGCTGCTTCTGCAATACCGCACAACATCGACGCCACCAGAAGCGACCCGCGTCGTTCCAGATCGGCTGCCGGTTCACCGGATATAACCGCCGCCACTTCCGCACCCGTCAGGTCGCCGAGCGCCAACCGGCTACCCGGATCGATACACGGTTCCGTGCGAACATCAGTTCCTGAAGACAGGTCCACCAAGACTGCAGATCCGCCACCGTGGAGCAGCGCATACCTCGCCCCCGCACTATCGATGAGGTCAAAGGCACCGCTTGGCTTGCCATCGACCAGGCACTGTTCGGCGCGGCCTTCACCAAGGCAAACGGCAGCGTCGCCCGACAGAATGACCGTCACCAGCTCGCTGTTCCCGCTCAGCGCTGCGAGCCGCGCCCCAAGAACTGAACCGACGAAGGGACCGGTGGCAAGGTGCCGGCCGAGTTCACGGAACAGCACTACTTCTTCAGTCGCGCCGTAGCCGGTACCACCATGTGCTTCGTCGAGACCGAGGCCGAACCACCCTAGGTCACCAACGCGCTTCCACAAAGCGGCCTCGAAGCTCACCGGCCTCAAACGCTCATCTCGAATGGAATTGATGGGCAATTCGGCCCGGAGGAATCCCGCAGCAACGCTGGCGATTTCGTCCTGTTCGGCAGATGTCAAAAGGTCCATCGTGATCTCGTGTTCTTGTATCGCGGCATGCTCGGAACGGTTGTTGATCGGAGGCTCACCGGGGGAGGCCGAGCACGCGTTCGCCGATGATGTTGCGCTGGATTTCAGATGTGCCGCCGCCGATGGAGGTGGAGTGCGAGTACAGGTAACTGCCCGACCAACCGCCGGGGACCCAACGGCTGAGGAAGTGCAGCCCGTCTGCTCCGAGAATGTCGTATGCGAGCCGATAAACCTGCTGGGCAAGGTCTGAATAGAAGAGTTTGATGATCGACCCCTCTGCTCCAGGTGCTCCCTCGCGTTGTGAGCGCGAGATTCCCCTGTAGGTCATGGCACGCATCGCTGCCACGTCGGCACGGGCTCTGGCCAGCCGACGAGCAATCTCGTCGTCGGCGATTGCAGGACGACGCCCGTCGGGGCCGACTCGAACGTTGGCCTCGCTGATGAGATCTTCCACCACTTTCGCGAGCCGGACCTGATTGACCGTGAACGCAGTTCCACGTTCGAACGCCAAAGTGGACATCGCAACGCTCCATCCTTCGTTCACGTCGCCCACGACGTTGGCCAACGGAATCCGCACCTCGTCGTAGAACACTTCACAGAACTCGTGCTCGTCGTCCATGGTCTCGATGGGACGAATGGTGATTCCCGGCAGCGACATGTCGCAGATCACCCAGGTGATGCCTTTGTGCTTCGGTGCATCGGGGTCAGTGCGGACGAGCAACTCCTGCCAGTCTGCAACGTCGGCAAAACTCGTCCAGATCTTCTGACCCGAGACGACCAAGTCGTCGCCGTCGACGACTGCGCGTGCCTTCAGCGATGCCAGGTCGGAGCCTGCCTCGGGCTCGGAAAAACCCTGGCACCACACAACCTGCCCTCCGAGGATGCGGGGCAGATGAAACGCCTTCTGCTCGTCTGATGCCCGCGCAATGAGTGTCGGGCCGGCGTGGTTGAGGCCCACGAAATTGGCATCGATACCAGGCAACCCCAAGCTGCCGTACTCCTCGAACCAGATGAGCGCTTGTGTGAGAGACGCACCACGCCCGCCGTACTCAGCAGGCCACGAGATACCGGCCCATCCACCTTCGGCCTGCGTTCGCTGCCAGGTAAGGTCGTACTCGCGCATACCTTTACGGTCCATGGGTCGCTGCCCGCGCGGACGGTTCTCGTTCAGCCACGTCCTGACCTCGTCACGGAAGGTCACGTCGGCGTCGGAGAAACTGAGATCCATGGGTTCGGAAGGGCTCCCGCTGATGGGCCGACGCTGGGTGCGCCGACCTCGTTTGACAGAACTGTCAGATTGTATCTTGGCCACTTCCGAAAAAACTTGACGGATGTGTAAAGTTCTGTCGCTGACGAATCCCAGTTCGTCTGTCTGCCCCGAGGAGCAACATGTCGTTCACTGGAAAAGTCTCGATCGTCACCGGCGCAGGTGGCGGCATCGGTGAGGCGTATGCAACTGCACTGGCCGCCCAAGGGGCCAGCGTGGTGGTAGCCGACATCAACCTGGAAGGTGCTGAACGGGTCGCTGCGGCGATCAACGGCTCGGGCGGGACGGCGATCGCAGTCCGCGTCGACATCTCGGACCCGGTCAGCACCGACGCCATGGCAGCCGCCGCAATCGCTGCGTTCGGCGGCATCGACCATCTCGTGAACAACGCTGCCATATACGGCGAGATGGCACTGGCACCGTTGATGCAGGTCGACCTGGACTACTTCCGCCGGTTCATGGACGTGAACGTGAACGGGGCGCTGTTCTGCACACGATCCTGCCACCAGTCACTGGTGGAACGGCGCGGCGCCGTGGTCAATCAGTCCTCGATCGCAGCCTGGCAGCCGAGCGGTTTCTATTCGCTGTCGAAGACGGCAATCAATGCGCTCACGGCCAGCCTGGCAGCCGAGTTGGCACCCAACGTTCGGGTCAATGCCATTGCGCCAGGATTCATCGACACGCCCGCAACCCGTGCGGTGACACCGCCGAAGATGCTCGAGGCGATGGTCAAGCGGACACCGCTGCAACGCATCGGTGAGGTGGGCGATCTCGTTGGCATGGTGTTGTTCATGCTCAGCGATGCAGCATCGTTCATGACCGGCCAGATCGTCGCCGTTGACGGTGGCACCATCACCAGGATCTGACACCGGCCATGACCCGAGTGCCTGAAGCACGAGAACTCCCCACAGCGGAAGCTGATGCTCGGGACTACTGGCTGTCCGCGGCTAAAGGACAACTCACCGTCGCCAAGTGCAACGCCTGCGGAAACGTATTCCACTACCCTCGCCCGCACTGCCCTGCGTGCTGGAGCGATCAGATCGAGATGATCTTGGCCTGCGGACGCGCAACGTTGTATACGTACTCCACCGTCCATCGCAACGAGTTGGCTCCCTTCGCTGATCGTCTTCCGTACGTCGCCGCAGTGGTGGAACTGGAAGAGGGTCCCCGGCTGATGACCAACGTCGAGGATTGCGACCCAGATCGGCTCGCTATCGGCATGGCGCTCATGGTCAGCTTCCGTCAACTCACCGACACTGTGGCTGCCCCGGTCTTCGTTCCAGCCTGACGACGCCGCCAGCGGGCGGAATCGGGCCCAACTCGGCCCCAACTCGGGTTGCGTACGGACGCCGTCGCAGACGTGCCAAGCTGACCCAATGGAACCCGTCGTTGTACTGCTCCGAGCCGTCAACGTCGGGGGTCGCTCAGTACAGATGGCGCCGCTACGCACCCGTCTCACCGAGATCGGCTGCACCAATGTGCGCACATACATTCAGAGCGGCAACATCGTGCTGACGCCGCCAGATTCGCACCCTCACGATCTGCGCCTGTGGCTTGAAGACAACATCAGTGCATTCGCAGCGTTTCGGGTGCCGGTCATCATCCGCGGATCCAGCGAGATCAACCGCACCGTGGCCGACAACCCGTATGCAAGCGCAGACCCGGCCCATATTCACGTGACGTTTTTCGCCGAACCCTTGAACAGCAGCGTGTTCGAATCAGTCGACGCGACGGCCGTTGAACCCGAGACCTGGCACGTGGCTGGCCCCGACGTCTACATGTTGCTCCCCAACGGAATGGGACGCTCGACGCTTCCGGTGGTGTTGGAGAAAGCTTATAAGCGCGCAGACCTTGCCGGCACGTCGCGCAACTGGAACACCGTCACCATGCTTGCTCGCATGGCGCGCGAACCGGTCGACGTCAAGAAGCGCTGAGCCCTTTCGCCGAATTCGCTCAGACGCCCAGCAGCATCGTGGCGCTTGAGCAGAACCAACCACCGGTGCCGCTGACGCACGCGATCTTGGCGTCCGGCACCTGACGCGGACCACATTCGCCACGCAACTGGCGCACCGCCTCGACGATCAGAAACAATCCACGCTGCCCTGGATGGCAGGCAGAAAGTCCGCCGCCATCGGTGTTGGTCGGAAGCGCGCCGCCCACCCGCAAGGCACCGGACTGCACGAACTCCCCCGCTTGGCCCTTCTCACAGAACCCCAGGTCTTCCAGGGTGATCAGCAGCATGTACGTGAACGCGTCGTACAACTCGGCGACGTCGACATCGGCGGGCCTCAGCCCAGCCCGTGCAAACGCGTCTCGGCCGGACTGCGCGGCCGGCCCGCGGGTGAAATCGCCCCACTGCCCCATCGAGATGTGGCTGATGGCCTCACCCGAACCAAGCACCCATACGGGTTTCACTGCAAGGTCCTTCGCAATGTCTTCGGACACCAGGATGGCCGCAGCACCTCCGTCGGAACGGATGCAGCACTGCAGTTTCGTGAACGGGTCTGCGATCATCGGGCCGGCCAAGACCTCGTCGACTGTGATGGGCTTGCGGAAAGCAGCCTCGGGATTGTCGGCCGCATTGGCACGGGCAGACACCGCTACTTCAGCGAGCTGTTCAAGCGTCGTTCCGTATTCGTGCATATGACGCCGAGCCGCCATCGCGTACTTTGCAATCAAGGTGTGGCCGTACGGGGCCTCCCACTGTTGTGGACCGCGCGTGCCCCAGTCCAAGTTGGCGGATCGGAGCCCCGCAGCCAGGTCGGACTTAGCCGTAGACCCGTAGGTCACCAGCACAGCATCGGCGCGTCCTTCGCTGATCGCATCAGCTGCGTGGGCCGCCATCACTTCCCAGGATGAGCCGCCGACCGTGGTGGAGTCGATCCACCTGGGCTGCAACCCGAGGTATTCGGCAACGTCGATGGGTGGCATGGTCCCGAGGCCAGTTGACGCAAGGCCGTCCAACTGCGATGGAAGCAAGCCGCTAGCCGCGAGAGCCTGCCGGGAGGCCTGCGCGATCAGCGCGTACGGCGTCACCGCCGAGGCTGTCTTGGGATCGGCGAGTGCGACTCCTGCAATTGCAACCCGACGTCCCATGTGAACTCTCCTCGATGCGAAACAGCAGTGCGATAGAAGATCCGCCGCAGCCTGTGGAGCTGACCTTGATACAAACTCGACACACCTGTCAAGATTTGCGTATGCCTGATGCCGTCATTGTTTCCGGAGCCCGTACGCCTATCGGCCGAGCCCGCCGTGGAGGGCTAGTCGACGTCGATGCAGCCACCCTTGCCCAAGCTGCCGTCGGGGCCGCCATCAGCCGGTCTGGCATAGACCCGACGCTGCTCGACGACGTGATCATGGCCGAGTCGATGCAGGGTGGCGGGGTCATCGCGCGCTATGTGGCTCTGGAGTTGGGGCTTATCGACGTGCCAGGACTGGCACTCAACCGGCACTGCGCAGCCAGCCTCGGCTCGCTGCAGACCGCGGCAGCGAGTATCCGTGCGGGGATGGATCGAGCTGTCGTTGCCGGTGGAACGGAAAGTCTCAGCTCCACGCCGCAGCTACTGAAATCGTCACCTGCTTCGGCTGGAGCGTTTCAACAATGGGCACCGTCGAGCCATCGGGATTCGCCCGAGGCTCCTGCGTGGGACATGAGTATCACCGTCGGCGAGAACACTGCTCGCATCGCAGGGATCAGCCGCGTCGAAGCTGATACGTGGGCTTACCACTCGCACCAACGGGCCGTGGCCGCTATTGCTAACGGCAGCTTCGCCGAAGAGATCGTGCCGGTATTGGCACCGGACGGGCAGGGCGGGTTCCGCGAGATCTCGATCGACGAGCACCCGCGGGCCGACACCACACTCGAACGATTGGCCTCGCTGCAGGTTCTGCATCCCGAGATCGCCGGCGCAATCATCACCGCAGGCAACAGCGCAGGGCTCAACGATGCCGCATCTGCAGTTGTCGTGACCAGCTCGGACCTGGCAGCATCCGAAGGGTTGGTTCCACTCGCCCGCATCGTCTCCTGGGCAAGCGTTGGCGTCGACCCCGTTCGCACCGGGCTTGCACCAACCATTGCAATCCCGAAGGCATTGGAACGCGCTGGCATGAAAATCGGCGACATCGACCTGTTCGAGATCAACGAAGCGTTCTGCTCGATGGCGGTTGCCTCGTCACGCCAACTGGGGATCGAACACGACATCGTCAATGTGCTTGGCAGCGGATGCGGGCTGGGCCACCCCATCGCAGCAACCGGCACTCGGATGGTGGTCACGATGCTCAACGAGCTGCGTCGCCGCGCAAAGACCACCGGCGTCGTGGCCATGTGCGCGGGCGGCGGAATGGGATCAGCGCTGGTGCTCGAACTCCTCTGACTTCTCGAAGCCGTTGACACCCGTGGACGAGACGCACCAAACGCCGTCGTCACTGCGGTCATTGTGGACACTGTGGTCGCTGTTGGAAGTGGCGGCAGCCGAGCGGCCCGACGACTGCTTCGCGTTGGACCAACAGGGCCGAACGCTGTCGTTCGCAGATGCACACCAGCAGGCGCTGGGGATGGCTGGCGCACTGCGGGATGTCGGCGTACGCCCTGGCATCGTTGTGTCGTGGCAGTTGACCAACAGGCTTGAAACCCTTGTGCTTATGCTTTCGCTGTCGCACATGCGGGCGATTCAGAACCCCTTGCTTCACTCGTTGCGAGACCGCGAAGTCACCTTCATCTGTACGCAGATGAAGACAACGGTGCTGGTCACGTCGGTAGCCGAACCGCTCGCTGCCGTAGCGCAAGCCGTCGGCGAAGCTCTCCCCGACCTCGTTGTTGTAACAGTGGACCAACTCGTTGAGACGGCGGGTGCCGTCGCGCCGAACGTCACTCGAACCGCTGCCGATCGTTGGGGCGACGGCACCTCGTTGTGCTTCTACACGTCGGGAACAACAGCAGAACCCAAGGGGGTGCGACACTCCGATGGTTCGGTGATCGCAGCAGCGCGTGGCCTGGTGGACGCGTTGCGCCTCTCCAGCACGGACCGGGTGCCGTTGGTGTTCCCCGTCGCACATGTCGGCGGGGCGATTCACTGTGCACGAGCTTTACTCACAGGTGGTCCGATCCTGCTGTCATCAGACCCCAAGCCCACCAGTCTCATTCCATTTTTGCGAAGGTCCGCTGCCACCGTCGTCCCAGGTTCGCCGCCGTTCATCGCTGCCTATTTCGACCACGTGGCCCATCATCCGCAGGAAGTCCCGCTGTTCCCAGCCGCTCGGCTCATGAACCACGGTGGTTCGCCGAAACCGCCGCAACTGCACGCTGAGGTCCGGGCCCGCCTGGGTACAGCTGGCATCATTTCCGGCTACGGCCTCACCGAATGCCCGATGGCAGTGTTCAACACTCCGGGCGACGCCGACGACCTACTGGCCACTACTGAAGGACGGCCGACTGGTGGAGCGGAGATCCGCATCCAACGGCCAGACAGTTCTCCGGCGCAGAGTGGGGGCGACGGAGAGATTCTCATCAGAGGTCCGCAGTTGATGCTGGGGTACGTCGATGCCAGCCTCGATGCGGCCGCATTCACATCCGACGGGTTCCTCCGCACCGGAGATTTGGGGACGATCGATGCGGCCGGTTACCTCAGGGTCACCGGCCGGTTGAAGGACGTGATCATTCGGAACATGGAGAACATCTCAGCTCGGGAAATTGAAGACCTACTCGCAACTCATCCGTTCGTCGGTAACGTCGCCGTGGTCGGGCTCCCCGATCCCCGCACTGGCGAGCGCGTCTGTGCTGTCGTGGTTCCCGCCGACCCCAACTCGCCACCCTCACTCACCGAGCTGCTAGATCATCTGCGCGCAGGTGGTTTAAGCACATACAAACTTCCGGAGCAGCTGGAAATCATGAACGAACTCCCGACTGGGCTGCTCAACAAGGTCAACAAGCGAGACCTGGTGCAGCGCTTCACTCGGGCCTTGTAGTCCCGGAACACCCCAACGGGCGCAACACGCAAACGCGGATCCCGCAACACGCAAAGGCCAAAACCGGGCGATTTTCGGTCCGAAGAAGCGTTTGCGTGTTGCGGTGAGTACGGCCTATTCGGCGTAAGACGAGGCCTGAATGGAATACAGCTCGAAGTACTGGCCCTTGCGGGCCATGAGGTCTTCGTGCGTTCCGAACTCGGCCACACGGGCACCGTCGAGGACAACGATGAGATCTGCCATGCGAACAGTAGAATACCTGTGTGACACAAGGATGGACACACGCCCCAGATTGGTCTGCATGCGGGCAGCCTCGGCAAAGCGCTCGAAGAGCGAGTGTTCGGTTTCGGCATCAAGCGCAGCGGTTGGCTCGTCGAGGATGAGCACAAGGGGGTCGTCACGCATGAACCCGCGTGCCAACGCAAGTTTCTGCCACTGGCCGAACGATACCTCGGCACCTTGGTCCCAATTGGGTCCGAGCTGCGTGTCCAGACCGTATGCGAGCCTATCGATTACATCTTGGGCACCGGCCCGACCGACCGCTTGTTCTGACGCGGCACGATCGTCCAGACGCGGGAGATCTCCCAGACCCACCGTGCGCTGAGCCTGGAACTCGAACCGATAGAAATCCTGGAACGCACCAGCCAGTCGCTCTCGCCAATCGTCGGTGCGGATAGTGGTGATGTCAACGTCATCGACGAAGATGTGGCCCGCCGTGGGTTCGTACATACGGGCGATGAGCTTTACCAGCGTGGACTTACCCGCCCCGTTCTCCCCCACCACGGCCACAACTTTGCCGGCAGGAAAGACCAGGTTCACATCGTCGAGAACCAGCCGATCGGTGCCCGGGTAACTGAACGACACATGTTCGAACGTGATACCGGTCTGCAGCACCTCTGGTGCCGAAGCGGTCGCGTTGCGGTTGGTCAGCGCGGCATAGTCCTCCAGCCACACGAGTCGCTTCGACGAGTCCATCCAGAACCCCCGCAGGAACCCGAGTTCTCCGGCCGTTGCACCGACGTAGGTCCCAAGACGCAGACCGGCTGCGATGACAAGCGCCACCGAGCCCACGCTGCGGTCGATCCCGGAACTAACGAACACGATGGCCCCGGCATACGCCAGACCGAACAACGCCCATGCGCCTGCGTGCCACAACGCTGTAACCATACGAACCCGCTTGATGGGCGCAGATGAGCGTTCCCACGCTTCCGCACGCTGCTGCACCAGCCAGTTTCCAGTGCCCGTGACACGCACTTCCTTGCCTGCGCTTGCAGTGGTTCCCAGCATGAACAAATGCCGCGACAACCGCACGTTGGCGATGACCGACTCTTCGACCCGCCGCTCGATCGAGGGCCGCCACGTAGAGGTCCACACAGCTGGCAAAGCGAATACAAACAGCAGGATCAGCGCCGGGTGCACGGACCCGAGAAGTACCACGGTGAGGATGAGGCGCAGCACCCAGCCAAGAGTGGAGAACAACGATTGGAACAGGTGATCGAGCGTAAAAACCTGGTCCCGCAGCATCGCCAGACGGTCGAGGTACTCCGGGCGTTCATGGTGCTCGATAGTGGGCACCGATGCCTGCAGGTTGGCGACGTGTGACTCCATCACTACTGCGATTCGGTCCCGGAACCGCCGCGATGCGCGTTGAGAGATCACCGACAGGAACCACGTAGCGGCTACGGAAACGGCGAAGATCATCGCAACCGTACGGGTCCGGTCGCTGTCACCGCGTTGTACCGCGTCAACGAGCAGCTTCAGCCAGATGGCCAGCAGCGCGTCGGGCACCATCATCAGCAGCGACAATCCCAGCGAGACGGACAGCAGCTTCGGTTCGGCTGCGAACCCGATACGGAACGTTCGCCACAACGAGCGAACAGCCGGTGGCAATGCTGCAGCCTCAGCCGCGGCCTGCGCCGGGTCGTTCGATGCGTCAGAGGGTTTCATGCACGATCTCCTTACCGAACTCGTCGAACTCGACGTGCGAGCCAGCAGCAGCGTCGTCGCCGAAGCGCGATGCCTGCAGCTCGAACATTGCTCGATAGTGACCGCCATCGATGGACATCAGCTCGTCGTGGCTCCCCCGTTCGATCACCTTGCCGTCTTCGACGACGCAGATGCAGTCGGCAAGGCGGACTGTGGAGAAGCGGTGCGAGATCAGAATGGTGGTGCAGCCCTGAGTAGCGTTCAGTACTCGCTCGAAGATCTCTGATTCGCCGCGCACGTCGAGCTGTGCCGTGGGTTCATCGAGCAACACGACTTGTGCACCCTGACGGACAGCGCACAGAGCCCGGGCAAGCGCAACACGCTGCCATTGGCCACCCGACAGATCGGTCCCACCGGGATAGGCCTTCGACAAGACCGTGTCCAACTCTCCCTGCGCCAGTTCGTTGCCACCCGCGTCGGTCAGCGCCGCCCGGACCACGTCGCCGGGCGCGCCGAGCGGTGCAATGTTCTGGCGCAGCGTTAGCTCGAAACGGATGAAGTCTTGAAACACGGCTGTGATGCGGTTACGCCACGACTCGACGCTCAGATCGGGCAGCGCAACTCCGTCCACCGAGATCGACCCGGAGGTTGGGTCATAGAGGCGGCAGATGAGTTTGGCCAATGTGGTCTTGCCAGCTCCGTTGCGCCCGACGATCGCCATCGATGTGCCTGCCGGGATGGTGAGTGAGAACCCCTCAAGCACGTTGCGTCCCGACTCGGATTCGTACGCGAACGTGACATTGTCGAACCGGATCTCCGGGGCCGCCAGCGAAAGCGGAGCTCCACTCTGACGGTTGTGAGTGGCCTCCGGCAACGCTCCAGCTTCCGCCATGGCACCTTCAAGCCGGCGGAGCGCATCGACCGGTGCGCTGGCCCCGTCCAACGCCCAGTTCAGGCCACCGAAAGCGATAGCCGACACGCCAAGCACCGCTTGGGTGAACACCACCACGCGTGCAGTACTCAGGTCGCCTGCGATGGCCGACCGGGCGATGAACCACAGCACCAACACGTTGGCAGCAACCACAAGCAGCACGCAGAGGGCAATCGACTTTTCCCGCAGACGGGTAGCTTCATACTGCATGTCGGCCAGCTTGCGCCTGGTGGACAGGAAGCGCTCGGTCACCCACCCAGCAAGACCGAAGTAGCGCAACTCCTTCGCCGGTGTCGCATCAACCGCAAGACGATATGCGTACTCAGCATGTCGTTGGGCACTGCGAACTTCGTCGGTGTTGCGATCTTTCCAGACACCGCTCTCACGCAGTAGCCAGTGCGTGGCGATCCACGCCCCAAGCAGTACCAGCGGCGCCCACCATGCAAGGCCGAACAGAATGACCGCCGCAACGGTTCCGATCACAAGGTCAAGCAAGCCACCCGTGATGAAGTCCATGGAAATCGCCAGGGGCGGGCCAAGCATTCCCTGGTCGAAGTCCCGTGCCACGGTGAGGTCGTTGGATAGCTCGACTTTTTCAAGATGGGCGATGCCAGGCGGTGTCACCCCAGCCACCATCAGCCGGCCGAACAGGTGCGTGGACGCCGACGTGCCGAGGTTCATCGACACCATCTGATGGATGGGATGCAGCATCACCGATGTGGTGAACGCGGCCCCGAACAGAACGAGCGGCGCCGTGAGCGACCGGCCGAGGGTGATGGAACTCACCAGCCATCCGAAGCCGAGCGCAACCACTGTAGGCAGCACACCTCGCACCAACAGCAGCCCCCACCATGCAGTGGCATAGCCGGCGGAGGCGCGTCGGAGCATTCGGAAGAATGCGACCTCCTTGCGTGCAAGTAGTCGTCTCATGGCCCGCATGATGTCACACCCACAGGCCCCGCCGTCCACCAAGTCCAGCGCCGGTCAGCACCGGTCAGCACCGCCAGCACCGCCAGCATCGTCGAGCGGATGAGTCCGGCCAAGTCTCGCGAGTTGAAGACCGGGCGGTGACTTCAGTCCGACCGGTGGGACTCCAGCCAGGCCAAGACGTCCCCCAACACGGTTGCATGTTCAGGTTCATTGAAGACCTCGTGGAAACAGCCATCGTAGATCTTCAGCGTTTTGTCGGTGGAGCCCGCCAGGCGGTGCGCGGTGCGACCGTTGCCCACTGGCACCAGCGTGTCGGCCGAACCGTGCACCACCAGCAACGGAACTCGCAACGTCGGAAGCCGCGCCGGAAACTCCTTCGCCGTGCGGATGAGCGCTGCCCCGGTGCCCGCCGGAACCTTGCCGTGAAACACCAGGGGGTCGGCTTTGTACGCAGAGACCACAGCAGGGTCACGTGACACAGCCTCGGCGCTGAGCGCCTTTGTTCCCATACGCGGAGCGATGCGTCCCAGTAGCGGTGCCAGCGCAACGAGCACAGCCGGGATTCCCTCGTTGGTAACGAGTGGACCGGACAACACGAGCCCACGAAGGTGACTCTCGCGCCGTAGCGCGGACGCGAGCGCAATGTTGCCGCCCATGGAGTGGCCAAGGAGGAACGTGGGCGTACGAGGGTGCCGTTCGGCCGCTAGAGCAAACACATGATCGAGGTCGTCGAGCAGGTACTCGTGGTTGTCTATAAGTGCCCGATGGCCTTGCGATTTGCCGTGGCCGCGATGATCCGGCGCGTACACCGCGTACCCGTGCGGCACGAGTGCGTCAACGACGTTTCCGTAGCGTCCCGAATGCTCACCGAAACCGTGCGCCACCACCACGACGGTGTGTGAGTCGGTGTCGGGCAGCCAAGACTGGAGATGGATGGTGAGATCAGCCCGGCCGGTGAACGTCTCTTCGAGGTGGCGCATGGCAGCAGTCTACGAACCCGAGCCGAATGTGAGGCGCCAAGAAAATAGGTTACTCTTTTCACAAGCTCCCCCGAGGGCAACTGCGAGGAACCAATGGCCAGCTCAAACACACCGGACAGCCTCAAGGTCGATGCCGAACTGGAGAAGGAGTTCGAACAGGCGATCTCGT
This sequence comes from Acidimicrobiia bacterium, assembly GCA_043720595.1. Classification (GTDB taxonomy): domain Bacteria; phylum Actinomycetota; class Acidimicrobiia; order Acidimicrobiales; family JANYDT01; genus JANNBN01. The sequence goes on from JAYSSK010000196.1 coordinate 48,902, forward strand.
ACACGCTGACCGACGAGGACATCGAAAAGGCGAAGCTCCTGATTGGCGTTAACACAGCGTCGCGCTACACCGAGTTGCACACCTCGGCGTCAGCGGACGCCATTCGCAACTGGGCACTGGGCGCCGGAGACAACAACCCTCTGTATACAGATGATTACTATGGTCAACGAACCCGCTGGGGCGGCCAGATCGCGCACGGCACCATGGCAGGGCACATCAAGAGCCAGATGTACGGCGACCCGGTTCCGGCCGAAATCAAAGCGGCAACGAAGAGCCTGTTCAGAGGCATTCACGTGTTCGTGTCCGGCGGCACCTGGGACTGGTACCGGCCCATCTACCCCGGCGACCGGATCTATTCATATTCAGGCGAAGAATCTGTCGATGTGAAGAAGAGTGAGTTCGCTGGCCGGTCAGTCATCCAAGTTCGCCGCGACGTTGCAATGAACCAGCGGGGTGAGGTTGTCGGGGTATACCGCATCCTGCGTGTGCTGACGGAACGCAAGACTGCGCGCGAAAAAGGTAAGTACGCAGAGATCGAAGCGGCTAAGTACACCGACGCCGACTACGAGAATATTGACGCGATCTACGCCGCCGAACACGTGCAAGGTGCCGTACCGCGTTATTGGGAAGACGTCACCGTCGGCGACACACTGCAGCCGATGGTAAAGGGTCCGCTCACGGTCACAGAGATCATCGCCGTGCACGCAGGCGGCTATGGCTTCGCCCCATATGGTCTTCGCTCGTCGCGCGTCGGATACATCAATCGAAAGCGGATTGCCCCCTTCTACGTCAAGAATCAGGCCGGGGTGTGGGACGTGGCGCAGCGCCTTCACTGGGATTCCGAATGGGCGAAAGCAATCGGCAATCCAATGGCGTACGACTACGGGGTCATGCGCCAGTGCTGGTTTTTCCACCAGGTGTCGGACTGGGCAGGCGACGGTGCCTTCATCGAGCGGCTGGAAGACTCGATTCGTAAGTTCAACTACATGGGGGACACGCAGTTCCTCAGCGGGGAGGTAACCGGCAAACGCGAGGAGAACGGCCGTTGCCTGGTGGACCTGCACCTCAAGATGGTGAACCAGCGCGGCCTGGAAACGGCCTACGCCAACGCCACCGTCTCGCTGCCATCTCGGACAGCGGGCTTGACCCCGTTACCCAACGTGCCGGTGGAACTACAGCGCGAAGCATTCGCGATGTTCGCCCGCCACAACGAACTCGCTCACCAACCACACACCCGCTGAGACAACGGGCCTAAGCCTGCACCCACCCCGATTGGGGCCGTAAAAGAGTAACCTCAATTGCGATGATCGAACCTCAGCTCCCGTCATGGCTGTGGGTGTTCGACGTCGACGGCACGCTGGTCGACGGGATGACGGCCCGCTCGCTGCGGCCGCGTGCCGAAGAACTTCTGGATCTACTCGCCGAACGCGAAGTGCGGCTCATCGCGTGGAGTGCCGGTGGGGCTGACTACGCGAAGCGGAAACTGAACGAAGCCGGCGTGGGGCATCACTTCGCAGAGTTCCGAGACAAAGGCGACAGAGTGGGCGCTTTCTACGACACGTCGTTCGCTGACTCGTGGGGAGTGTTCGTCGACGACCAACCCGGCGACATGCCTCCAACGGCACTGGTCCATGCAGTGCGCTCCTACCTGGCTCCTAACCCGAACGACACAGGCCTTGACGCGCTCTTCGCGTTGATACCTCCCGGCCCGCCGGCATCAAGAACGCGGCCTATCCACCCGATGCACGGCACGCACGATCCGCGAGCGCACGAGCCTGCGCTGGCCGCTGACGCCATCAGACGGGTCACCCGAATCGACTCGCTTCGTCCGGAAGGGATTCTTGGGCCAGTCCATATGTACGCATACGGCGAAGACCTGCGATCATCGCCGACCGGGCCGCACACCATCGGCTCGGTCACCATCGAAGCCATCATCGGGTTCTCCCACGGCCGGCGGTTGCAGTCGTTGACTGTGACTCCGTTGATTGCAGGGTTGGAAGCGCTGATCGGCGCATCCGTTTCTTCAGGGTTCAGGTCTGCGCTGGACAAGGCGTGGCCCGATGGTGCAACCAGTCACTCGCTCGCGTATCAACTGCTGGACGACTTCCCCACCGCCGCGCTCGTGTCCGGCTACGCAGTTGGTGCTGCCGGAGTGCAGATGCGAGCTAACCGCCCACGGCAGCAGTATCCAGACCTCTGTGCCGGCTTTGCCAGCGATGCGTTCATCCTGCGCGAAGAAAACGAAACCGGTGTCGTGCCAATGCCAACCGGGCCCGATGCTCCACAGTTCACTGCCACGTGGCCCGGCATCGTTCAGCTTCCTCCGCACGGCATGCGACGACTGCGATGCATCGACGTGATGCCATTTCTGCCGCGCTCGTCCGACGCAGACCGATTCACGGTCGACGACTACTTCCGCGACAGTCACGCCGACGCCACCGGTCATGAAACAGTGGTTCACGAGTACACCGTGCAGACGAGCTTTTCGCCGATCACCAACGCCTTCGGCGACACCGAAGCAACACCGCATTCGCTGCCGTGGGTCGAGTGCCCGTTGGCAGCCGCCAGCGCGCAGCGCCTCGGTGGCACTGGAGCGACCGGGCTGCGTCAGCACGTCCGGTCCGCGTACGTCGGGCCGACGACGTGCACGCACCTCAACGACACGCTGCGAGCGCTCGAAGACGTGCCCCATCTCGTGCGGCTGCTGACCGGATAGGGTCATCAGCCGTGGGAGCCGCTCCAGAACTTGCAACCAGTGCGGCGCTGGCTGCTGCGGCAGCGATTCGCTCGGATGTGATGCGCATCGCAACCAACGGCACCTTCCTCGGGTCCGAAGACGAACTGATCGAGCGGTACGGGGTGAGCAGACCCACCCTCCGCCAAGCCGCTCGAATCGTCGAACACGAGCAGCTCATCACCGTTCGCCGCGGTGTGAACGGCGGCTTTTTTACACGGCTGCCGACGGCCGAGGCGGTCGCGCGGGTGGCCTCTGTCTTTCTCCGCCTCAACGGAACTGACCTGGTCGATCTGCTTCGCACTGTTCAAGTCCTCACTCCGGCTGTTGCCGAGATGGCATGCGACGCGCCAGCCGTAGACCGAAAGGAATTTCGTAAGTGGGCCGACGAACAATTCACAGAGGTCTCGACCATCCGGCGCCGCGAGTTTGTGGAGCGCATTGGTGAGTTCTCGCGTCGCCTTGGTCAGCTCGCAGACTGCCCTCCACTCCAACTGTTCGAAGAAGTTGTCAGTCAGCTGACAGTGGCCGAGACGAAGGTCAACGTCTTCTCCGACCGCAGCCGTATGGAAGAGGTTGCCGAGACTTACCGGTTGATTGCCATCGCCGTCGATGCCGGCGATCCGGTCGCCGCTGCCGACAGTTCACGCCACTCCACCTCTTCTCGCACCGAGTGGGTATCCGAAGCAGTCAAGACATCCCGCCGCTCGAAATAGTGCGTTCACTCCCACCTGGAGTGACCAGCCCAGCGAGACGCTTGGGTCCGTCGAACTGCCCGGAGCGAACTGTACGCCCGAGCGCTAGCGTGTCAAATCAGACCTGCGAGAACACCGCGGTGTTTTGGTCCTGACCAGCTTCGACTCGTCGAGCTTGGCCTTCGACAGGTGTTGAACCTGAAGGCCTGACCCCAGTGTGCAACTAGCCAGCGCCGTGCGACCCTTCGAAACCGTCGAGCAGGCGCGCAAGGTTGCGATCGAACCGACCAGGGTCTCGCATTTGCGCGTTGATACGTACCCATAGCGGCGCGAACCCGTGTTGTTCCACGAGACCGGAGAGTGCCGGGTAGTCGCCGCTGTCGAACAGACCTTGCATGTACGACATCACAGGGCCGTCGTGCATCTCCGCATGCTGCAGATTGTTGCGCCAATGGACGCAGTAGCCGAACACGTACTCGTCGACGGCCAACATCAGTTCCAGCTTGACCTCCAGCGGTGCGGCGAAGCCCTTGATGGCCTGCAGCGTCTGGTCGAAGTGACGCATCGCGTTAGGCCCAATGGGTGGATCGTCGGAGATGTCCAAGATCCACGGATGACGCAGCAGCGCATCACGGCTGCGCTGCGCGACCAACGTGATTGCTGCCCGCCAGTTGCCTGGCATCTTGATGCCGGCTGGGACCAGTACCTCGGCCATCATGGTGTCGAGCACCAGCGTGAGCAGTTCTTCCTTTGTTCGCACGTAGTGATAGAGCGACATCGTGCCGACATCCAGCTCGGCTGCGAGCCGTCGCATCGACAGTGCTTCGAACCCCTCCGTGTCAGCGATGCGAATTGCAGCGGAGGCAATGTCGACACGTGACAGGCGCGGCTTGCGACCCTTGCCACCGTGACGGGTCCAAACTTCGATTGATTCGAGGTGATCTGCGAGGCGGTCGAGCGACTCGACATGTTTCGACGCCTTGGCCACAACCTTCTCGGCCTGCTTGGCCACCTGCTTGGCCACGAGTTCGTTGACGAGATCGGTGGTGCGTTCGACTAACAGGTCGCGAGCGGGTCCGTCGTCGACCCCGATCTTGGGGCCTCGTTTCGGTCGAAATTCCCTTGCCACGCCGTACAGCGTACTGTTAATATTGTTCGTACTATGTACGACAACAACGGTACTCATTCCGGCTCACCCGGCGTGTCCGCCCGGGGGCTCGGTAAGCGCTTCGGCGATCTATGGGCATTGCGAGACCTCGACCTCGACGTTGCACCAGGCACGGTGCTCGGTCTGCTCGGCCACAACGGTGCTGGCAAGACCACTGCCATCCGCATCCTCACCACACTTTCTCAACCCACAGAAGGCAGCGCTCGGGTCGCCGGGCTCGACGTCGTTTCCGAGGCAGCGACGGTCCGCCAGCGCATCGGCGTGGCTGCCCAACAGGCAACGGTCGACGGGCTCATGAGCGCACGGCTCAACCTGCAGACCATCGGCCGCCTCGGGGGCATGTCTAAGAAGGCCGCGCTGACCCGAGCTGATGAATTGCTGCAGCGCCTCGACCTGGTCGGTTTCGAATCAGCACTCGTTAAGACCTATTCGGGAGGCATGCGTCGCAGGCTCGATCTTGCAGCCAGCCTGATGAGCAACCCCAAAGTGCTCTTCCTCGACGAACCAACCACCGGCCTCGATCCGCGTAGCCGTGGCGACCTGTGGGAGATGATCCGCGAACTGGTCCGCGACGGCTGCACGGTGCTCCTCACAACGCAGTACCTCGAAGAGGCCGATCGCCTTGCCGACGACATTGTGGTGCTGGACCACGGACGCAGCGTCGCCCACGGCACACCCGACCATCTCAAGGCGCAGATCGGCGAAGACCGCTTCGACGTCAAACTTTCTTCCAGCGACGAGATGCAACGAGCGACAGCCGAACTGGCCCGCTTCGCCACCGATGCGCCGTCAAGTGACACCGAAACCATGTCGGTCACGCTGTCCGCAAAAGAAGGGGTCCGCCTCATCGATGTTGTTCGCGCGCTCGACGAGGCCGGCATCGAAGCACTCGACGCAACACGACGACAGGTCACCCTCGACGACGTCTTTCTCACACTCACCGCTGCCTCGCCAGCACCAGCACAGTCACAGGAGGTGTCGGTATGAGCGCAAGCACACTTTCCGACTCGTTCGTTTTCGCCCGCCGCAACCTTGAACATATTCGCCAGATCCCCGAGAAGCTCACCGAAGTCACCGTGCAGCCGCTCATGTTCACGTTGCTGTTTGCCTACGTGTTTGGCGGTGCCATCAGCGTGAAAGGCGGCGGGTACAAGGAGTACCTCATCGGCGGCATCCTCATACAGTCACTGGCATTCGCCATGATGGGCCCGGCCACGGCGATCGCAACCGACTTGCAGGAAGGTGTCATCGACCGGTTCCGCGTGCTGCCAACCAAGAAGAGCGCGTACATGCTCGGCCACTACTTCGCCGAACTGGCCGGGTCGTTGTTGGCTATCACGGTGCTATTGGTCAGCGGACTTGTTGTCGGCTGGCGTCCGCACACCAGCGTTCTGCTGTTCATCGAAGCGCTGTTGTTACTGGTCGCTTTCTCGTCGTCCATGATCTGGCTGGGCCTGTGGCTGGGGTCGCTGGTTCGCTCGCCCGATGCGGTGATGGGTATCGGGTTCGTCATAGTCTTCCCGATCACCTTCCTGTCCAACGCCTTCGTGCCGCTCAACACGCTCCCCGGCCCACTGCAGTGGGTTGCGTCGGGTAACCCCATCAGTGTGTTGGTGGCTGCGATTCGAACCCTGTTCGGAAACCCGGTGTCGCCGGTAACAAAACACCTGTGGCCAATCGATCACCCGGTGGCCGCGTCATGGATCTACGTCGCTGTGCTGCTGGTCGCCGGGTACACACTGGCGCAGCGCCGATACGCACACCGCACCCGCGACTGAACCCCGCTTGGGGTTTACTTCGGTGCGAAGCGCTGACCGGCGTCGAGGCGAATGGTTCCACCGTTCAGCATCGGGTTCTCGATGATGGCGCAAGCCAGGCGGGCATATTCGTCAGGCTTGCCCATCCGTTTCGGGAACGCCGCGTCGCGCGTGAGCGTTTCCTTGAACTCGTCGGGAATACGGGCGGTGATACCGGTGGCGAAGAGGCTGGGCGCAATAGCGTTGACGCGAATTCCATTGGTGCCAAGGTCGCGGGCCATCGTGAGCGACATACCTGCGATGGCCGCCTTCGAAGCCGTGTACGCCACCTGACCGATTTGGCCTTCGAATGCAGCGATTGACGCGGTGTTGATGATCACGCCGCGTTCACCGTCTTCGTTCGGTTCGTTCTTCGACATGTGCCACGCCTGCAGCCGGTTGAGGTTGAACGTGGCAATGAGGTTGAGGTCAACCACGCCGCGGAACTCATCCAGCGGGTGTGGGCCTTCCTTGGTGAGCGTGCGCTTGGCAATGCCTCCGCCAGCAGTGTTGACGGCTGCATCGAGGCCGCCTAACTGCTTGACCGCTTCGGCGATGATCTCCTCGATCGCCTCGTACTCCATGATGTTGCACGGGTAGAAGACGCCGCCCACCGCAGTAGCTACCTCGGCGCCGACGGATTCAGGCCGATCCAGGATGGCAACCTTTCCGCCGCCTGCCGAGATGCGCTCCACCGTGGCGCGCGCCATGCCTGACGCGCCGCCTACAACCATTGCTCGAAGTCCTTTGAGTTCCATGCGGGCAGCCTCTCAAAAAGAGGTGACTCATTTCAATCCGAGAAGCGCGCAGTGCTACCGGCATGATCGGCAGATGACTAGATGTGTTCACCAACCACCTGCGCTTTGCTGAGCCTGACGACTGGCACCGCGAAGTGGATTTACTACGCTCACCGGGCCTCCGCTCAACATGAAGACCACGTTTGTCGGGGGCACCAAGTCGTTGCCCATCTCCTATCGCCTGGCCACAGCGTCCTAGAGCCATTGCGACGCAACACGCAGATGCCGTCGCGCAACACGCAACAGGCAATCTGAGCCAAAACCGGGCTACCAAACCGGTTTGCGTGTTGCGTTCGCGGGTTTGCGTGTTGCGCGCTCTGGAATGGATCGGCGCTAGAGAAATCCGTAACCTCTTTTCTGGTGGCCGGTCCGGCTGACCAAAGTCCAAGAAGTGAGGAAGTTCAGTTGACCAACATCGACGTCGAACGGCTTATCGACCCGGCCATTGCGCAGCTTCGGCTCCAGCTGGGTCCTCCGGACTTCCAGTTGGACGATGCCCAGCTGTCAACAGCACGCGAAACACTCGCCGTAGGGTTGCCGTTCAACCGGCCCGAGGGAATTGTCACCGAAGAAATCTCGGTGCCGGGTGCGACCGGCGATCCAAACGTGGTCTTGCGAGTGCACCGCCCAATCGATGGATCTCAGCCAATTGGGTGCGTGTACTTCGTTCACGGAGGCGGTCTCGTCATGGGAACTGCAGTCCGAGACGACGAACGAATGATCCGCTGGGCCAAGCGTTTCAACTGCGTCGCGATTGCCGTCGAGTATCGGCTTGCACCAGAAACCCCGTACCCCGGTCCACTAGATGATTGCTATGCGGGTTTGCTGTACGTCCACCACAACGCTGCCGCGCTGGGTATCGACCCAAACCGCATCGGCATCGGCGGTGCAAGCGCCGGCGGAGGGCTCGCAGCGGGCCTTGCCCTGCTCGCCAGAGATCGAGCTTCGGTACCAGTGACGTTCCAGCTTTTGATCTATCCGATGCTCGATGACCGCATGACTACCGCTTCCTCGCAGTGGGGCAACGCACCAGTCTGGAACCCGAAATCCAATCGCTACGGATGGGATGCGTACCTTCCCGGGACGGCCGGCGCAGCCGATGTGCCCTGTTACGCGGCACCTGCCCGCGCAACAGACCTGACAGGACTCCCGCCCACGTACGTGATGGTCGGGACACTTGACGGGTTCGTCGACGAAGACATCGACTACGCCAACCGCCTCATGCGAGCCGGGGTACCGACCGAGTTGCACGTGTACCCCGGTGCAACTCATGGTTTCGACGGCATGGCCCGGGTCGTTCCGATCGCACGCCGGGCAGTCGACGACATCCACCGTTGGCTGGGCACGCAGCTCAATCCCGAAGACCGAACCGAGACCGGATGACCTCCACCGAAACCCCTTCTTCGCTCGACGGGCTGGTCGACGTCGGGAAGCTCTCCGCATGGCTCGACGAGCACATTCCGACCCTCGGCTCGGGCCTGCTACAGGCAGCGATGATCCACGGTGGAACCAGCAATGTCATCGTGTCGCTCAACCGAGGCGAACACACGCTGATCCTGCGGCGCCCACCGGTTGTCCCACCCCCCGGCAGCGAGCGGTCGGTGCTGCGCGAAGCACGGGTCCTCACGGCGCTTAACGGGACCGCTGTGCCCCATCCGCATTGCTGGGGTTCGTGCGATGACGCATCGGTCATCGGCGCACCGTTCTACGTCATGGACCTCGTCACAGGATGGGCGGGCGAACTACGCGACGAGCACATCTATCACCGAGCGCCATTCGATACGTCCCCATATGAATATGGAATCGCTTACGCGATGGTCGACGGCCTCGTCGCGTTGGCCAACGTCGACTACAAGGCGGTGGGCCTCGAGGGTTTTGGCAAGCCAGACAACTTCCTCCAGCGCCAGGTGGACCGGTGGGCGTCGCAGCTTGCCAGCTACAAAGAGCTGTACCACTATCCAGGGCGCGAGATCCCTGGCTATGCGCGCACCGAAGGGTGGCTGCGCGCCAACGTGCCGCCTGGTTTCAAAGCCGGCATCATTCACGGCGACGTGGGTACACCGAACGCGCTCTTCGCCGACGGGCCGCCCGCCCGGCTCACTGCGCTCATCGACTGGGAGCTGTCAACCATCGGCGACCCGCTGATCGACATGGCCTGGCTGGGCAACAGCCTGCGCGACGAACGCTGGCCGGATGACATCCCAGCCAAAGCGCTCTACAGCGTGGAGAACTTCCCGACGCGTCAGGAACTCGCCCGGTACTACTCGGCAGGTACTGGCCGCGACATTTCCCACTTCGACTACTACCTCGTGCTCGCCATGTTCAAGGCAGGGTGCATCCTTGAGTACAAGGTCGCTCAGGCCCACGCCGGCATCCTGTCCCCCGCCACCGGCACATTTTTCGACCGTTTGGTGCTCGGCAACTTCATCGAAGCGGAGAAGTTGATGAACTCATTCAGCTGACGCGCTTGCCCTTTCATCGCCGGTTCGTGTTGAATAGAGGTACCTCAATCGGGTTTGCGGCAGCGCACCGACTAACAGGAGAACTCCGATGATGCCCACAGCCACCACTGAGACCCTCCACCCGAACAAGATCTGGGCGCACTCAGGCGACTCACATTTCCTCGAACCGGACGACTTGTGGGAGTCGAATCTGCCGCCGTCGCTCGCTTCCCGGGCGTTGAAGACCGTGAAGGACCCGGACGGAGCCTGGGAGACCATCTCGCTGGACGGCCTCCAATTCCGCCGCCAGATGCCAACCGGAGGGCAGAAGGAGTTCCAAGAAGCATCGAGCCGCGCCCCTGGTTCGAAAGACGTGGCGCTGCGCTTGCTCGACCTCGACCAAGAGGGCGTGCTGGCCGAACTTGTCTTCCCTTCACTTGGTATGTGGGCATCCAGTTTTCGGGACCCCAAGCTGCTACACGAGTGCATGAAGGTGTCGAACGACTGGTCGTGGGAGACAATCTTCAAGGCTTCGGCCGGGCGTTGCATCCCAACTGCGCAGGTGTCCATGCTCGACATCGCCGACGCGGTGTCAGAGGTCGAGCGATGCGCTGCCATTGGGTTCCGGGCGGTCTTCATGCCAACACTTCCGCCCGCATCGCTCCCCGACTACAACCGTGACGCGTGGGAGCCGTTCTGGACCGTATGCGAACAGGCGAATATCGTCGTCGCGTTCCACATCGGCACGGATCCAATCGACATGGAGTCCGATGCCCCCGGTGTTACGTATCGCGGCCCGGGTGGAGCGGTCCTCAACTACACCGAGACCACGTTCTCGGGCCAGCGGGCCACCATGAAACTGGTTGCATCGGGTGCGCTCGACCGTCATCCAGAGATGAAGGTGCTGGTGTCAGAAGGCGGCGCGACGTGGGTGCCGTTCCTCGGCGACCGGATGAACGAGGGCTATCGCCAACACGCCATGCGCGTGCGGCCGATGCTGTCAACCTTGCCGAAGGAGATGCTGTATCGCCAGGTGTATGCGTCGTTCCAGCACGACGAGTCAGCGGTGGCAGCGCACACTGCGATGGGATACCCCAACGTGATGTGGGGCAGTGACTACCCACACATGGAAGGCACCTACGGACACACCCAGAAAACGTTGCACGAACTGTTCGATGGTGTGGACGCCAAGGCCGTAGAGCGCATCACTCGCGGGTCGTTCCTTGACCTGTTCCCGGAAGCCGCCAAGTTCGCGTAGACCATGTCGACACGTACTACGCGCGCTGATGGAACTTTCTCAACCCGTCAGAACATGGGCCGAAGAAGTAGCGGGCGGCAAGCTCACGCACTCCACCCGTTTGCCCGGCGGTGGCAGTAACCAGGCCTGGCTCGTTACGTTCTCGACACCAGACGGAACGGCCGAGCTGTTCCTGCGCATCGACGCAACAGCAGCGGCTGCTCATGGCGACGCTGACAAGCTCAGACGGGAGCACGACGTGTACCGAGCACTGGCCGGTACGGGCCTGCCAGTGGCAGAAGCCGTCGGCGTGAGTCCGCTCGGCGATGCTCTGCTCCTGACTCGCGTCGAAGGTGACGCCTCGTTCGGCTCCATCGCCGATCCTGCGGCGCGTCGCGACATCGCACATGAGTTCATGCACCACCTTGCATGGCTTCATCGCCTTGACCTTTCCACGCTCGCGATTCCAGGGTTCGACGCAACGGCGACACTCGCCGAATGCGCCCAGGCGCAGATCGATTGGATCGCGAACGTCGTGGTGACACGGGGTGGAGTGCCAGATCCGGTGCTTGCCCTTGCAGTGCGTTGGCTGTCGTCGAACATTCCTGAACACGTTGGCCGACCCGTGCTGTTGCAGGGCGATACCGGGCCAGGGAACTTCTTGCATGACGGAAGCTCGATCACCGCAATCGTCGATTGGGAACTGGCTCATGCCGGCGACCCGATGGACGACCTGGCCTGGGTCTCGCTGCGCTCGGTCCAAGATCCGTTCGGCGACCAGAGCGAGCTATTCGCTATCTACGAAGCAGCCTCCGGTATTGCCATCGACGCTGACCGAATCCGGTACTACCGCGTGATGGCTGAGGCAAAGATACTCGCAATGAGCCATGCCACCCCACCTGCGACGCGCAGCGAGGCGGGGCGCGATTCCGGCGCGGCCGTCATCTTCGGACATCTCCACCGGCGGCTCTGCGTCGAAGCGATGGCTGACGCGATGCGGCTGCCGCTCGAAACTGTCGCGGTGCCGCCTTCGCCACCCCCAGGCGAAGCCGAGCAACTCCTCGCAGCAGTGCTCGACTCCCTCCGAACAGACGTTTTACCGCGGGTGACCGACGAGTTCGCCGCACGCCGAGTAAAAAGCGCTGCGCGCGTTTTGAAGTACGTCGGCAGTTTGGTTGGCCGCGGCGCTCTCTGCGCTGAAGACGAGGCCGCCAAGATCACCGCGTTGCTCGGACGCGACTTTGGAAACATCACAGAAGCTCGATTTGCGCTGTCGCAAGCCATCGATTCCGGCCGGGTGGACAACGCAACCGCACTGCAGATGGTCGCGGTCAGGGTTGGTCATGACCAGGAACTGACCAGAGAGGCTTCTGGATCACTCGCAATACGTCACTATGCGCGCTTAGACGACTGACGAGTTGCGCTGCGCGGTGCCGACAACCGGCTGAGTAACGAGGGCGCTGTTCCGGGCTAACGAAAAACGGGCGGGTCGTTTCGACGCGGCTCGCCAAGGCGGCCAGGGGCAGGCTTGTTGCCGATGTGTGTGTACGCCAGCCCGTTTTGCAGACCAATCGCAGGTGAGAGTTCGAGCGACTCCCAGATGGCGCGAATTGTTCCCTGAATCGCAATTGGGTTGCGAGCTGCGATCTGTGCAGCGATCGAGCGGGCACGTTCCCGCAAGGCAGCTCGTTCGACCACCTCGGTAACGATCCCAAGGCGCAACGCTGTCGCCGCAGTGATCCGCTCCTCGGTTCCCATCAGCGCCCAGCGCAACACGTCGCCCAACGGCACCCCGCGGTGCAGCATCCCGATGGGTTCGAGGGCCGAGACGATGCCACCATTCGCGTGCGGGTCGAAGAACTGGGCGTCGTCCGAACAGATAATGATGTCGGCCTGGTTGATGAAGTACTGCCCTCCGCCTGCACACATTCCGTGCACCGCCGCAACGACCGGCTTCCACACCTTGTGCGTCTTCGGGCTGAGGTAGCCACCGGGGTCGACCTGGTTCCAGATGTTCTGGCCACCCCACCACGAACCGGCCTTGATGTCGATGCCCGTACAGAATGCCCGCTCGCCGTTGGCCTGCAGTACGGCGACGTGGATGTCGTCGCTGTCACGCACCGTGACCCATGCCGAAGCCACCTCTTCGCACATCGTCTTGGTGAACGAGTTCAGGTTGTCCGGCCGGTTGAGCGTGATGGTTGCGATGTTTTCGCTGACGTCGAACTGGATGGTTTCGTAGGTCATGGGTGCCTCGGAGGTCTGCTGGAGAGGAACTCCAGGAAAGAGCGCGCTATTTTCTCCAATGATGACAGACGACAGCCAATCGACCGCTCCGCTCGTCACGCAACACACTCCCTTCGTGGAGGCCGACGACCAGTACCACCGCCTCTCGGACGACCCGTACGAGTTCGAGACCACGTGGTGGACTTTCAACGTTCCGGAGCGCCGCATCGGTTGCTGGCTGCACGCCGGCTACCACACCAACCGGAATACCGTCACGTGGCGAGTGTTCCTCTGGGACCCGACCGGCACCGACCCTGGCCGCCTTGCCTACTACCGCGCCGCTGCCGAGGTCCCTTTCGAGACGACCGATCCGGACTTGCGCAATATCGCGTTTCCTGCCGGCGGGTTCTCGGTGCAGATGCTACGCCCGCTGATGGACTACCACGTGAGCTACGCAGATCCGTCTGCACGGTTCGCGATCGACATAGAGCACCGCAGCGTGCATCCACCGCACCGGTTTACCCCGGGCGAAGCCCCGATGATGACGAACCCGCATCTCGATCAGCTCGGCCACATCACGGGCACGCTCACACTGCACGGCGAGCGGATTCCCATCGACTGTTATTCCGTGCGAGACCGTACATGGGGTCCGCGCGGTGGGCAACACGACGCCAGCCGCAAGCCCGAACATATCGCAGGTGTGCATACGGCTCGCAACCCAGGAGGCCCCCGGTGGCGTGAAGTGGAACGCGAACGGGGCAGAGGTCGAATTCAGTACATATTCGGGCATACGGACGCGTCGACCGGTTTCCTAGGATTCGTGCGGCCGCAAGACGGCGATGCTGCGGGCTGGTCGCCGATGAACGTCGGCTGGCTCCTGAAAGACGGCCGGTTCGCGCGCCTCGACAAGACCCGCAGCCGGATGAAGAACTACCGCAACCCGGTCACCGGCTGGAGCAGCCATATGGAGGTGGAACTGGCCGATGTCGCCGGCCGCACCATGCAGGCCGAGGGGTTCGCCACCAGCTACATATCCGAGCATGGCACAGGCGCAAACGCGCTGATGCGCTGGGAGTACGACGGCAAGATCGGATGGGGCGAAGACCAAGACGGCTGGCGCCTGGATCATTTCCGATCAATGCTGACAGCCTTGCGCTCGTATCAGTGAGTCACTCAGAAGCGCATGTGATACGTGCACAGACAAACCGAGCGCTACCCGTTGAGGATCAGCCCCTGTCGCTGAGATCGTATTCGGCCATGTAATACGGATGCTCGGGGTCGTACCTGGTGAGCGGTGACGGGTTGTCAACTCGACCGACTGGGCGGGTGTCGGCACCGACCAGCCCCAGGCGGGCATCGCCTAGCGACGTACGGGCGCGTTCTGCGTGCCTGTTCAGATCGGCGACAACGTCGGGATGTTGATCGGCAATATTGGTTGTCTCGCTGAGATCGCCGGCCAGGTTGTACAACTCACGCACCTCTGTCCCCCGTTTTGAAAGGTGCAACTTCCAGTCCCCAGCGCGGACAGCTTCCAGGTCGTTCATCCAGTAGTAGAAGAACGCATCATGTGGCGAGGGCGCTGCCGCATCGAGCCAGACCTGTCGGACGTCACGACCATCGATCGTCCGATCGGTCGGTACTTCGGCGCCGCAACACGCAGCGAGAGTCGGATAAAGGTCCATCGACAACAGAACCTCATCGCTCACCCGGCCAGGTTGGATCCGCCCCGGCCACTTGATGATGCCAGGCACGCGTTGCCCGCCCTCCCACGTTGTACCTTTCCGGCCGCGCAGTGCGCCGTTGCTGGCCCCGATCGGTTCTCCGTTACCGCCAACCGGCGACGGGTTGTTGCCGAGCGAACCGTTGTCGCTGGTGAAGATCACGATGGTGTTCTCCTCGAGACCCAATGCTCGGAGCTCCTTGAGGATCACGTCCGCCGCCCAGTCGATGGACTCGACTGCAGCACCGTAGGCCCCGTTTGTGGACTGCTTGCGAAACCGCTCTTGCACATAGATGGGTAGGTGTACATACATATGTGCGAGGTAGAGGAAGAAGGGCTGGTGTTGCGAGGAGCGGATGAAGCGAATCGCCTCGACCACGTAGCGCTCGGTGAGCGATGCCTGGTCTGGCTGCTGCTCGATGACCTCGCCGTCGATGATCAGCGGCAGCGGTGGCATCTCCGGATAAAACGACGGGGTGTCAGCCTGACGACCCATGTCGTTGGAATACGGAAGACCGAAGTAATGGTCGAACCCGTGGTTGACGGGCATGAAGCCAGGCTGGTCACCACAGTGCCATTTGCCGATCATCTGCGTGCGATAGCCGGCCTGCGAGAGCAGCGTGGCAAGGCTGATCTCCGAGGGCGGCAGTCCCAACGCCTGTCCTGGAAACAGCACCGGAAACCCGTCGAACGATCCAAACCCGATACGTGGCGGGTAGCAGCCAGTGAGGAGCGCAGCGCGGGAGGGGGAACACACCGGTGAAGCCATATAGAACGAATCGCACCGCAACCCCTCGGAAGCGAGCTTGTCAAGTGCCGGCGTCTTGTTGAGCTGGGACCCGTAGCAGCCGAGATCTCCCCAGCCGAGATCGTCGCAGTTGATCAGCACCACGTTGGGCCGCGCCCCGTCCATGCGATCTGCCAGCACGCCTGCGTTCGATGTTGAGTCGGTCATGTCAGAAAGTACCCCCGACTGTTCAACATGGCACAGCTGAGGTCAGCGGTCAGCTGCGGACCGGTCTGAATCGCGGCGTGTGCATCTCGTTGTTGAGGTGCTCGAACACAATCTCCACCCGGTCACCGATCTTCACCTTGTCCGGATCGACGTCGATGATGTTCACGAGCATGCGCGCACCAGCGCCCTGGGTGCCGTCCAGTTCGACAGCCCCAGAGACGTACGGACAGCACGCGGCCATGTCGGGATGCAGCGGATGGCGCACCACGATGAAGCTGTAGATGGTTCCCGTGCCGGGCAGCTCGACCCACTCCACCCCGCGCTGTTGGCACACCCAGCAGAACGGTGCAGGCGGTAGGCAGAACGTGCCGCACGTTGTGCACTTCGGGGCAACCAACCGATCTTCGGCAGCAGCGTCCCAGAAGGGCTGCGTGGAATCATCGGCGAAGGTCGATTGCAGGATTGATGGGAACACGCCTTGGGTAAGCGTTCCGAATTCGTTGGCCATGTCAACAGGTCCTTGTAGTCCGTTCAGTCCGTTGTTCGTTCGCTCAGTTGTGCAGCAGCGTGCCGCTGACAGGAAGGCTGGCTGGCCCACCGGTGACGAGCGCGATCTCGGCGCCGGCGACCTGATTGACAGCCGTTCCGCGGAGTTGCTCGACCGCTTCGCGTACGTGGGTCATGCCGATGATGTACGCCTCGGACAGGTTGCCGCCGTGCGTGTTGACCGGCAGGGACCCGGTTCCGTAACGGATGTTGCCGTCCTCCACGAACCGCCCACCCTCGCCGATTGGACAGAAGCCGTAGTCCTCGAGTTGCATGATGACCATCGGCGAGAAGTGGTCGTAGAGCAGGGCCACGTCGACATCCTTCGGTCCCACTCCGGCCATTTCATACATACGCTTAGCAACTGGCCGATGACCCGATGACGCGAAGTATTCGTCTGGCGATTGGAAGTAGCGAAACAGGCCCGGGCCCCACCGGCCGTCGCCTCCGTGCGCGGACCCCATGATGTACACCGGCTTCTGCTTGAGGTCCTTCGCACGGTCGGCCGACACGGTGACAACGGCAACGGCGCCGTCGCTCTCCATCGTGTAGTCGAACAGGCACAGCGGGTCGGAGATCATGCGGGCGTTGAAGTAGTCGTCGAGCGTGATGGGGTCACGGCGGATCGCCGTCGGGCGACGAATCGCGTTGTTGCGCTGAGAGATGCAGACCTCGGCAAAGTGCTCCCGTTTCGTACCGTATTGGTACATATGACGTTGTGCGATCAGCGCGAAACTGTGACCAGGTGAGAGCAGTCCGTTGTTGGCAGTGAACGCGGCTGAAGGAGGAATGCCGTTGCCACCGTAGGGGCTGGAACCTTCGGACATCATGGCGTAGGCGAGCATGCCGTTGATCGCCGATCCACCGAGGCGCTTGTTGAGCTGCTGCAGCGTCATCAGCGTGACGACCACATTGGCCATACCGCCGTGGATGGCAGCAGCAGCCACTCCGAGCGCTCCGGCGCACCCTCCACCGCCCGAGGTGGTCGATGTGGCCCACCTGACTTCGGGCACACCGAGCGTGGATGCAACGGCGGCCGGGTCACAGGAGTTGGAGTAGATCGAGAACCCGTCCAGGTCCTGGATCGTCAGACCGGCATCGTCGAGCGCACCAAGAATTGCGGTGCACGCCATCGACAGTTCCGTCTCGGGGTACGACTGGCCCCGTTTCCAGTAGTTCGTGGCGCCGACTCCGACGATCGCCGCTGCGTCTTTGATGCTCATGAGTGCTCCATCTGCCACACGGCGGGCGCGAGTTCGTAGTTGTCGAAAGTGACTTCGTCTGTGCTGGTATCAAGAATTGCGTACGACGCCAAACGCCCGTTGTTGTGATCAATCGGCTGACCGACGCTTCCCGGGTTGATCACCATCACCTTGCCCACACGGTGCGCCATCTGTGCGTGCGTGTGGCCGATAAACACGTAATCCGCGTCAATTTTGCCGAACTGCTTCAACCCCGGTGAGTGCTTCCAGATGTAATCCGTGTGCGGCGCAAATGGGGAGGCATGTGTCATGAGCAGCCGCTTGCCCCCAATCACGGTATCGATCATCAGCGGTTGATCAGCCAGCCACCGAACATATCGCTGGTCCGCTTGCGCGGAGTCACGCGCACGGCTTCCCGAAGGAACCAGCAGCCCGATGTCGTGATTGCCCAGCACGCATCGGACGTCTCGATCTGCGAGTTGCGCACAGGCTTCGTTGGAGAACCGGAAGTCTTCGACGATGTCGCCAAGACAAAACACTTCGTCGACATCGCCAAGGCGCGACAAGGCGTCTTGGAGTCCGGCAGCATTGCCGTGCACGTCAGAAATGATCCCGATTCGCATCTTCGACCATCATCGTCGAACCTAGCGCCGAGTACAATCAATTCCGATACCTCTATTGCCAGAAGAAAGGTACGCACGCAGATGGCTGACACTACCGAAGCCCCAATCATCCTCACCGAGGTGACAGACGGGGTCGGCGTCATCACGCTGAACCGTCCGCAGCGCCGTAACGCGCTCAACGGCTACCTCATCAAGGCGCTGGAGGAAGCAGTGCAGTCAATGGCTGACTCGCCTGACGTGAAAGTGGTAGTCCTCACCGGCGCACCATCGGACGGTGCAGTCGGCGGCTTTTGTTCCGGCGGTGACACCAAGGAAGGCGGGATGATCCCTGGCGATCCGATCAGCCGTGGTGTCCCGCATCAAGCATTGACTGGTGATCTGGCACGCCACGACCTGCACGCGGCCATGTTGTTGCACCAGATGCCCAAACCCACCATCGCCATGATTGGCGGCGCGGCGGTCGGCGCCGGTTGCAGTCTCGCGGCTGCCTGCGATCTTCGTTTCGCGTCCGACGATGCCGTGTTCGCAGCTAGCTTCACGCCGAACGGACTCACCGGGGACTACGGCGGCACGTTCCTGTGGACCAGCATCATCGGGACGGCACGGACGCGTGAGCTCTACCTGCTCAATGAAAAGGTGACTGCAGCTGAAGCCCTCAACTGGGGCATGGTGAACCGCGTCCTCCCTGCTGGCGAACTGCGCGAATTCACAATGGGCGTCGCAGCACGTCTGCTTCGCACACCGGCAACTGTGTTGGCCGGAACAAAGGCAAACCTCAACCTGGCCGAGGCAGACACGAACCGTCGTCGCTACCTGTTCGCAGCCGAGGCCGAGAACCAGGTTGCCGCAGCGGCCGCTGGCCGAGCCCGAATGGAAGCAAAAGCACTGGCAACTGCTGCTGCCGCCCAGCCCTAGCGGACGACGAACCCAGGTTCGGTACTACTGAGCTACCTTCCCTCGCTGCGCGGCCAGCGCGTTGCGTCGAACTTTGCCAGCGTCGTCTCGCACCACGTCGAGCGTGAACTCGAAGGTGCGTGGAACCTTGTACCGCACCAGCCGCTCGGCGAGGAACCCGCGCATCTCGGCCTCATCGATGCCCTCAACGCCGACCGCTGGGTCAACCTGCACCACAGCGTGCACGGTCTGGCCCAGATCATCGTCGGGCAACCCGATGACCGCGCTGGACAACACCGCGGGATGCTCGCCAAGCGCGCTCTCGATCTCTGCCGGGTAGATGTTGGCCCCGCCGGAGAGAATCATGTCGCCCTTGCGGTCTCCGAGGTACAGGTAGCCGTCAGCATCGAACCAACCCATATCGCCCAGGCTCTCCCACCCATCAGCAATACGGAACGCGTCGGCACCGAGATAACGGTAAGTGGGCGTAGGACCGGTAGGGCGCATGAACACCTCGCCCATTTCGCCCGCAGGTAAGACTTCGTGAGTCTCGGGATGCAGCACCTGCATCTGTCCCATAGACACTCTGCCCACGGAACCGCGGTGCTCAAGCCACTCGTCGCCACGGATGATGGTGACGGCCTGCGCCTCGGTACCTGCGTACAACTCCATGACGTTCTCCGCTCCGATCCAGTCGATCCACGCCTGCTTGCACCACTGCGGGCACGGTGCCGCCATGTGCCACACGTGCGACAGCGACGACATGTCGAACTGGTCACGCTCTTCGTGCGGGAGGCGGGCCATGCGGCTCATCATCGTGGGGACAAGCAACATCACGGAAGGGTGATGCCGGTCCACCAATTCCAACGCTGCTCGTGCGTCGAACTTCGGGAGAATGGCCACATGATTGCCAAAGATCACGCCCTGTGACGCGAACTGAAATGGGGCGTTGTGATACAGCGGGCCGGGGATTGCGATGCTGCCGTCGATCGGAATTCCGAACCCAGGACCGGCGTCGTCGAACTCGCCGCGTGTGCCGGAAAGAATGAGCTTCGGGCGCCCCGTTGAACCCCCACTAGTGGGCGCCTTCCACGTCGGCGAAACGGCATCGGGAAGATCGTCCGCTGACAGGCGTGCATCGGGCTGCCATCCAATGGGCAGCACCTTTCTGTTGGGGTGCGCCTCCTGCGTGGCCCCCAGCACCAACGCGCTGTCGGCCAGTTCAACAATGGCTTGACGTTCCCGGTCCGGCAGCCGGTTCGACACCGGTTGAGGCGTCGCGCCAAGTTTCCACGCAGCAATCGCCGCTTCCAGGAAACCGATGGAGTTGGGCAGTGCGATGGTGACAAGCGAACCTTTTCGCACGCCCATCGCCTCGAAAGCGCGTGCCATCCGATTTGTACGTTCGCGTAGCTCTTGGCGCGTAACTGACTCTTCACTGCAAGTAATAGCCAGCGCGTGCGGATCACGATCTGCCGCCGCGTTCAACAAGGTTGGAATCGAGCGGAGTGTCATTCGGTCACGCTGCTCAGGCTGCGTTGCCGGAACGCAGATCGCTTGCAATCCGGTCGGTCACTTCCGGAGCAAGACCGAAGTACAGACCCATACGATTGGCAACGTCGCCAAACCGGGCTCGGATGGCCTCGGCAGCCTTCGCCGGTTCCGCCACCACCGCAAACGCGTCGATGACGTCGTCGTCGATCAGCTTGGCCATGTCTGCCCAACCGCCACGCTTGGACAGGCTATTCAGCTCGGTCTGCAGGTCGCCCCATCCGTGCAGTTCCAGCACACCGCGGTACGCAGGCGTAGAACCGTAGAAACCGATTTGGCTGATGATCGTGTTCTTCGCCGCAACTGTCTGTTCTTCGGTGTCGCCGCTCACCACCATCGCAGTCATGCCTATCTGAAACCCGTCACGACTGTTACCAGTGCGCTCCATGCCACGCTCCAGCGCCGGCAGGGTGACTTCGCGCAGATACCGCTCGGTAGTGAACGGATGGGCGAGGAACCCATCGCAGGTCTCACCTGCTACTTCCGTCATCCCGGTGCCTACCCCAGCGAGGAACACCTTCGGTGGGCCGAACGGGTTGGGTCCTGGGTCGAAGAAGGGGGTCATCAGCGTATGCGTGTAGTAGTCACCGCGGAATTCGAGCTTGGTCCGGTCGTTCCAGGCACCCCAGATGGCCCGCATTGCGAGGATGAACTCGCGCATCTGGCTGGCTGGCTTGCCTGACCAGTTCATCGAGAAGCGCTTCTCGATGTGCGGCTTGATCTGACTGCCTAGCCCAAGCACGAACCGACCGTTCGACGCGGTTTGCAGATCGTTGGCCGTAACGGCAGTGATCATCGGGTTGCGAGCAAACGCAACGGCGATGCTGGTCATCAGCTCAACGCGCTCGGTGGCCTGCCCTGCAGCAAACAACGGCAGGAACGGGTCATGTGACGTCTCAGCGGTGTAGACGCCGTCGTAGCCCTTCTGTTCAAGCGCAACGGCCTCGGCCGCTGCGGTTGCAAGGTTCCCAGAGATGCCCGAATCGATTCGCATCCCCGCACCGTATTCGACAACCAACGCACGTTCCCTGCCAACTGTCCGGAAGTCGGCACCAACGCAACACGCAACGGCGTTTTGGTGCCTGTTCTCGGTGTGAAAACCCGTTTGCGCAGTGCGTTCGCACCTTTGCGTGTTGCGCTACAGCGCATTTGGGTTGGCGGGTTTTGTCCGTTGCCGATCCCCACGTAACGTCGAACGCATGACCCACCACCAGCATCGACTTGCGTCGCAAACTCCGACGCGCCCGACCGGGTGACCGCTCGTCACGCCCCACTCGGAGCATTGCGGTCGCGCGATTTTCGCCTGATCGCGATCGGCAACATGGTGTCGCAGCTGGGCACCTGGATGCAGTACGTCGCCATCGGCTGGGCTGCGGCCAAACTCACCGACGACGCCTTCATCATCTCGGTGGTTTTCGCCGCTCAATGGTTTCCGTTCCTGTTCCTCTCCCCGTTCACCGGGTTGATTGCGGACAGGTTCGACCGACGCAAACTGGTGCTCATCGGCAACCTGGCGATGATCGTTCCGGCACTCGTCATGGGTCTGCTCACACAATGGAACGCTTTAACACTGCCGATCATGACGGGGCTGGTGATCCTTGGTGGCGCTGCACAGTGCTTCACGCAACCAGCTGCGAACGCGTTCGTACCTGAGCTGGTTCACGAGGCCCACCTGCACTCCGCGATCAGCCTGAATGCAGGGCTGTCCAGTTCAACCCGAGTCCTCGGGCCGGCGTTGGGCGGGCTGGTGATGGCCGCCTGGGGTGTGCAATGGGGCTTCTACCTGAACGCAGCCAGCTTCCTTGCGGTAGCCGCAGCCTGCCTGCTGGTGCACTCCAAATCTGGCACCGCTGGACGAGTCCCGGAAAGCGGCCCCCTGCATGAGCTTCTCCTTGGCTTCCGCTATCTCCGAGCCAACGCTATAGCCCTGCGCGTGATCTTGCTGCAGTTCTGGGTGTCGTTCTTCATCATGCATCCCAGCCTGATGCCGTTGCTCGTGAAGGAGGTTCTAAACGGTGATGAGCGCACATACGGTCTGGTGTCGGCCGGCCCCGGCATCGGGTTCATCGCAGCGATGGCCATCAGCGCCTCGCTGACCAAGCCTCGCCAACGTACTGCAGTGTTGCTGGGCTCGGGCGTCGTTGTAGCAATCGCGGTCATCACCATCGGGGCATCGCGTTCGGTACTGTTGACCGTTGCGGCAGCGGCTGTCTTCGGTGCATCACACATGACCCTGGTGACCATTTCCAACACGGTGGTGGTGACAGCGACCGACGAGCGATACCGCGGACGCGTGATGGGCGTGTTCAGTATGGCCAGCATCGGCGTGTGGGCCATCAACTCGTTCGTTGCAGGAGTCCTTGGACAGTTGATAGGCGTACCTCAGGCAATCACCGCTTGCGGGATCGCAATCCTGATCACCGCCATGGCGTACATCGTGTCCGGAACTCGGCAACTCATCGACGGACAAGCCGACAAACAACCTGACCCGGACCGTGCGCCGATAGGGCGATAGTGCCGATCGTACAAATGCGGACCAGCGTTGTTCAGGGAAAGTCCGTGCACCCCGCCACGCTGACGATGTGGGGCCGTCCGCTGCAGGTTGGCAAAGTAGCGCCACCGCACTTCCGAGCGTATAATCGCGACTCGTACCGGATTGGTCATTGGGACTGCCCAGGGTTGAGGTGACTCCTCTCGTGTAGAGACGGGGGTCTCGCACAGAGAGTGAGTCATGATGCCGAACGCTATGCCGGCGCGGAGCGCTGCCACGTATGGCCGAAGGGCCTTTACTTCCCGGTCACCATGTACACATACCATCAGGTGAGGTTCACCGGAGGTGGACTTTGGAGCCGCGGTCGGCCGTTCATGCTTGTGGCCCCTTGCCTGATGGCGGCGATCGCCGTGAGATGGTTCGTGTCCATTTCTCCACGATGCCGGGACCGTAGGACAATTTCGCTTCTTGTCCATTCAGTATCCGGGATTGTTCTAGGGTCGAAGCGTTGCTCACTCCAACTGCGGGGGGGGTAGACGGGAGCATGTCAAGTGGCCATTGACAATGAAGTGCTCGCATTGTTGTTGCACGAGGTTCAAGCATTTGTGAAACGTCTCCCGGTGAACGACGTGATCCGTGACGACATCGTTTCTAATACCGGGTTGCTCATAAGTGAACGTATCGTCATGATAGAGGCAATGGGCCTCGAAAGAGGCATTCGGTGGGTTCGTGGCGCAACGTTCCTAGTCGCTAGGACAACGAAACGGGCCGAGTTTCGCCGTACAGCAACCTGGCGACGGCTACGAGACCTCTACGAGCACAACGACACACGAGCCGTGTTTGAAGAAGCGTCGCGTGAGGAACAAATCGTGCTGCTACTCGCGATGCTCGACGCATTGAGCGATCGCGACCGCCAACTACTCATCGGCCAGATCTGGGATGGTCACACCTGCCACGAACTCGCTGAGCTACACAGGCTCGAGGTTCAAACGGTCCAGAAGCGGTTGAGTCGGGCACGCCAGGCTTGCCGCAACGTCATCGAGCAAGAAATTACGAAGAAATCCTCGGTTTGATGTCAGGAACGGGCATCGAGCGGACATTCATGTAGTGAGAACCTGCGCAGGACTCTCAACAGACTCCTCGAACCAGACGGCCGAGGAACGAAACTTGAGGAGAACCAAATGAAACGAACTGTTGGAATCGTCGCAGCACTTGTTCTCATCTGTGCATCAAGTGGCCAGCAGATGGCGCAGGCTCAAGAATCTGGCAAAACGCAGCGTGAGATCAAAGCTTCTCCGGCATCCGACGACGAAGCGATAGTCAGTGAACTTGCGCAGAAATCTGGTAAACGTATCGAGGACGTCCGCAGCCGAATCAAGGCATCAGGCGACGCCGAAAAGATCAAACCAAAGGTGGTCGGAGACGACGCCTTCGCAGAGATTGAGGTCACAGACACCGGAATTGTTGTGAAGACGTCGACCGGTAAAGCGTTCGACAACTTGCCGAAAATTAGTTCCAAGACAACTTTTCGGAAAGTTCCCTTCTCGTTGAAGGCTCTGCAAGCGGCCACAGAATCAGTTGCCGAACAAAAGATTCCAGGCATTCACAGTATTGCCTTAGACATCGACAACGGAGCCCTCATCGTAAAGACAGAGACACCTTTGAAAAACAGGATCGAGACTCAGGGAGTTCGGTACTCCGTTGTCGTAGAGGCCGCACCAGTGCCCACTTCAGTCCAGGGCGGTGAACACCCGACGACCTGCACAACAGGATTCAGTTTCTACCCCGATCTTGTTTCTACAGCTTCTCACTGCGGCTGGTCGTACTCGATCGATAAGTACACCGGCGGCACAGAATCCGTCAGTCCGTATGCGGAATACTGTTACAGCGAAACTCAGCTCATGTCAGCTCCAGGCGATTCAGTCGCTCAGGTTAGAGGGAACGTCATCAAGGGCTCCGGTTCCTTCGCAAACGGCGAGTTCTACTACCGGTACGGAAAAATGACTGGCTGGACATCGGGAACCGCAGGTGGCTGGGTCTATTACACCATGGCGGGAGCGACTGACTGTAATGGAGTGGGTTACTGGCTGATTCAATTAAACGGTCCAGCAGCAATCGGTGGCGACGCGGAGGACCAGTAATCACCCCGTGCTACTGCGGCGGATTTTACGCAAAGGGCATGACAACGAACGCTTCACCCCAAGTCGCTCCCATCGGCAACATCACATCGTTAGGTTTTACTGTCAAAACCCAGTAGATGCTTGAAAGGCCGCTATGACTCAAACAAAGAGATCCCGTATCAGTCTGACCATGATGCTGATGGTCGCTCTTCTCAGCACGGCCTTGCCAGCCACAGGGGCTACGGGACCGAAACGCTACGTCATTCGAATCTCTCTACCCAGCACAATCAAAGTTGTGAGTCCCGCCATGGAGATGCAGCAAAAGGCAGCCAGATGGGAGACCTTTGGACGGGTTGTGCACTGCCCGAAACAATGTGCGGACTCGCGTATAAAGGACGACGTCATACTGCCTGCCCTGGAAGGCCCACGGACAAAGACGGGTGCGACCTACGTTCTTTACTTCACCGGTCTGAATCGGGGCCAGTACAGGTTCATCGTGACGGCATACGATGCAGCTTCGAAAGTCAAACGTTACGCCTCTAAGCAGTACACCTTGGGTAGTTCCGATCGAAGGACCGGGCTACAGCCCCCAAATGGCGTCGTTGTACGAATGCAAGAGTGCCCCGATCATTCTGGTCGGGGCACACTTTCAGTTGTAGGTGGGCGAGTTCAACGGGTGAGTGCAACGGCTTGAGTGTAGATGTGTTCCGCTGTTGACCAGTTGTGGATGCGGTGATGAGCAACCGTCAGAGCCCGACATGTGCCTGATTGATTGCCGGTGCGGTTCATTCGGGAAGTTGCGAGGTGGATTGCCCGCAGCGTTTCAGGACGGGTTGCTCACCTCGGACTCACTCCGATCCCTCCGTTCACCGCTCGGCCGCGCCCGGGGCGGCAACCTGTAAGGAGAATAGGACGGGGTAGCGTCGTGACCAGGGGAAACGCGAAGCACCGTCAGGCTACTCTCATCGAGTCGTGGCGGCGCGCAAGCGCCATGGGGTCTCTCTCGCTAAACGCGTTCGATGATCACGGCGGGGGCCATACCACCACCGGCGCACATGGTGACCAAGCCGTAGCGGCCGTCGCGGCGTTCCAACTCGTCGAGGACCGTGCCGATGAGCATCGCACCAGTAGCACCGATGGGGTGACCCAGCGCAATTGCTCCGCCGTTGACGTTGATCTTGTCGCGGTTGATGCTGAGGTCGCGGATGAACTTCTCGGTGACAACGGCGAACGCCTCGTTGACCTCGAACAGGTCGATGTCGTCGATGGTGAGGCCGGCCTTTGCCAGCACCTTGCGTGCAGCTGGCACCGGCGCGTTGAGCATGAGTGTTGGATCGTCGCCGACGTTGGCGATCGCAACAACCCGGGCACGTGGCTTCAAACCGTGCTTCTGCGCGTACTCGCCGCTGGTGATGAGCAGCGCCGCTGCACCGTCGACCACGCCTGACGAGTTGCCCGCATGGTGGACGTGATCGATGTCCAGCCCCGGGTAACGGCGCAGCACCATCGAGCGGTAGGTGTTGCCTTCGTCATCTAGCGGATAGTCCGCCAGGGTTGCGAACGACGACGGGAGCTGGCTCAAGCTTTCCACCGTGGTGCCAGGGCGCGGAAACTCTTCACGGTCGAGCGCGATTGACCCATCGGCTCGACGAACCGGAACCACACTCTTGGAGAAGCGACCCTCGGCGATGGCGATTTCTGCTCGACGCTGCGATTCGGCTGCATACTCATCGACTGCGCGCCGACTGATCTTCTCGATGGTGGCGATTGCATCGGCAGCCACACCCTGGTTGGTCTGTGGATGCAGTGAGCGCAGCTCGGGGTTGCCCCGGTCCATGAACGGCAAAATGGTTGCACCTTTGGCGTTGGCTGCGTAGCTGGACATCATTTCGGCACCTCCCGCAATGACTACGTCTTCAAGGCCCGACATCACCGAAGCTGCTGCGATGTTGGTGGTGGTGATGCCCGATCCGCAGAACCGGTCAAGCGTGACACCGCTCACCGTCGTGTCGTATCCCGCGGTGAGCGCGGTCATGCGCCCGATATCGCCACTCTGTGTTCCGGTCTGGTTGGACGTGCCCCACACCACATCGTCGACGTCTGCGGTGTTGAGGTTGTTGCGGTCACGGATGGCCCGCAACACGGTTGCGCCGAGGTTCTGCGGGTGTAGGTCGGCAAGGGATCCCTTACCGACCTTTCCAATACCGCGAGGGGTACGGCAGGCATCGATGATAAAGGCTTCTGGCATGGGTGCTCCTGTAGTGGGTGTTCGCTTGAATCGGGCGGTGCGGCTTTGGTTTCAGCCGAGCACCGAGCCAAGCCGGGCGCGGATGATGGTCTCTGCCTCGGTGACGATGCGGCCGATGAGTTCGGCAACGGTCGGGATGTCGTGGATGAGACCTTGGGACATGCTGGCCCAGTAGATCCCCTGGGACAAATCGCCGGAAGTCAGGAGGTCGCGGCCCTTGTCTCCACGGACGAGTTCGGCGACGTCGGCGAACGTTGAGCCATGTTCGGCGAGCCGTCGGACGACCTCGTCCGACACATCGCTTTTCGCAACTCGGGCAGTGTTGTGCAGGCTGCGGAAGATGAGGTTGGTGGCCCGCTCGTCGTTGTCGACGTAGGCCTGCTTCACGTTCGGATGGATCGGCGCCTCGACCGTTGCACAGAAACGCGTTCCCATGTTGATGCCGTCGGCTCCGAGGGCCAGTGCGGCTACCAACCCTCGGCCGTCTGCAAATCCCCCGGACGCGATCATCGGGATGGAAACCTTGTCGGCAGCGCAGGGGACCAGAATCAGGCCGGGGATGTCGTCCTCACCGGGATGGCCTGCGCACTCGAACCCGTCGATGGAGATGGCGTCGACTCCCTTACGTTCGGCCGACGCCGAGTGACGTACCGATGTGCACTTGTGGACGATCCGCACGCCGTGACCCTTCAGGTACTCCCAGATCTCGGCCACCGCAGGCGTGCCAGCAGTCTCCACAATGTCCACGCCGCCTTCGACGATTGCGCGGGCGTACGCCAAGTAGTCCGGCGAGTTGCGGGCGGGAAACACGGTGAGGTTCACCGCGAACGGGCGGCTCGTCATGGACCGGCACCGATCGATCTCGGAACGAAGCGCTTCCGGCGACGGCTGCGTGAGCCCGGTGAGAATCCCGAGGCCACCAGCGTTGGACACTGCCGAGGCAAGCTCGGCCACCCCGACGCCCTGCATACCCCCTTGAACGATGGGGTGCTCGATGTCGAGCAGCTTCGTGATCCTCGTATGCAGTGCCATGCAGAAAATAGTGACCTATTTTTCGGTTTGCGTGCAAGCCCGGCAGTACGATCCACTGGCGTTGGCACGGGCGATCCGGCCGAACAAGAAGGGAATCGACCGATGGCATGGGATTTTGAGACGGACGCCGCCTACCAGACGAAGTTGGACTGGGCCGATCAGTTCGTCAAGCAAGAAATCGAACCGCTCGACCTCGTGGTCGGCAACCCCTACGACAAAAGCAACCCACGCGTCATCGAGCTCATCAGGCCGCTGCAGCAGCAGGTCCGCGACCAAGGTCTATGGGCGTGTCACCTCGGCCAGGAACTGGGCGGAGCCGGTTACGGCCAGGTGAAGTTGGCGTTGTTGAATGAGATTCTGGGTCGCTCATCGTGGGCCCCAACCATTTTCGGGTGCCAGGCTCCGGATTCAGGCAACGCCGAAATCCTTGCCCACTACGGAACCGACGCGCAGAAAGCCCGCTATCTCGCCCCGCTGCTGAACGGCGAGATCTCTTCGTGCTACTCCATGACCGAACCCCATGCCGGCGCAGACCCAACACTGTTCACCACCCGGGTTGAACGAGACGGCGACGAATGGGTACTGAACGGGCACAAGTGGTTCTCGTCCAACGCTCGGTACGCCAGCTTCTTCATCGTTATGGCCGTTTCCAACCCAGACGTGAGCGCATACCAGGGCATGTCCATGGTGATTGTGCCGGCAGAAACGCCTGGCATCGAGATCATCCGCAACGTCGGCATCGGCACCGAACCGGAAGAAGAAGGTTCGCACGCATACATTCACTACAACAACGTACGCGTACCTTCCGACGCGCTGTTGGGTGGCGAAGGCCAAGCGTTTGCCATCGCGCAAACCCGTCTGGGTGGTGGCCGTATCCACCACGCGATGCGAACCATCGCGACCGTGAAACAGGCGTTCGATCTGATGTGCGAACGTGCACTCACACGCCAGACGCGCACCGGCAGCCTTGCCACGCTGCAGATGACGCAGGAGAAGATCGCCGATTCCTGGATCGAGATCGAGTCATTCAGGCTGCTCGTGCTGCGCACGGCGTGGCTCATCGACAAGCACCAGGACTATCGCAAGGTTCGCAAGGACATCTCGGCCATCAAAGCTGCGATGCCCAAGGTGCTCTACGACGTTGTGCAGCGGTCGATGCACTTGCACGGCTCACTTGGCATCTCCAACGAAATGCCGTTCTCGCGTTGGATGGTGGCAGCCGAGGCGCTTGCCCTTGCCGACGGCCCGACCGAAGTTCACAAACTTGCGCTCGCCCGCGATCTCCTGAAGGGCTACAGCCCACACGAAGGCCTGTTCCCCAACGGGCACATCCCTGCACGCCGTGATGCAGCACGCGAGAAGCTCGCTGCGTTTCTGGAACTCGAGGCTGCGGCGCACTAACGCGTCGGTGCGCTGCCATCAGGCGGCACAACCCCAACCAACACAATCATCCGAACTGAAAAGGTAGATAGTTCAGTGTCCAGCGATTTGAACCTACGCCCCGGCTATCACGCGTCGCTGGATCCCGACCGACCCGCGATCATCCGCCCTTCCACCGGCGAGCGGATAACCTTCGCAGAACTCGAAACGGCCTCCACCCGTGTGGCCCGGCTGCTCGACGGCGTTGGCGTCCGACCTGGCGACCACGTTGCCGTGCTGCTGCCGAACTGTATGGAATATCTCGTTGTGGCGTGGGGCGTTCTGCGTTCTGGCGTCTACCTCACTCCCATCAACTGGCACCTCACCGCTGACGAGGCCGGGTACATCTTCGACGACTGCGGCGCGTCAGTGCTCTTCTCATCGGCGACCCTTGCCGAGCTGGCAACCGCTGTCGCTGGCAGCACCGTACGCACCGTCAACCTGTTCTCCGTGGACCGCGCATTCGGTCGGTTCGAGGCAACGCACGATCTGCTGGCCGCCGTCGGTGCTGTTGAGCGGGACAATGAGGTGGAGGGAGCGCTGATGTTCTATTCCTCCGGCACGACGGGCAGGCCGAAGGGCATCATGCGGGAGCTTGGCGCGGCCCCGTTCGGCACCGGCACAACCTTCGAAGCGCTGACCGGCTCGCTGTTCGGTTTTGCCGCACCCATGACGTACCTCTGCCCGGCGCCTCTCTACCACGCTGCGCCGTTGGGTTGGAGCTTGAGCGCGCATCGTTACGGCGGCACCGTCGTGCTGATGGACCAGTTCGACGCGCTGGAATCGTTGCGGCTGATCGATGAGCACAAGGTCACCCATGCCCAGTACGTCCCAACCATGTTCATCCGGATGCTGAAGCTCTCCAAAGACCAACGAGCCATGTATGACCTGTCATCGCTGTGCATTGCGGTCCACGCCGCCGCGCCGTGCCCGGTCGATGTGAAACAGGCAATGATCGACTGGTGGGGTCCTCGGATCATGGAGTACTACGCGGGCAGTGAAGGAAACGGGTTCTGTTTCATCGACTCAACAACGTGGCTGCAACGACGAGGGTCTGTGGGCCGGTGCGTGCTGGGAACAATTCACATCGTCGATGAAGACGGTGCGGACGTTCCAACCGGTGATATCGGCACGGTGTACTTCGAAGGGACCGCTCCGTTCGAATATCACAAGGACGCCGAGAAGACCGCGTCGGCCTTCAACGACCGCGGTTGGAGCACACTGGGCGATCTTGGCCACCTTGATGCCGACGGCTTTCTGTACCTCAGCGACCGGCGGAGCCACCTGATCATTTCTGGAGGTGTGAACATCTACCCCAAAGAGATCGAAGACCTATTGGCCTTGCACCCGTTGGTGTTGGATGTCGCCGTGATCGGTGTCCCCGACGCGGAGATGGGCGAGCAGGTGAAAGCAGTGGTGCAGTTGGCCGACCCCGCAGATGCCACAGCCGAAACTGCGGCGCTGCTGATGCAGTTCTGCCGGGACCGGCTTGCACACTTCAAGTGCCCGCGCTCCGTCGACTTCGATCAGGACCTGCCGCGCCTACCGTCGGGCAAACTCTTCAAGCGGCGCCTGATGGACCGCTACCGATCTGACAGTCACGGTCCAGCGTCCTAGGCCAGGTGAGCTGTGGCGGACCCAACCACTACCTCGTCGCCTTGCTGGTTACGGGTAGACACGCGGATGTCGACTGTGACCCCGGTACCGGCGGGTTCAACCGATTCGACCGTGAGCGTGGTGGTGAGCGTGTCTCCCGGCCACACCTGTCGAGAGAACCGCACGCCGTACCTGGTGAGCGTGCCATCACCCACCCAATCCGTGAGTGCCCGGCCGCTCATTCCCATGGTGAGCATGCCGTGAGCGAACACGCCGGGATAACCGGCAACTTCGCGAGTGAACAGATCGTCTGTGTGCAGAGGGTTGTAGTCGCCTGACGCGCCTGCATACATCACGATCTGCGTGCGGCTGAGGTTGTCTGCGACAACAGTCTCGTAGGTGTCGCCAACCTTGACGGTAGATGCGTTCAACATGGTTCAGCCTTCCTGCTTGACAACTGCACCAGTACGAACGCCGACACCGCGTGCGGTGACAACCAATTCGCCATCGACGGTTCGGTACTCCGTGATGGATTCGGTGAAGCTGAGCGAGCCGCCGCGCCGCCCCTCTTTCTCCCACGTTCTGCCTGGCAGGTTGGTGGCAGTGAGCACCTCACCTGCGAGCAACGGCCGGTGGTACTCGTAGTGCTGTTCTGCGTGGAGCACGCCGCCGTTACCTCCCCCACCGCCCGAACTTCCCCCCGACGATTTCGCATCGTCGGCCGGCGCTGCGGCTGGTTCGATGCCGGTTGCGGTCCCACCGGAGCCGAACCACGGTTGACCAATGCGAGGTCTGAGCGGGTAGTCGTCGTCGTACTGCGCGCTGGACTGGACGAACGTCGGCGGCGCAATCAGCGAACCAACGGCCGTACCTGCTGCGTACTCCGCGTCGCTGTAGATCGGGTTGGGGTCGCCGATTGCTCTGGCGAACATCATGATGTGGCCCGCTTCCACGGGGAATCGCTTGATTGCCATCCAACTACCTCTTGATCTGGTGAATGCTGCGTGCGCCCGGTGGGACTGCCGGTGCGTTCGAAGGGTAGGCGAGGATCGACGCTCCTCACCAGCCAGAGCGGCATATGGTTGCCGTCATGAAGGTCGCAGCGATACAGCACAACATCGTGTGGGAAAACGCAGCAGCCACCATCGCGCAGCTCACGCCGCAGGTCGCCGCCGCCGCTGCCACGGGAGCCCGCCTCGTAGTGCTGACCGAGATGTTCAGCGTTGGGTTCAGCATGGCTCCCGTACGGGTCGGCGAACCGGTCGATGGGACCTCAGCTCGGTTCCTGCGGACCATGGCAACGACTCATGGTGTGTGGATCTGCGGAACGGTTCCAACACGCCTCGACAACCACACGAAGGCCCGGAATCGTCTGTACCTATACGACCCGGCCGGTTTTAGCCACCACTACGACAAGATCCACCCGTTCTCGTTCGCTGGCGAAGATGCCCACTACGACGGCGGCGACCAGTTCCTCACAGTCGACATCGAGGGTCTGCGAACGACGTTTTTCATCTGTTACGACCTCCGTTTCGCCGACGAGTTCTGGCAACTGGCTCCGAGCACGGACTGTTACGTGATCCCAGCGAACTGGCCAGAGGTCAGGCGTTCCCATTGGCAGCACCTTCTGGTGAGCCGAGCCATCGAGAACCAGGCATACGTCGTTGGCGTGAACCGTGTGGGCACGGGCGACGGGCTGGCGTATTGCGGCGACTCTCGCATTGTTGATCCGTTGGGAGAACTGCTGGCATCAGCGGCCCGAACTGAAGCGTTGATCATTGCCGAAGTGAACCCCGACACGGTGAACGAAGTTCGGCGCAGATTCCGATTCATGCAGGACCGCCGTACCCATCCGTTGCGGCTGCCGGACTGAGCCAGCGTGCAGCACCTTCTCGCAGCGGACTACCGCGATATGCCGTGGGCCAACGGACGAGGGACCACCAAGGAAATCATCCGCGTGCCAGACACCGATGCGTGGCAATGGCGGCTGAGCCTCGCAACCGTTGCCGACAACGGGCCGTTCTCGGACCTGCCTGGAGTGGACCGCGCGTTGGTTGTGGCAACCGGGGCCGGCATGGTGCTCACCGTTGACGGTGTTGAGGTTGCCGTTCCCACCCACGGCGCAATCCGGTTTAGCGGCGATGCCCGTGTCACCTGTTGCCTACTAGACGGACCGATTCGTGATCTGAACCTCTTGGCACGCCGCGAATCAGAGTCGGCCATCAGCAGCGAACGTCTACGAGACCGCTCAGAAGAACGCGCAAATGAAATGGGCGGACCAAATCTCAGCGTGGTGGTGATCGAACGCGGCGAACCCGTAGTGCTTACCCTCGAAGCCGAGCTGACGCCAGTCACCGTGCTGAGCGGCTCGGTGACCTTGACAATCAACGCCGGGATGGTGCCGCAAATGGTGTTGGCCCATGATCTAGACACGGTGTTGTTGTCTCGAGGCGAAACCGTGACCCTGTCGTCACCGCGTGGTGCAGTGATTGCAACCGGCAGGACCTAATAACGGATTGCAACGCCGCAGTACCGCCGCAGTACCGCCGCAGCACCGAACGGTGTCTGCCCGGTGTGATTGCGGGTGATTTCATGGGTGCCCGGGGCGGGACTCGAACCCGCACGACCTTTCGATCTGGGCGGTTTAAGCGCCCTGCGTCTGCCATTTCGCCACCCGGGCATTGTGCAAATCTGTGCTGGTGGCGATGAGCGCAGCGGACAGGAGCTGCCGAACTCACCGAACGCATCGGCACTAGACAACCTACTGGGCGCAGGGAGCGTTATGCGGCGGTGTTGACGTGTTGCAGATCTGAGTTGGTTGCCTGGAGAAATGCCGTGATGAACTGGGAGGGTGAACCCCGGTTAGCGGCGAGCACACCAGCTATGAGATCGTCTCGCACGTCGGATACCGGCCTGCCACGGACGGCAAGCACGACAACCGGCGAGTGCCCATGGCGCCGCCGGAGGTGCCGGTTCGTGCCATCGGGAACATCGATGAAGCCTGGGACCAGCAAGCCCGCTGCGCGGGCGGCGGCACCGATGCACCAGACGAGACGAGCAAACCCAATGGCCGAACAGCGGTCTTTGGAACACGTGTTGGCTTCCGCAGAAGGAGCGGGTAGGCGGGACACCGATTGAGTAGACGAGGGGAACGGCTCCATGTGAACATCGTGCCAAAGGGGTGTGACAGTCTGCGAGGGTTCCGGCGGAGTGTCGAATCGAAAGCCGCTCAGGTGGTGTGTCGAGGCCGTAGTGTGTTGGCATGAGTGACGAAGGGGGCGCGGGGCGCCGACGCGGCCTGTTCCGACGCAACCGGTCCGCCGAAGATCAACCCGACGATCGTTTCGATGTCGACTTCGCAGACCTACCTCCGGCCGACCCAGAAGAAGTCGCAATCTGGGAACAGACGTCCGCACCGCGGACCCGCGCTCCGAAACGCACCGCAGACATGTTCGCCCCCAAGGAATCGTTCTCTGACACGTGGAGCGAAGACGCCTGGGACGACGAATGGAAAGAACCGGCCGTGCGCCGCACCTCCATTCCACCAGCGGCCGATCCAACCCCGCAAAAAGTCGACGAGTGGCTCGAGAGCGGCGCTGGCGGTTTCGACGACATGACGCGGGACAACGCCCGCAAACTGGGTGTCGATCCTGCACTTGCTGCTGCTCGGGCAGTTCGGCCAGGAGCAACCTGGGACGACACCGGCGACGTCTCCACCAACGAGACTCGCAGCGAATCGACCGGCGCACCGGAGCTATCAGACCCAATGCTCCAGGCCACCATCGAAAGAGCCCTTTCTGCAATGCCTGCGCCACCTGCTGCGCCGCCTGATGCCACCCGTATTGCCGGCGTCTCGAAACGGTTCGGCCGAAGCCGCAGCACGGTCAGCACCGTGCTTGCCGATGCGACTGCTGATGCCGGGTCCGGTTTGGAATCAGCAGCGGACATTGACGATCTGGTTGGAGCTGCGACCCCATCCGGGGCCGCTGCCGCTGTGGGAAAGCCCAGGGCCGTCGGGGACATCGAGGACATCGACATCATCGACGTCACGGACCGGGTCGAATCCAAGATCGAATCCGAATCCAAGCACGGTGAAACCGCTGCCGAAGCAGACGTCGAAACAGACGAAACTGCAGCCGAGACCGCAGCCGAAATCGACGACGAAATCGACGACGAAATCGAGGCCCCGGAACGAGCGTGGGATCGACCCGTCTTCGCGCCGACAGGCCCGAAGGCTGACGACGAAATATCTGGAACATCTGAGAATGCCGACGAGGTAGCCGCAGAAAAGTCAGACGACGAATCGTCTGGTGAGGAATCAGCGGATGATCAGCCAGCTCGGCGCCGGGCTACAGCACAACAAGAAGATGAATCAGCAGACGAGGAGATCGAGATGGACAGAACCCGGGCAACCGCCTTCACAGACCGGGCGTCATGGATCGGCACGGGCCTTGCTGGTGTAGCGGTCCTCCGGTTGGCGTTCCACATTGCATCGAACATGAAGCAGGCAGACCCTGCGGAAGAGACCCTAGGCGGCCTTGCGCGTATCGGCGGTGGCTTCGCCAACGCCGGGCTGATGCATGGCCTCCTGCTCATTGCCGCCGTCACGTTGCTCAGCCTGCCAGCGCTGTTCGACCGCGACGACCTGGTACCACGGCGCACCAGCAGTGGCCTTGGCCTCGTGCTGGGAGCAGCGCTTGTGGGTCTGATCGGTGCAATCGTGGCGTTGATCACGCAGTCGACCCTGGCCGACGCGATCGGTACCAAAGTCACCCTGGGCAGCACCGGCGAAATGCTTGCTGCCCTTGCGTTGTCGGTTGTGGCACTCGGGGCGACGATGCGCGCCCTGCGTTCCTACACCGAATAGTCCCAAACCGAACAAACCAAAGGCCCGGCGAGGCTCGATTGTTGGGGGCTCAGGCTCGGCTGATCCAGGCCGAAACCAGCGCCTCTTTGCGGTCCCGCCATTCCTCGCTGGTCATGGCAAACCGAACATGGTCTTCCCATGCGCCGTTGATCTCGAGGTAGCGCTGCGCCACGCCTTCGTTGCGAAGATCAAGTTTCTCGACAACCCGCAACGACGAACGGTTGCGGGGAATGATGGAAACCTGCACCCGATGCAGACCCAGGTCTTCGAACGCAAACCGCATTGCAAGCACCAGCGACTCGGGCATGTAACCCTGCCCAGCACACCTCTCGTCGATCCAATAGCCGATGTAGACGTTCTGAAATGCACCCCGCTGGATTGACCCTAGGTTGACCTCCCCACAGAACTGAGCGCCAGCGAAGATTCCGAACCGGTACGCAGAGCCGTTCGTGCGTTCTCGATCCGTTGCTTCGCAACGCGCTTCGAATGCCCGTCGGCTTTCCACCACGTCGGCCTGGCCCGGACGTCTTTGTGCTTCCCACGGGGCCAACCAAGCGGCACAACGCCGCCGAACCTCTTGCCATTCGGGAAAGTCCGATGGCTGCAAAGGGCGAAGCAATAGCCGCGAGGACCTGAGTTGGGGACCCATGGCGATTGACGTCAGGCGATCAGCGAGGGTCCACCGGCGCCGGGAATCTGCTCGGCTGTCGGTCATGACCTGGTGGGTGCGTCCGACACAGGGTCAACTGTAATCGTGCACAAATCGTGCACAAATCGTGCACAAATCGTGGACGAAACCATGGACGAAACCATCCTGAGCATGATTTGGTCCACGATTTGCCTATTTGAGGAATTCAAGGCACTGCGAACGGAGGCCGATGAAGCGGTGAAATGTCCGCGCAGCCCCCATCTTCTGTTGTGCCCGACCAGTCGGCAACAGGCCCTGATCGTGAAACCTCCCGCCCGTCTGCGGAACGGGCCTGGTCGCCCATCCCGCTGACGATCGAGAACCACGTTCCCGCTGAGTACACGTTCGCGTCTGCACCTCATCAGTCCGCCGACCAGGTCGTCCAAGCACCTGTCCAAGCACCTGTCCAAGCACCGGTCCGACCAACCTCGCAACCAGCCGCCCCGCCAGTAGCTGTTCAGGGACAAACTGATCTACCGAAGCGAGTTCGCCGTTTGGGACCGGTGAACGCCGATTCGATTCAGCCAACCGGTCCGGTACCCAAATACGATCTCCTGCTGCCTGTTGATGCTCGGGCTCAGGCGAAAGCGGCTTCAACCCCGAGCCACCTGGTCGTTGATCCACCGGCGGTTCCGGTCTTCGCACCGCCTCGCGGAGATGAGCTCCAGTTTCCAGCGGGGGTCGAGGTGTTGCCGCCACTCGTTCCGGAAAACAGCCCTTCGTTCACTCGCAGCGCTGGGCCAGTTCCGCCCGCTCCGACCAACCTGTTCACCTCCCCGGTTGAAGTGTTTCCGAACGTCGTGAAACCAGCACCGGTGATCGCCGACCCGTTCACCCCTGCACCAACTGGGTACGCCCAGGGCCATCCGACGCAGGAAGACCTTGCGTCCTGGCCGCCTCCCCGGACCGGCCACCCACCAACCGCACACGCCGAAGCGACCCCGCTGGACTCGGGCACCAGTTACACCGGACCAGGGCAGGTTGCAGGACATGTCATTGCTCCTGTCCCTGTCTCCCATGGCGATTCCCATGGCGATTCCCATGGCGATTCCCAGGTCGACTCCCAGGGAGCGTCAGCCACCTTGACCCCCGCAGGCGCAGGAAACCCCCATCATTCGGGCGAGTCGCTGGTGGCCACCATCGACTGGCGAATCATGGCGTTCGTCGGACTGTTGGCTTCGTATCTGCCGCTACTGGTCCGCTCGTTGCTTGGCGTTCATCTGTCGCACCCGCTGGGGACAACGGTGCTAGCCGAGTTGATGGTCCCATTGGCGTTCA
This sequence comes from Acidimicrobiia bacterium, assembly GCA_043720595.1. Taxonomy (GTDB): domain Bacteria; phylum Actinomycetota; class Acidimicrobiia; order Acidimicrobiales; family JANYDT01; genus JANNBN01. Next base: position 87,226 of record JAYSSK010000196.1, read on the forward strand.
CCGTGATCGCCGCACGTCGGCCGCGCCGAACAACCATTGACGACCGCCACGTCGATCTTGTCGTTGGCGCTGTTGCGGCAGTCGCATCGATGGTGTGCACGTGGGTGCTCCCGCGCTCCCTGGGTGGAAGCTCCACCCTGTGGCGCCCCGAATGGCTGGCTTTGCCGTTTGCCTTGTTCTCGCTCTACACGCTGTTGTGGGGAGTTCGATTCGCCTGGGACATGCGCAACAGCATGCTGATCGCGTTGCTTGCAAGCCCAGTGATCTTCATACCGATGCTCGGACGCTCGTTCACTCCCTTGTCCGGCGACATCAATTCGTTCGCATACGACATTGCAAAGTACGCACTGCCCATCGAATCAGTCGGGTACGCCTCGGCACGAGCTGGAGTCCCGATCCGGGACATCGATGCACGTGGTCTGGTTGACGGCCGGATCCTCTCCGCTGCTGCCATCGTGATGATGATCGGCCTGCTCCTTGTGAGCCGCATCGATGGGCGCAGCGCGAAACGCGGTGGGAACGGACGCGCGTCGGGCTTCACACGCCGGGCTCGCAAGCTCGGTGCATTCACAGCGAGCCTGGTGACCTTCTGGGTTCTTGACCTCGTTGTGAGCACAGTCGCGATCGTCTTCGCAGGGTTCGCACCTCAGGGCTGGGCCAGGTACTTCACGTCACCGATTGTCGGCCTGTTGCCCACGCTGATTGCACTGTTCACCTTTCCAGGTTGGTGCAGCAGATTCGGATTGTTCCTCCCGTCCAAACTTGGCGTCGTCAGCTCAGCAACGAAACTCCCTGCGCACGGACCGCGCAGCCGTTCAGACCACGCCGTCACACTTGTCACGATTGCACTGATCGCTTTCACTGCGCTTGCCACCGGGCTACGGCCGACGCTTCACCCGGTCTCATCTCTGCCAGCTGGCGTTGATGTGGCCGCACCGATCGCGCCTGCCGGATGGATGCCAGCTGAGGCGGTTCTGGTGACGACGTTCCACCCCTACTACGGCTCGCACTCGGAATGGGTCCGCACCCGCTGGGAAGGCCCGGCCGGCGCCACGGTCGACCAGGTCAACATGGATCGGGTGACTTCTTCCATCGACCTGTTGCGTATGTTCAACGCAACAGCGACTTACGAACTCGGAAAATTCCGGCCGGTCCAGTCACGCACCATCGACCTTGGGAAAGGGTCCTCCGCAGTTCAAGAGACCTACTACGACTCGGTCAGCGCTTCGGCGTGGTCAATCGTAAGCGCGCTTATTGAAACACCAACTGGAACGCATCGGATCAGCCTCTCCGGCCGCGCTGCAGGCGACCGCTCGGCCGTTCCGCTGCCAGCGCCGCGCGCAGCCCGCAATCTGCTGCTACGAACGACCGAGCCGGCCCCAGGAATCGGCAAGCAATTGAAGGACGACAAGATCAGCCGCACCGCCGACGCGGTCGCCGAGCTCTTCCGTTCGTATTCGAACGAGATGCGGTCCGGGCTGACCACTGCGGACTCCGCCGAACCGAACCCATCTGAGAGTGTGGACGACGACATCATCGACGATGCCGGGTTCGTCCAATGACAGCCGACCAGCGAGGAAATTGAAATGGCCGACCTGAAATCGGGCGGGCGTTCCGAAACGGGCCGCCCTACACATGGCCGCCTGAACTCGACCGGGAAGCGGCTCGTTGAGTCTGGAACGACTCCACAATCACTGATGGTCCACGCAGCATTGCTCGACGCGCAGGGCGATCTCGTCACACGATCACACGCTCATCACGTCGTGCACGAAGAGAGCTTGTCGGAGCGTGCGATTGCTCGCCTGATGAAGGACCGCCACGTGCAGATGGACGCACCGATGAGGCCGCATCGCATTTTGCCTCCTCACGGAGATGCGCGCGAAACAATGCGTCAGCAGTTGTTGGACGAAGCGACCTACGAACTAGGTCGTATGCGCCCTGAGTATTCCGCAGTCCCGGTAGTGACGCCGCAGCAGAAGCGCGTGTTCATCGTTGCGACGTTGGTAGCGATTGCAGCCATCGCCCTCGCACCCATCACGACGTTTCGCGTCTTTGTGGTTCTGACGATGATCGCCTACACGGCGACGCTGTGGTTGAGGGTCCAGCTCGTCCGCATGGCTTTCGGCGACAACCGCACCATCATGATCTCCGACGAAGAAGCGCTGGCGTTCCCCGAGGACCTGCTTCCCGTCTACTCCGTGCTCATCCCTGCGTACAAAGAGCCAGAGGTCATCGAGCATCTGCTCGGTTCCGTTGCCCTGCTCGAGTACCCGAAACACAAGTTGGAAGTAAAGCTGCTCCTTGAAGAGGACGACTTTGACACCATCAATGCGATCACTGCGAAGGCTGCCAGGGGCGAGACGCTGCCTGAATTCATCGAAGTTGTGTTGGTACCGGCCGGGCTGCCGCGCACCAAGCCGAAGGCGTGCAACTACGGCTTGAAGCTGTGCCGCGGAGAACTCGTCACCATCTACGACGCAGAAGATATCCCCGAGCCGTTGCAGTTGCGTCGAGCCGCAATTTCGTTGCTTGGTTCAGATGATCGGGTGGCCTGCGTGCAGGCTCGTCTGGAGTTCCACAACCACCGTGACAACCTGCTTACCAAGTGGTTCACCGTCGAATACGCGCAGTGGTTCACGCAGCTGCTGCCAGGGCTGGTGTCACTTGGCGGACCAATTCCATTGGGCGGCACGTCCAATCATTTCAAGCGCAACATCTTGGACGAAGTCGGCGCCTGGGATCCGTTCAACGTGACCGAGGATGCTGACCTCGGTGTGCGGCTTCAGCGTGAGGGTTACTCCGTCGGGGTGGTTCAGTCCGTTACGCTCGAAGAAGCCAACTGTGACTTCGTCAACTGGATCAAGCAGCGAAGCCGTTGGTACAAGGGCTACTTGCTCAGCTTCTTGGTCCACCTCCGCGAACCGCGCAGAACCATTCGAGAAGTTGGAGGGTTGAAACCCTTCCGCAACTTCGCGTTGTTCGTCGGGGGCACACCGCTTCTTGGCGCGCTCAGCCTGGTCATGATGGGCGTCTCCGCGCTCTGGTCACTTGGCCGTTTCCCGTTGATCGCCGAGCTCTTTCCGAGCTGGGTGGGCAGCCTCGCGATGCTGCTTGCTGTGGTCGGCAACCTCGTCGTCATCACCGGTGGCATCGTCACACTGCGCCTCACCGACAAAGAACGACTGCTCGGCGCGGTGCTGCTGACCCCCCTGTACGGCGTGATGATGTCGATCGCAGCGACGAAGGCGGTGGTCCAGCTCATCACCGATCCGTTCCACTGGGAAAAGACAGCACACGGACTATCCGCGTCGGTCCAGCACAACACCGACAGCAACGACCAACCCGCAACCGTGGCAACGGCCGCACCTGCCGCTACCGCTCAGCAGAAAGGCCGTGCACGATGACAACGGTCGAATCGTTCAGCGAGCCACGGGGCGCAGGCGGCGTCAATTTGGAACGCACCTCACCAGCCGCTTTCGCCTGGGTGGCGCGCAACCGCGTCTGGATTGGCCTCTTCGGCGTCTATCTCGCCCTTGGCGCGGTGCTGGTGTTCGGCTTCGGCGTCATCATGACCGACGCAATCAGCCGCGTAGCCAACTCCTCGTACGTGGTTCGGGGGCGCGAACCGCACCTTGCAGCTATGGGGTTCGTGTGGACACCAGGACCCACGCTGATGATCCT
>JAYSSK010000197.1:0-29928 GCA_043720595.1 Acidimicrobiia bacterium
AGCGACCCCACCACACACAGCCAACACGCCCGGCACTTACCGATCGAGCCCGAACCCCAACAACCTCAATCACCAGAGTTCTTCCGGAGGAAGTAGTTAGGTAGCCGTAGCCGAACGAGCTGCGAGTTGCCCACACGCTGCATCGATGTCGGTGCCACGGTTTCGTCTGACCGTTGCGTTGACCCTGCGTAGCTCGAGTTCGTCGCGGAAACGGTGCACATGGGCCAGCGGCGACCCGACGGTCGGCCAGCCCGGCGTGGGGTTGAGCGGAATGAGGTTCACGTGAGCTCCGAGCGACCCGGCGAACTCGGCCAGCTCGACAGCATCGGAGTACTGGTCGTTGACGCCGTCGATCATTGCCCACTCGATAGACAGCCGACGTCTCGTATGGTCCACATAGCGACGACACGCGTCGTGAAGTGCTTGTAGGGGGTACGTGCGGTTGATCGGGACGAGTTCATCGCGCAACTCATTGTTCGCCGCGTGCAGCGACACCGCCAGGTTGACAGGTAGAGCTGCGTCAGTCAGCCGTTCGATACCGGGCACGATGCCAACGGTCGAAACGGTGAGGTGTCGGGCCGATAGCCCCAGATCGCCGTGGATGCGTTCGACTGCCGCCCACACCGGGTCGAAGTTGGCCAGTGGTTCGCCCATGCCCATGAACACAACGTTCGACAGACGGCGACCCGATGCCTCGGCTCGGCGTCGGGCTCTTACAACCTGTTCAACAATTTCGCCGGCGCTGAGGTGCCGGGAAAAGCCTGCCTGTCCGGTTGCGCAGAATCCGCACGCCATGGCGCAGCCAGCCTGGGTCGACACACAGACAGTGGTTCGGTCGGTGTAGTGCATGAGTACCGTTTCGATTCGATGGCCGCCCTCCAGGTGGAACACCCATTTGACCGTGTTGCCGCCGTCGCTCGTCGCCTCGTCGACGGGGTCCAGTGCGCTGCGCATCTGTGGCAACCCCGCAAGCTTTGCTCGCAACGGCTTCGGCAACGTGCTCATGCCTTCAGGTTCGGCGAGGGCTGTGTGCAACCCCTGCCACACCTGATCGACTCGATAAGCAGGCTCACCTGCCAACAGCTCGGCCAACGAGTCTCGGTCAAGGTCGTAGCGCGACCCAAGCCGATGAAACTTGGTCCCTGGGACCCGAATCGTCACTGGCACAGCATCGCCTGAAAGGGGCCGCTCGTTCATCGCCTCCGAAGGCGGCTCGATGGCGCTCATCGGTTACGGCCGAAGAACGCTGCCACCACGATGACGACCGAGGCGCAGGCCACAACCACCAAGAAGCCGTTTGCACTCACGCCCTCCAGGATAGGGCGGTGAGCGGTAGGGCCAGTCTGCACGACGAATCCATCGGTAGATCGACATGTTCGGCCACCGGAATTATCGGCTGAGCATGCGGAACAGCCGGCGCTGGGCCTGGCCGATGGATGCCGCCAGCATGTGGAGTTCTGCGGATTGCTGATCGCCGCGGTCAGTTCCCTTCACCCCGTCGCCGACGGAATCGAGCCGTGCCACGATCGTCTCAAGCGTTGACGCGATGGCGGAAAGTTCGGCAACGGGGAGTTGTGACATCGAACCATTGTCGCACTCGCCTTCGAAGCAACCAGGATCACCGCTACTAGAGTTTGCCTATGCCTGACGCACCAGTCATTCCGCTCGTACCGGCTCGTCCGGAAATCAGTGCGATGGTTGGTTACCACTCACCTCAGGTGCCGTGCAGAATTCGGCTGAATACGAACGAGAGCCCGTTTGCACCACCCGCTGCCTGGCAGGAAGCGCTGGCTGACGAGATTGCCTCAACCGATTTTCGCCGGTATCCGGACCGTTCGGCTTCAGCACTTCGAACTGCGTTGGCCACCCACCACGGCGTGTTGCCAACCCAGGTGTTCCCGGCCAACGGCTCCAACGAGGTACTCCAAACGATCTGTCTCACATACGGTGGTGCCGGCCGCACAGCGCTCGTGTTCGAGCCGACCTACGCAATGCACCGCCAAATCGCACAGACGACCGGTGCAGTGGTTGTCGATGGTCCACGACTTCCAGATCTCACCATCGATCCGGGTCAGGCAGTTGCAGCCATCCGTGAACACCAGCCTTCCATCGTGTTCTTGTGTTCGCCCAACAACCCAACTGGCCTCATCGAGGATCGTGCGGTCATCGATGCTGTTCTCGGCGCTGCTCCTGGCGTTGTCGTCATCGACGAGGCATACGGGCAGTTCGCAGATTGGTCTGCGCTCGAGCTGATGAACGAGCAGTCGGCCCTCTGCGTGGTTCGTACCTACTCAAAGACGTGGGCCATGGCTGGTGCACGTCTTGGCTATGCGCTCGCTCCGGCTTGGATGATCGAAGAGTTCGACAAGGTCGTGTTGCCGTATCACCTTGATTCCATGAAACAGGCAGCTGGGCGCCTTGCGTTGCGCTACGAAACCGATATGCGCGCTCGTGTCGTGGAACTGGTCGCCCAGCGCGGCCGAATCTTGCAGGGCCTAGCTTCACTGCCCGTCACAGTCTGGCCTTCGCAGGCAAATTTCATACTGTTCCGGCCCCATCACGGGACGGCCGACTCGGTGTGGGAAGAGCTTGTAGTTCGTGACGTTTTGGTGCGGAATTGCTCATCGTGGCCTGGCCTCACGAACTGCCTCAGAGTCACGGTGGGCACGGCGAACGAGAATGACGTGTTCCTCGAGGCACTTCAGCAAGCTCTTCGAGCAGTCAACATCGAACGCGAACCAGTGGTGGCCCGGTGAACGCGCCGTCGACCGCTCGTTCTGCTGTCCGCGAACGTCGCACCGCAGAGACCGACATCCGAGTTTCGATCAACCTCGATTCGACCCAGCAGACCGAGGCTTCAACCGGGATTCCCTTCTTCGATCACATGTTGCATCAGCTGGGCAAGCATGGTGGATTCGAGCTATCGGTTCGGTGCACGGGAGACCTGCACATCGATACGCACCACACCATCGAAGATGTCGGCATTGCCGTTGGGGAGACACTCCGCGAGGCGCTTGGCAACAAGGCAGGGGTACGAAGGTTCGCATCCATTGCGGTGCCGTTGGACGAGGCCCTCATCGACGTCGCAGTCGATCTCTCGGGGCGTCCGTTCATGACGTACGAAGTTGATGTGTCTGGCGGTACTGGCCAGACGTTCCTGCTCGGTGAGCCCGGTTTCGACCCCCAGTTAGCAGAAGAGTTCTGGCGCGCATTCGTGACCGCGGCTGCCATCACGCTCCACATCCGCATGGTGTCGGGCCGCAACACCCACCACATTCTCGAAGCGACGTTCAAAGCTGTTGCACGGGCCCTGCGCGATGCGATTCGCGTGGAGCCTGGCTCTTTGGCGGTTCCGTCGACAAAGGGCGTGCTGTGAATGCGACAAGTGCTGCGACCGGAGGTGGGCAACGTTCCCCAATGACCCCGCCACGCGTCGCAGTTATCGACTACGGAATAGGCAATTTACGTTCGGCAGAAAAGGCGCTTCAGCGGGCCGGTGCCGACGCGTTTCTCACATCCGACGCGGCAGCCATTGCTGCTGCTCACGCTGTAGTGCTTCCCGGTGTTGGCGCCATGGGTCGTTGCATGGAAGCGTTGAACTCGTCTGGTCTCCGGGATCCAGCGCTCGAAGCAGTTCAGTCAGGTCGCCCGTTTCTTGGGGTGTGTGTCGGCATGCAGATGCTGCACGCCGGCTCTACCGAGCACGGGGGGGTTGAGGGCCTAGGAGTCTTCAACTCAACGGTGCGGCTCATCGAGCCCGCTGCCGAAGACGGTCGGCAATTGAAGGTTCCGCACATGCAGTGGAACCGGCTGATCTACAAAGCTCCAAGCGCGCTTATCGACGGGGCACAGATCGACGGTGACAAGTGGGTGTACTTCGTTCACTCGTTCGCGGCCGACGCGCACCCAGATGTCGTGGCAACCGCACAGTATGGCGGTTCTGTCACGGCGGTCGTTGAACGAGGCAACGTGATGGGTACCCAGTTCCATCCAGAGAAGTCAGGCCTGCATGGGCTTGCTGTTCTCGGTTCGTTCGTCGCCCTCGCAGAGCGTTCTCGGTCAGAAGCGCAGCCTTATGCGCGCTGAGGAAGAGCGAAGTCAGACCATTCCCGAGACTCGTCCGTGCGAACTGTTCCCTGCAATCGACCTGTTGAATGGTTCGTTCGTGCGGCTGGCTCAGGGCGATTACGAGCGGCGCACTGTCTACGGAGACGACCCGACGGCAATCGTGGCCGGCTTCATTGATGCTGGTGCCCGCTGGATCCACATCGTCGATCTCAATGCGGCGCGAGGAGAAGGGCCGGTGAACCGTGCCCTCATCGCCCGTCTCACTGCGCATGCGGCGCTGTCTGGTGCTCGGGTCCAGACTGGTGGAGGCGTCCGTTCTGCCGCCGACGCGGCTTCGCTGTTCGAGGCTGGCGTGGCGCGCGTGGTGGTGGGTACGGCTGCTGTGCGCAATCCAGCAGTGATCAAGGAGATCAACGAGTTGGGCGGTGGCGCTGTGGCTGTCGGGCTAGACGCCCACCTTCGCGAAGACTCGGTTTGGGACGTTGCTGTTCAGGGTTGGACGCAGTCCAGCGGGTTGCGCCTCGTCGACGTGCTTGATCAGGCGGTCGGCAACGGAGCCAGCGCCGTTGTCGCAACCGACATCGCACGAGACGGCATGCTGACCGGCCCGTCAATGCCCCTCTATTCCGACCTTCTTCGTCATCGCACTCAGAAGCGGATGTCGTTTGATGTGATTGCAAGCGGCGGCGTGTCTGGTCCGAATGATGTTGCCGAACTTGCTGCGCTCGAGGGCCTCGACGGTGTCATTGCTGGCCGAGCTATTTACGAGGGTCTGCTCGACGTGGCTACCGCTATTCAGTTGTGCCGCGCTGGCCGGCCGTAGGCCCACATACAAAGCTGTTCGAGACCCGACGTACAACCCGGAAGCCCTGAATGAGAATTGTCGTTGCCCGTTGCACGGTGCGCTACGAAGGCCGGCTGGAGTCAGTCCTCACCGACGCTGTCCGCCTCATCATGGTGAAGGCAGACGGGTGCGTTGCCGTCCACGCCGATTCAGGGGCGTACAAACCGCTGAACTGGATGAACGCTCCCAACACACTGGTCGCCGGGACCGATGAGTGGACAGTGACCAACCCGAAAGGCGAGGTACTGCGCATCGAGTTGCACCATGTCATGAGCGACTCGGCGCACGATCTAGGAGTTGAACCCGGGTTGGACAAAGACGGGGTCGAAGCACAATTGCAGGTGCTGCTCGCCGAACGGACGGATGCAATCGAACCGGGGCTGACCTTGGTCAGACGCGAATTCCCAACTCCAATCGGTCCGGTCGACCTGCTCTGCAAGGCCGACGATGGCGCCACGGTGGCCGTGGAGATCAAACGTCGCGGTGACATCGACGGGGTGGAACAACTCGCTCGGTATCTCGAAGAACTGAACCGGGACAGCCGTATCGCGCCGGTGCGCGGGGTATTTGTCGCGCAGGAGATTCGTCCACAAGCCAAAGTCTTGGCCGAACGTCGAGGCATCTCGTGGGTCGAGGTTGACTACGACGAGTTACGAGATCGGCCCAGCAACGTCCTTCGACTGTTCTAGGTCAGACTTGTTTCAGGCAGACTTTCAAGGTCAGACTTTTTACGGGCCAGACATTTTCAAGGTCGCACTTCCCCGAGGACCCATGCACGATCAGATTTCGCGCAATAGAACTCCTGGCTCGCTCACACGACGAGCCTGGATCGGCGGCGTGTGCGGCATGGCCGCGTCGGTCATCATTGGGCCGTCGGTCCGCGCCAAGGCGAAACCGAGGCTGGTCGTTCCGGCCGCTTCGACCCAACTGATCGTTGGCATAGTGGATGGCTGGAACCATCGAGATGTCGTGCTGCATCGCTTCACCAGGAAGGGAGGCAATGCCGGCAAGGCGAGTGCGTCGTGGAAAGCGGTCGGTGCTTCGTGGGAGGGGCGACTCGGCTCAAACGGCGTGGCATGGGGGAGAGGACTGCACCCGCACGACCCGATCCCCCAGGGAGCCAACGACAAGACCGAAGGGGACCGCCGGGCACCCGCAGGCGTATTTCGGCTGGGGACCGTTTTTGGCTACGAGGCCGATGTCGCGCATCCTCCAGCGACCACGTACATCCAAGTCACCGATCATGACCTGCTCGTCGAAGACCCATCATCGCCCCTCTACAACACCTACGTGCGGCTCGACCATCCAGCGAACTCGGCCTGGGAGATCGCGAATCGGATGACCCTTGGCGACCCGGCCCACGAGCTGAAGGTGTTTGTGCACCACAACACAGACCCGAGTGCGGTTCCAGGCAAGGGAAGCGCCATCCTGCTGCACATCAGCCGCCCGTCGGAACGGTCGTACACCTTTGGCTGTACGGCGATGGCCAGAGAGAAGATGTACGAAATCGTGGCGTGGCTCGACGCAGCTCGAAACCCGCTCTATGTGCTGCTCCCTCAAGCGGAGTACAACAGGGTGGCCGTTGCCTGGGGATTGCCGACCGAGCTGATACGGGCGCAGCAAACGACAACTTCGGTGCTGCCAATTCCAGTTGGTCCGGCCTCGACCGCTCTTCGGAATATTCCGCCGACTATTCCGCCGACTATTTCGGCGACTATGCCGCCGACGATCCCCTTGGCTACCGCTGCCAAGCATTCGACGAGGCAGCCGACCACACGGAAACCGTGAGCCTGTCGCAGCGCGCGTCGAACCTTCGAAACGCGGCCTCAGCGGATCGACCCGCTCGTGGCATCGTGAGCAGTAGCCTCTGGCGGTGAGGACTGTCCGGGTTATTCCGTGTCTTGATGTCGACGCTGGTCGAGTGGTGAAGGGTGTGAACTTCGTCGGGTTGCGTGACGCCGGAGACCCTGTCGAGCTTGCTGCGCGCTACGACGCCCAGGGCGCCGATGAAGTGATCTTCCTCGACATCACCGCAACATCGGACAATCGGTCCACGATGCTCGACGTTGTCCGTCGGACCGCCGAGGAAGTATTCATCCCGCTCACTGTTGGCGGTGGCATACGAACCGTCGCTGATGCCAGGGCACTCCTGCGAGCTGGCTGCGACAAAGTGTCGGTCAATTCGTCGGCAGTCGCAAACCCATCGCTCATCACCGACCTTGCCGAGGAGTTTGGCGCGCAAGCCGTCGTTGTTTCTATCGACGCACGGCGCATGCCGGGGGCCGATACATACGAGGTCTACGTGGCTGGCGGACGCACGGCGACAGGTATCGACGCAGGCCAATGGGCTCGGCACGTGGCCCAACTCGGGGCAGGCGAAATCATGCTCACATCCATGGACCGAGACGGCACGCGTGACGGATTCGACCTTGAGCTCACTCGGCTGATCTCCCAGTCCGTCTCTATCCCCGTCATCGCGTCCGGCGGAGTGGGGACGTTGCAGCACCTGGTGGACGGAGCGGTGGACGGCAAAGCCGACGCAGTTCTGGCCGCCAGCATCTTTCATTTCGGCCAGGCGACCATCGCTGACGCAAAAGCGGCTCTCAGTGCTGCTGGCGTTTCCGTACGCCCCGCACCCTAAGATTTCGAAGGTACAACCGTGGAACCGAGCATGCAATCCAGTTTCGAATCAGGGCGCGAATCGAGCAGCGAACCAAGTCCTGAATCGGGCGTGCGGACAAGTACCGTTCATCGCAATCCAGACGAACTTCAGCGTCTGTATGGCGAGCGATTTGAAGGTCAGAGTGACTATCGAAACGCGGTCTGGCAGCGGCTCTGCACCAAGTACTTCCAAAGGTGGATCCCGGCCGATTCCACCGTGCTCGACCTCGGCGCTGGTCATTGCGAGTTCATCAATAATGTGCGTGCTGCAAAGAAGTACGCCCTCGATCTCAATCCCGACGCTGCGAAGGCCGCTGGATCAGACGTCGAACTGGTCCTTCACGACTGCACGCTGGAGTGGCCGATTCCTGCCGGTTCGGTCGATGTGGTCTTCACCTCTAATTTTCTCGAACATCTACCGGACAAAGACGCCGTAGTCGAAGCATTTCGTCAAGCGCATCGCGTCCTGAAACCCAGCGGCCGAATCATCGCGATTGGCCCCAACGCTCGCTACGTCGGTGGGAAGTACTGGGACTACTTCGACCACCATGTTGCACTCACCGACCGTTCGCTGGCCGAGGCACTTGCAGCGGCTGGCTTTCGCGTCACGTCATCGGTCGGGCGATTCCTTCCCTACACAATGTCCGATGGCCGCGAGCGTCCGCTAGCACTGGTATCGGCTTACCTCCGGCTTCCCGTCCTATGGAAGCTGCTCGGACAACAATTCTTGGTTGTCGCAGAGCGCCGGTAGGGTGACCCTCCCAGTGTTAGAGCCAGACTCAGATCCCGTCCACATGCCCGACCCAATTCCTGAGCGACCCGCGCTGAGTCCAACTGCGACGTTGGCATCCCTGGGTATCACGATGTTGGCCGACCGTGTGCTGGTTCACATCCCGTCACCAGATGGGGAACGCCGATCCAAGGGTGGGCTTCTCATCCCAGCTACCGCCCAGGTGTCGAGGCGCCTTGCGTGGGCAGAAGTTGTCGCGATTGGGCCGGGTGTTCGGCTCATCCAGTTGGGTGATCGCGTCCTGTTCAACCCAGAAGACCGATACGAGGTCGAGGTCGGTGGCGAGGACTACCTGCTGCTGCGAGAACGCGACATCCACGGAGTTGCCGCCGGACGCGCTGACGGGGCAACCGGCCTGTACCTCTAGTCGGTTCACTCACCAGCCAACGTGTCCTTCGGGCTCACCGGCTCCGTAGACAGCGGACCAGCCCCTACATTGGTGGGATGGAAACAGATACCGCAACCGAACCGGCAGAAACTGCTGAGCGGGTCGAGGTCCATATGGGTGCTGACCTTGCGCCGGCGGACGAGTCACAGTTGCGTTGGAACGCCGAGGGCCTCATCCCTGCAATCGTGCAGGACGCCGGCAACGGCGAAGTGTTGATGATGGCGTGGATGAATCGTGAGACTCTCGTTCTGAGTTTGCAGGAAGGGCGCACTGTCTTCTGGAGCCGTTCGCGCCAAGAAATTTGGCGCAAAGGCGACACCAGCGGCGATCGCCAGTTCATCAAGTCGGCCAGTTTCGACTGCGACGGCGATACGTTGCTGTTCGTTGTCGACCAAGAAGGCAAGGGTGCATGCCACACCGGAGCTCGGTCGTGCTTTTTCCGGAACTTCTCGACGCTCGTTCCGGAACTAGAAACACCATGACAAGTTTCGATGTGGCTGCTGATCTTGCTGCACTCGCCGCCGGCGCGGCCTGCTTTGCACAGCCGAGGGACTTAATCGTTGCTGCCGGCCCCGATACCACCCGTTTTCTGCACGGACAGCTGACGCAAAACGTCGAGACACTGGTCGATGGTGCGACAGCGTGGACGTTACTTCTTCAGCCCAACGGCCGACTGATCGCCCTAGTCCGGCTGAATCGCGTCGATGCCGACACCATCGTGATCGACGTCGAAGCAGGTCACGGGCAGGCCGCTCACAGCGCCCTCAGTCGGTTCCTGATTCGAACGAAGTGCACGCTTACTCTGCACACAGACGTTCCTGGCTTCCGCACTCTGCGGCAGCCGCTAGAGGTCGATCGGGGGGCCAGGCTGGTTCCCTGCTTTCCCTGGCCCGGTTGGCTGACTCTGGGGACTGATTCCCATACGGACCGATCCGCACCGACCGATGTGTCCGAGTCGAATCAAGTGTCCCCGTCGTCACCGTTGTCACCCCCCGACGGTCTGAGGGTGGTGTCTCCGGAAGCAGCTGAGGTATGGCGTGTGGTTCATGGTGAGCCACGTTTCGGGATTGACCTGACCGGGTCCACCATCCCTAGCGAAACCGGTTTGCAAGCTTGTGCAATCGCGTTCGGAAAGGGTTGTTATACCGGGCAGGAATTGGTCGAACGAATCGATAGCCGCGGCCGAATCGTCCGATCGCTGGTGCGACTCCGTTCGACTGGCGAACTTGTCCCAGGTGCGTCGTTGTCAGATACTTCCGGCGCCGACCGTGGAGTCGTCACCTCCGCGGTGTTCCTGCCCGATCAGACCTGGGCAGGCATCGGGCTCGTTCGCAACGCAGAAGCTATCGCTGTCACCGCCGATGGAAGCGCGCTTACGGTCCTGGACCTGGTCGATCCGATCGCATGAAGCGAAAGCACGCAACGGCGATCCTCATCTTGACCTTGGCCAGTATCGCAGTGGTCGGCTGTGTCAACCAAGATCCGGTTGCGTACATCGAAGTGCCGTCGACGTTGCCGCTGCTACCGACCATTCCGACGACGCGGAGTGCCGAAGCACTGAAAAAGCAAATACCGCCTGTAGGCGGCACGACCACGTCAACGACCATTGCCTTCGCCAAGGGCTCTGTGACACTTTCGGGGATCGTCCGAGGGCCAGATGGCGAGCCTGTGCCTGGGGCGGTTGTTGTGCTCACCCGAGTCTTAGGTGACCAGCGTGCGGTTCTCAAGGTTGAGACCAACAACGACGGTCGATACCTTGCTTCCAACGTGAAAGGCGGCGTGGTCGAACTCTACGCGTTCAAACCACCAGACCTCTCGGCCGGAGACGCCAAGGTGGTTTTCGCATCCGGAAAGACCACACAAGACCTTTCTCTTGGTGACTTTTCTGATCTCGAAATCCGTTGGTCGGTCGGGCCAGGGCAGCCAACCATCGGGCGGCCCATCAACCTCACCATCCAGCTCAACGTTCGACGAGTCGATCCAGACGGCATCGTTCGGCCGGCACCTCTCGAAGGGATCGCTGTCCGCATCGTCCCACTGGCTGCACTGCAGCCAGTCGCCGAGACTGAACGCGTCACCGACGCAAGGGGTTTGGCAAGTTTCTCGATGCTCTGCACTGGTGCTGGTGGTGCTTCAGTCCAGGCGTATTTCGCGACCGGCGAAGATACGGTGATCGAGCCGCGATCTTGTCTTCCGCCACCAACCACTGCTCCGCCAGACACCACGGCTCCAGGCGGATCTGCCGGGGCTCCCACGTCGTCAGCGCCGCAACCTCAACCGGTTCCCTCTGAAGCATCTGCTGTGACCATCCCGGTCAATCCCTAATTTTCTTGGCCCTAATTTTCTTGGCCCAATTTTCTTGGCTCGTCCTGAGCGTCGGCTTTGGGCCACACGATGGCAAATGTCGTGCCGTTGCCGCTGGTGCTGATGGTGACTGCGCCGCCCATCGCTCCTGCCAGTTCAGACACAATTGCCAGCCCAAGTCCCGAGCCGATCTTGCGGGTCGGTTGCCGATCGCTCGTAAAGGACCGCTCGAAGATGTGGGGAAGGTCTCGCGGATCGATTCCGGGTCCGTCGTCGGTCACCGTGATCGAGAAGCCCCGCGCAGGTTGACCTGGATGTTGCACGGAACCGGTGAGGCCGACGGTCACAGCTGATGTGGCGAACTTGAGTGCGTTCTCGATGAGGTTCGCCACCATTTGCGCGAGACGGTCCGGGTCTACCAGCGCTTCAAGATCAGCTGCGGCCTCCAGGCGAAGGGCGACACCGGCATCTTCAGCAGCCGGCAGAAACCCGTCGGCAGTATCGGTGACGAGGTCGGTGAGGTCGACGTCGACCGCTTTCAACGCGAATTGATTTGACTCAAGCTTGGCCAGGTCCAGGAGGTCCTTCACCAGCCGTTCGAGTCGCCGGGACTCTGCAACGATGACGGCAGCGCTTCGACCTGGATCATCGACTGCACCGTCGGCAAGCGCCTCGGCATATCCGCGGATGCTGGTCAGCGGCGTTCGAAGATCGTGGCTGACGGACAGTAAAAACTGACGCTCTTGGTGGCGCGCCCGTTGCAAGGACTCTGCCATCGAGTCGAGTGCGCTGAGCAGTTCGTCCACCTCGTCGTTTCGGCGCCGCTCGGCACGTCGGCCGCTTCCGGCGCGAGCGAACGGGTTGCGAAATGCCGATCCACTTCGACGAGCCGAAGACCGAACCCGCACCGAGAGGTCGCCCGAGGCGATTCGCCTATACGCAGCCGTCGCTGCGCGCAGTGGGGCGCTGATGTTCTGAGCGATGATTGTGGCCGCGACGGCGGTAATTGCAAGCCCTGCCAACGAACCGAGGGCGATCAGGCCCACGGCCCGAGTGGCGGTGTCCGTAATTGGACCCACCAGCACGATTGCTTCGAACAGATCCGCCTCGGCGAGCGGCTCCGATACCGGTGTCGTCCGGTCTTGTGCGACGCGTCCGACGGGCGCCATGGCCCACGTGAGTCCCTTGTTGACCCGGGAGACGGTGGTGCCTCGGGCGACCTCGGCGAAATCCTGCGCTGTCCAGTCCTCGGTCACCTCGATGAGCGACTGCACCGGGAGCCCCTTTTCCTGCAGGTACCGAACCTGTTCCAAACGCGGCGATTCGGATGGGAACCGAACCTGGGCGGCTGCTGTGAGGTTGAGTGCGGACAACGCGATGTCAAGCGAGTTGGGCGCATCGATGTTGCCGGCCAGCCGCTCGCTGCTTTCACGGAGCCGTTGGATTTCGCGTGCGCTGTCGTCACGACGAAGCAGCAGAAAGCTCCCAAGCGCAGCAACAGTGAGCGCCGCAACGACGGTGCTGAGCAGAACGAGAAGTAACCGACGGCGCACGGGCCGTTCAGTTCAACCGGTAGCCGACACCGAAAACAGTCTTCAGTGGGAAGGCATCGCCCAATTTTTTACGAAGCTGGCGCACGTGAACGTCCACGGTGCGTTCGTCGCCGTACCAGCCGACCCCCCACACACCATCGAGTAATTGCTGCCGGGAAAGCACCAGACCCTGGTTGGACGCGAAGTAGGCAAGGAGGTCGAATTCGCGGTTGGCCAGCGCGACCACGTTGCCGCTGGCCGTCGCCTCACGTCGAGACATGTCAACTTCCACCCCGCCTGCCATCAACACCTCGGCGCCCTCTTCCTTATGCGGCTGGTCGGTGCGTCGAAGGATGGCTTTCACTCGAGCGACGATTTCGCGTGGGCTGAATGGCTTGGTGACGTAGTCGTCTGCGCCGAACTCAAGACCCAGCACCCGGTCGATTTCACTGTCGCGTGCGGTGAGCATCATGACTGGCAAGCTGCCTTTTGCGCGGATAGCCCGGCAAAGTTCCATGCCGTCCATCGAGCCAGGGAGCCCGATGTCAAGAATCGCCATGCGGGGCCGTTCGCGTTCGATGGCAACAAGCCCGGCTTCGCCAGTTACCGCTTGGATAACCCTGTACCCGGCTTGGCGGAGATACATGTCCAACAGGTCTGCAATGTTCGGGTCGTCCTCGACCACCACGATGGTTCCGAGCGGGTTGGTGTCGGCAGACATCACCCCAGACTATGGCCACATGCCAGGCAAATTACGGACAGGCCTCCTCGCATCGGAAGTGGGCTGCCACTTAGGCGCAACTCTCGGACCACCGCAGCGTCGCTGAACGGCTAGCGAGGCCGGCGAGACGCTAGCTTTGGGGTTCTCCATGTCGACCTATCTCGATTCGATCGTTGCGTGGCATCGCGAGCGCGCCGAAGCGGCCGGGTCCGACCACCCCACCCAGCTGCGTCTTTTCGAGCAGGCAGCCGAAACTCGCCTCGCCACAACGTCTATGCGCGGTTTTCGTTCTGCGCTGATCGTTCCCGGCCTTTCTGTCATCGCAGAAGTCAAACGACGTTCGCCGTCGAAGGGGGACCTCGCCGCATCGCTCGATCCGGCTCATACCGCCCTGAGCTATGTCGCTGGAGGAGCTGCGTGCCTGTCGGTACTCACAGATACGAATCACTTCGGCGGGTCGGTCGAAGATCTGCAACAGGCTCGATCCAGCGTGTTGGTCCCCGTGCTCAGGAAAGACTTCACGGTGTGCGAGGCAGACGTGCTGGACGCGGTCGCAATGGGTGCCGATTGCGTCCTTTTCATTGTTGCGGCTTTGTCCGATGCAGAGCTGCAGAGGTTTGCCGCGGTTGCCGCCCGGTTCGGCATCGATGTGCTGTGGGAAACCCACGACGAGAATGAGGTCAACCGAGCACTGAAGCACGGCGCGACCATGATCGGCGTCAATCAACGGGACCTTCGTACCTTTCAGGTGGACCAGGAGCGCGCCGTGCGCGTCGCAAACGCCATCCCAACAAGCGTTGTCCGAGTGGCCGAATCCGGTGTCCGTGGTCCCCAGGATGGGGCCGTGTTACGAGCAGCCGGCTATGACGCCGTGCTTGTTGGCGAATCAGTCGTGACCGATACGGACCGGGCCGGGGCCGTGCGCCGTCTCATTGATGGAGCGCAGGAGCTGCAGGGTCGGACGGCGGCGCCATGACGTGGGTGAAGATCTGCGGGCTTACCAACGAAGAAGATGCACTGCTGGCAATTGCGATGGGTGCCGATGCAATTGGGTTCATCTTCGCCCAGGGGTCCAAGCGCCAGGTGCAGGCTCCGGTGGTGGCAGACATCGTGAAACGGCTCCCGCCGGAAGTAACAACCATCGGGGTCTTCCGCAACGATCTGCCAGAGCGTGTCATCCGGACCGTCGAGCGTTGCGGGCTCTCCGGCGCACAATTGCACGGTCTCGAAACCGTCGAACAAACGGCAGAGGTACGCGCTCGGGTGCCGTTGGTGATCAAGGCATTTTCGATAGACGATCCATCGCTACGAACGGCACGCCGATATCGTGTCAGCAGTTTGCTCATTGACGCGCCAACTCCCGGTTCGGGAGAGGCATTCGATTGGTCGTTGCTGGAGTCGTTGCCACCTCGGATGCGCTGGATCCTGGCTGGCGGACTTCATTCAGGCAACGTTGCCGACGCCATTCGTGCGACTCGACCATGGGGCGTCGATGTAGCAAGCGGTGTCGAATCAAGCCCCGGTCATAAAGACCCTCGGCTGGTGCGCGAGTTCATCAAGGCGGCCAAGAGCGCAGTTGGTCACGACGAAAACGACCACGAACTCGATGACGGTCAGTTCTCCGGCGGGTCCGGTGAGACATCGCGCTGGTTGGACGACGACCCGATCGCCGATTCGACCGGCTCGGGTGATGGCGCTCCGTTCGACTTCGAGGTCGACGGCTGACAGCCGCAACTCCCTGCAACTAGCCGCAAACCGGCTGAAATCGAGCCGACGCCATGATGTTTCTCGCCAAGTTGCCCGGGGACCCCGTGCCAGGATGTTCCCCATGAACGCGCCGCAACCGCAGACCGGGCCCTTTATGGGTTCTCCCAGCGACGACGGCCGGTTCGGCGAGTTCGGCGGACGTTTTGTCCCCGAGACCCTGATGCCGGCTGTCCTTGAACTGGAGACTGCCTTCGTCGACGCGTGGGCCGACCCCGCGTTCCGAGACGAGTATCACCGCATCCTGCGTGACTACGGCGGCCGCCCAACGCCGGTGTCAGAATGCGAGCGTCTTTCGGAGCGCCTCGGTGTGCGTGTACTACTCAAGCGTGAGGATCTTGCGCATACCGGAAGCCACAAGATCAACAATGTCATCGGGCAGGCGCTCCTGGCGCAACGAATGGGCAAGCACCGCATCATCGCCGAGACCGGCGCTGGTCAGCACGGTGTTGCCACGGCAACAGCTTGTGCGCTCTTAGGCCTCGAGTGCGTGGTCTACATGGGCGCTGTCGACGTGCAGCGCCAGGCGCTGAATGTGTTCCGCATGAAGCTCCTCGGCGCCGAAGTGCGGCCTGTGCATTCGGGCTCTCGAACATTGAAAGACGCGGTCAACGACGCGATGCGCGAATGGCTGGCTAGTGTCGAAGACACCTACTACTTGCTCGGCTCGGTGATGGGGCCGCATCCCTATCCGTGGATGGTCCGAGAGTTCCAGCGCATCTTGGGCGACGAGGCACGCGAACAATGCAGGGCTATTCTCGCCGGGAAAGATCCGGACTTCGTAGTGGCGTGCGTCGGTGGTGGTTCGAACGCGGCCGGAGCATTCGCTGGTTTCGCTAACACGTCGGCTGCTTTGGTCGGTGTCGAACCTGCCGGCGGCGCGGCGGTCGGCAGGGGAGTACCAGGGGTCGTTCACGGGATGAAGAGCTTCGTGCTTCAAGACGAGTTCGGCCAGGTACAGGAAGCGCATTCCATTTCGGCCGGTCTGGATTACCCGGGCGTCGGGCCAGAACATGCCTACCTCGCCTCGATTGGCCGGGCGAAATACGTACCCGCCGATGACGAAGAAGTGCTCAGCGCGCTTGCGTTGTTGGCCGAGACCGAAGGCATCATTCCTGCTCTCGAATCGGCCCACGCCATTGCGTGGGTTGCCCGAGCCGCAGACACGGCAGAACTTCCAGCTGGCTCTGTTGTCCTTGTCAACCTGTCCGGCCGCGGCGACAAGGACGCCGAACAGATCATGGGCAGGTTGTCGCTGTGCAGATCCCGGCCGTGTGTACCTGCGTGTGAAGGGTGCCCCAACCGATGAATGCTGCGCTGCCCACGAGCCCGCTGACCGCCATGGGTCGTATCGAAACAGAGTTCCGTCGGCAACGAGACGTGGAACGCCGCAAGCTGTTGGTGCCCTTCATCACCGGGGGCATGACCCCCGACTGGGTCGATTGCGTTCGCGCCGCCGCGGCCTCAGGCGCCGACGCCATCGAGATCGGCATTCCATTTTCCGATCCGATCATGGACGGGCCAGTCATCCAAGCTGCGTCCGTGCGGGCCCTTGAGAGTGGGGCGACACCGGTATCGGTACTGTCTCAGGTCTCTGTGCTCGATGTTGGCGTGCCGTTGGTTGCGATGACGTCGTACAACATTGCTTTTAGGGCTGGCCATCGGCGCTACGCAAGCATGCTGGCCGACAACGGGTTCGCTGGAACAATCCTTCCCGACCTGCCAATCGAAGAATGTGCTGACTGGCTTGGGGTCGCCGACGAGAGCGGCATCGAAACGGTGCTGCTCGCCGCACCAACGTCCTCCGATGACCGCCTTCGAACGATCTCCGGCCTTGCCCGTGGGTGGGTTTACGGCATTGGATCGCTTGGCGTCACAGGAGAACGGGTCAGCCTTGCCGCGTCGGCTTCCGTTATTGCAAGTCGGCTCAAGGCTGTCACAGACAAGCCGGTCCTGATCGGCATCGGCATCTCCACCGCCGAGCAAGCCAGCCAAGTTGCTGCAATAGCTGATGGTGTCATCGTGGGTACAGCGCTTGTTCGCCGGATCCTCGACGGTGAGGGACCCACTGGCGTGGAAGCGTTCGTCGGCGGATTACGAGCCGGCCTCGATGCGCACCGCTGAGGCACGCTAGGGTTTTCTAACAAATCCCCCTCACATGAGGCACCCATGACTGACCCTTCCGTTCCGCACGAAGCTGCGGAGCAACCCTCATCGTCCACTCCCGGCGAGGCTTCTGTTCCACCCGATTTGGCTCCGGTCGAGCAATCAGCCGCGCCGTCCGAACCGCAATCTGGCGAACCTCAGACCCCTGTCGATCCTGTCGCTGCTGACCCTGTCGCTGCTGACCCTGTCGCCGCTGAACCTTCAGCTGCTCAACCTTCAGCTGCTCAACCTTCTGCTTTTGAACCTGCTGCTTCAGAACCTGCGGTTCCTGCTGACGCGGAGGGCTTGGAGACAACTGCCACTCAGCAGCCCGAAGCATCAGCTCCTGAGTCAAGTCCTGCATCAACGGACACCGCCCCAGCCGAACCTGTAGCGTCCGAGCCCACAGACGGTGGGCGTGACGCCGGTGGTCTCTTGGCGTACCAAAATGGCGACATCGTCCCCGGCGTTGTCACGGCAGTCAGGCCCGATGGGTTCGATCTTGATCTGGGCGAGGGTCGAACGGCCGTCGTGCCGGCAAGCGAGGCTGTGCAAGGCGCCCCATCAGCCGTTGGCGACCACGTCGAGGGCACCGTCATCCGCCGGCAGGGGACGGGCCGTTATGTGGTCTCGCCGAAGCGTGCAACACGTACCCGTTCGTGGGCTCGCATCGTGGCGGCTAGCGAAACCGGCGAAGTTCAAACCGGTGTGGTCACCGAAACCGTCAAGGGCGGCGTCATTGTCGACATCGGCATGCGCGCGTTCCTTCCCGAATCGCTCATTGATGTCCGCCGCACCGGTAAGCCGTCCGACCTGGTTGGCCAAACGGTCAGTGTCGTGGTCATCGAGGCAACGAAGAACGCTGAACGCCCCGGCGAACGCATTGTGGTGTCGCGCAAGCCGCTCATGGAGCAGGTCCGCGCGCAACAGCGCGCTCAGCTCGTCACCAGCCTCGCTGCTGGCGACCGGCGCCGGGGCCGTGTCAGCGCACTGGTTCCGTTTGGTGCTTTCGTCGACCTGGGCGGGGTCGAAGGGCTCATCCACGTCAGCGAGCTTGCTCACCGACAAGTTGCCACTCCTGATCAGGTGGTCAAGGTCGGCGACGAGATCGACGTCGTTGTGCTCGAGGTCAACGCAGACCGCAAGAAAATTTCGCTGTCTCGCAAACGGGCACTTCCCGACCCGTGGGCGCAGTTCCAAGCAGCGCATCAGCCAGGAGACCTGGTGTACGGCACCATCACTGGTGTCGCCGCATTCGGGGCGTTCGTGCGTCTCGATGGTCAGGAGTTGGAAGGGCTGATTCACATCAGCGAGCTCTCCAAGTTCCGCGTCGAGGATCCGTCCGAAGTGGTCGCTGTTGGCGAAGGGGTGTGGGTCAAGATCATCGAGATCACCCCAGAGAAGCGGCGGTTGTCCTTGAGCTTGCGTCGAGCACTCGACTGACTCACCCGCAACAGACGAACGTCGATCGAAGGCCCGGGGAAACCCGGGCCTTCGTCGTCTGCAGGGCTTGTCGGACCGACGTTCCTCTGCCGGCGCTTTACACGTTGCCGCCTGCCGCCATGATGTCGGAGTTGATGCCCTGGATTCGTGCTCGGAGGGCCTCAAGGGCGTCGGCACACGCGGCGAGTCCGTTGGCTGCCTGAGGCCAGGTGTTCGACCGGAAGTCCTCGGCGAGCGAGCCGTCCCAGACGTTGGGGTCGGAGAGGATCTCGCCCTCTGCTCGCAGCGAGCGGATCTGTTCGGTGAGACCATTCGTGAGGATCGCCTGCATGCGTGTGATGGAGGTCTTGCCCTGCTCGCTGCTCAGTACCCGTGTTGCCATGTCGATTGCTCCTTGTGAGATGTAGTGAAGACACATGGAACCTTACGAAAGTTAGTTTAAGGTCGTCAAGTGATTTCGATGTATTTCATGCTGCACGCCTGAACGGACGGAACCGGCGTCGCTCCGGTTTGACGACGGCAGCCTTGCTGGCGTCACGCAAAGCTTTGCGAGTTGCGTGCTCCTGACCCTCCATCCGCTGCGCGATCAGCGCACGCCGTTTCTGAAGGTCGGCATAGGTGAGCTTCTCGACGTGCGCCTCGACCCCGATCGACGCCTTGAACGCTGTGATGTCGACCCCCTGCGCCGATACGGCCAAGCCAACATCCGACGCAATCCGCCCACCATGGGTCGTGGCGAAGTGCATCCCAATGTCAGTCAAGGCGGCGAACAGGTCCAGCTGAGGTGCCAGCGTGGCAATCGCCCCATCGAGGAACAGCAGATCTTTGACGTAGAGCATCAGTTCCTTTGGCATTCGTGCCCCGTACCCCAGCAACGCCTTCGTAATGTCACGTACCTCGGAAATGAGCTCTTCGGGCTGCATCTTGGTCGGGTCTTTCACCGGCCTATCGAGGTTGAGGTCGCTGATGACCGCATCGATATCGGAGTCAATCGGCAACGCTCCAAGCTCACAAAGCGCCTGGATCTGGAGCCGAACGTTGTTCGTTGTGCCGGCGAGCATCAGCCGCAGGAACGCCAGCCGCTTCGCTTCGGTCAACCGCCCGGTGATGCCGTGGTCCAACAGCGCAACGCGGCCGTCCTGCATCACGAACAAGTTGCCGCCGTGCAGATCTCCATGGAACACACCATGCAACATGACGCCCTCGAGGAACGCCACCATGGAAGCCCGGATCACGGCCTCGGTATCGATCCCGGCGCGCTGCATGCCATCAACGTCGTCGAAACTGAAGCCGTCGAGGCGTTCCATCACCAGCACGCGCTTGGTGACCAGGTTGGGGTGCGGACGCGGTACTACCATCGCAACTTGCTGACCCGTGGAGCGAAGAACCCGCGCGGTGTCCAGCATGTTCTGTGCCTCGAGACGGAAGTCGAGTTCCTCGACGATCGTCTCGGCGAACAATTCCACGAGGGCCGGGGGATTGGCCAGGGAACTCATCGGGATGCGCCCGATGAGGTGCGGGGCGAACCAGCTCATCGCCCGTAGGTCTCGTCCCACCGATCTGGCGACATTCGGGCGCTGCACCTTGACCACAACGGCCTCGCCGGTGAGGAGCGTGGCGGCATGCACCTGAGCGATCGAAGCTGCTGCCAGCGCAGTCTGGTCGAACGTGGCAAACACGGTTTCGAGCGGTTGCCCGAGGTCTTCCTCGACGGTGAGCCGAACCGAGGCAAACGGTTCGGGTGGCACTCGGTCACGGAGTTGTCGGAATTCTGCAACTAGTTCAGGAGGAAAGATCCCTTCGCCCGAGCTGATGATTTGGCCCATTTTGATGTAGGTGGGGCCGAGCTCGGCAAACGCGACACGAAGGCGCCGAGATACCCCTGCACGGCTGACTGCCCCGCCTGCCTGCTTCTCTTTGAGTCTCCACAGGAGCAGAGCGCCACCAAGAATCCGGCCGGTTCGCAAGACACGGGCTCCGGGAGGTAATCGTCCCGGCGTGGTCAGCGTTGGGACTAGGTCGTTGGTGCGTTGGCGCAGTGCGTCAATCCCGGCGGCCCACCCCAGGCGATGTTCATCGACCGCCCACGGTCCGTGAGCGGTAAAGGCAAATCGTTCGGTATCTGGTGCCACTGCAATACCGTACTGAGGCTGCGGTCTCTATCGGCAGCCGATGAACACAACCAAGGCATGCCAGGGGGCACACCAAGACTTGGGGAGAAATCGTCTACTCCTCGAGAAGGTCTGGTTGTTCCTTCACGATGCGGGCGTAGAGCGGCTGAAAATTAAACCAACCAGCGAGGTGCGAACCGACCTGGGTCTGGGTGAGTTGAGCCATCTCGTGGCCGATGTGTATGGGCGTGCCCGCCGCTTCTGCCATCAGTTGTGCTTGGCACGAGCGGTCCATGGTAATGAACCACCACACCGCTTCGTCGACGGAGTGGCCGACAGTCAGCAGACCATGGTTGCGCAAGATGACGGCCTTTTTGTCGCCCATTGTGTAAGCGATCCGCTTGCCCTCTTCGGTATCCAGCACGACACCGGTGTAGTCATCGAACACCTCGTGGTCACCGTAGAACGCACAGACGTCTTGAGTGATGGGGTCAAGACGCCGCCCGAAAGTTGACCATGTCTTGCCATAGGGGGAGTGGCTGTGTGCGGCGCCGATCACATCGGGACGTGCCGCATGAACCTGTGAGTGAATGGCGAAAGCCGCCTGGTTCACCGGCTGTGTGCCGTGCACAACCGTCCCGTCATGGCGCACCAGCAGCAGGTCTTTGACGCTGATCATGCTGAAATGCATGCCGAACGGGTTGACCCAGAAGTGGTCGGTCAGTTCGGGGTCTCGGGCAGTGATGTGCCCGGCAACGCCTTCATCGAAGCCGAAACGCGAGAACAGGCGCAACGAGGCTGCAAGGCGTTGCTTACGGTGCAGGCGCTCTTCTTCCACCGTTCGTCCGTCGAATGGGCGCGGCACCGGAGCGTTGCCAGTACCGAACTTCTGGAGTTCGTCTGCGGTCGGTTGATCAGCCATGAGCCTGAGCGTACGAACTTTTCAGCGGAACGCGCCACATCGGCCCGAATTTCTTGGCGTCCTGGAGTTTCAGCGGCTGTTGGCCATGCCTGGGCTCGACTCGCTCAAGCGCTGGGCGAACCAAACCGGAACGATGGAGAGGACCAGTACGACGAGCACAACCACGTTGACCTTGGGCAAGTTGTTGGGACGCGCATAGTTGCTGAGGATGTACTGCGGGAGCGTGCGAAATCCGGGCCCCGCAGTGAACGTGGTGACCACGATCTCGTCGAAAGACAGTGCAAATGCGAGAATGGCGCCGGCCGCCAACGACGAAAGCAGCATTGGGAACGTTACGAGTCGGAGCGTGGTGAAAGTATGCGCGCCTAGATCAGCGGATGCCTCTTCCAACGAGCTCGGCATCCTCCGCAGACGTGCCAATACATTGTTGTGCACAACCACGATGCAGAACGTTGCGTGGGCGACCACCAGGCTCTTGAACCCAAGCGACAACCCGAGCGTGCGAAACGCACTGTTGAGTGCAATGCCTGTAAGAATGCCCGGCAGCGCGATTGGCAGCACGACGACGAAGGACAGGATGTCTTTGCCGAAGAATCGATAGCGCTGGAGTGCGAACGCAAGCAGCGTTCCAAGCACCAGCGCTATTGCGGTCGCTGCAAGCGCGGTCTTCACGGATCCTGCAAGGGCATCGCGTACTTCTGGGTCTTGAAACGTTGGCTTCCACCATTTCAGGCTGAGGCCCTGGAGAATGGTCGACTTCTCGGTGTTGAACGCGAGGAGGCCGGCGTAGACGATAGGCATCCACAACACCACAACGACAAGTGCTGTGAACGCAGCGATGGTGCGGCGGGCGGCGACAGAAAGGTGCATGGCGATATCAGAGGCTGTCGAGAGCGCCGGTGGCGCGAGCGCCAAGCAGGTAGACGACCATGATCACCATCGGGATGATGGCGACCGCTGCGGCGAGCGGTCCGTTCTGCACAAAGTTGTCGTAGACCACCGATCCGAGCAACTGGGTCTTCCCGCCGACGATGTCCACCGCTATGTAATCCCCGAGCGACAACGAGAACGTGAAGATGCTCGCAGCGACAATGGCGGGGGCAAGGATTGGAATGATGACCCGCCGAAAGGTTGGGCCAGCGTGCGCACCAAGGTCTGACGAGGCTTCCAGAAGCGAGTTGGGCAACCTTTCTAGGCCTGCATATAAGGGCAGGATTGCATACGGCAGCCAAAGATAAGCGAGCACCAGCGTTGTGGAAGTCAACCCAAACCCGGGCGAAGCGCCTACGGCCTTCTTGATAAGGCCGCCGGAGGGGTCGAGGAACGCTCTCATTGCATACGCCTTCACCAGGTAGCTCGCCCAAAGTGGCATCGTGACGGCCACGGTGACAATTCGTCGCACCCGAGGCGACGCGACTTTGGCTAAGTAGAACGCGACAGGAAGGGCCACCGCCAGGTCGATCAGGGTGACCCCGGCCGCAACCGTGATGCTGCGGAGCACCACTCGCCGGTACACGGGCGTTGTGATGATTTCGTCGAAGTTGCGCCATCCGACGTCCTTGACCAGAGCAGTCGTGAACGAATCCACTCGGTACAAAGAGGTGATCAGGAGCGCGGCCAACGAGCCGAGGTATGCAACTGCGAGCCACGCCACCGGTGCAGCCAGGAGAGCCGCCAATCGTACGCGCGCGTGCCGGTGTAGAAATCGGGCCATCGTCCGTGGAAACGACCGTGGCAGCGGGTGGGCGGATGCAGGCATCGGATATCGGGAGCGTGGCCAGCTTGGGCGCTCGGTGCACGTCCAAGCTGGTCCAGTGCGAGGTGGAGACTTAGCCCTTCAGCTCAGTCCAGGCCTTTGTCCACTCGGCAAACTCTTTGCAGATAGGACCCCGGCCATCGAGGCATTCCTTTGTCGGTGTGGTCCAGTACCAGATCTTGGAGAAGTATTCCTCGTCGCCGGCATGGAACAGTGAGCAATGATCCTTGTTGTCAGTAAGCGCGCAGGCTTTCTGGTTCGAAGGGGCTTCACCGAAATACTCGGTGGCTTTGGCATTGCCTTCAGGCGAAATGATGTAGTCCATCCACTTGTACGCACAGTTGGGGTTCTTCGCCTTCGAGGAAATCATCCAGGTGTCTGACCAACCAGTTGACCCTTCTTTTGGCAGAACAACTTCGACCTTGGTGCCTTCTGCCTTCGCTGCGTTTGCCACAACCTGCCAGGTGGTCCCTGCGGTCATCGTGCCCGTTTTGAACGCAGCCATTTGCTTCAGGTAGTCGCTCCAGTACTCCGAGACAAGGCCCTTCTGCTGCTGAAGCAGTTCGATGGCTGCTGCGAACTGGGTCTCGTCGAGCGCATATGGGTTCGTGATCCCGAGATCGGGCTCGGTCGACATCAGGTACACGGCGGCATCGGCGATGTAGATCGGTGCGTCGTATGCAGTAACCCCACCCTTTGCCGGTGAGTCTTCTTCCCAAACGACGCTCCAGCTGTCAGGCGCCGTGGCGAACTTCTCGGTGTTGTACATCAAAAGGTTGGCGCCGCGCCCGTGGGGTACGCCATACGCCTTGCTCCCGACGGAGTTCCACGGCTTGCCCTTCAAGGCCTCGTAGACGTCGGCGTAATTCGTCATCAGCGCTGTGTTGACCGGGGCAACTTCTCCTGAAGCGATCAGGCGAAGGCTTGCGTCTCCCGACGCGCTGACCACGTCGTATTCGCCGGTCTGCATCAGCGCAACCATCTCATCTGAGGTGTTGCCAACCTTCACGTTGACGGTGCAGTTAGATGCTTGTTGGAACGGCTCGACCCAGGCCTTTTCGGTGTAACCGGGCCACGCGACAATGTTGATCTGGCCTTCGCTGTCGCCGACTGCTTCGAGCATCGGCAGGTCAGGTGCGGCAATGCCGGCAGCTGCCTCGTTGCCGCCATCGGTTGCTGCGACGGTCGAGGCAGCTTCAGTTGCCGGAGCTTCCTCGGCGGGTGCCTCGGTGGCTGGAGTCTCTTCGGTCGCGAGAGTTGTTTCGGCGCTTGCTTCGATAGTGGTTTCGCTGCTGGTGTCGGTGGAGTCGGCATCCGACCCACATGCGGCGAGTACGAATACGGTGGCCGCAAAAACTGCTGCGGCTCTCAACATGGGCTTTCGCATGGTTGTTCCTCTTCTTCTGGTTTGGTCTCTGCGGTGGGGTCTCTACTGCTGGGTCTGCTGATCAACTGAAGCTGCAGGTAGTGCGAATGTTGCTGGTGGTGCGGTGACGAACTGACCGTGGCGCAAGTGGCCTAGTCGGTCAACTCGGTGAACGACTCCCGAGCGGCCGAGAGACGAATTGGATTGCCCGGATCAGGAAGCGGGAGCGATGTCGAACAAATAGCGGTCAGTTCGCAGCCTTCGCCCGCGTCGACTCGTACCCTTTGTTCGGGCCCCACATATTGGACGTGGCGGAGCATTCCAGGAATGACGACCGATCCGGGCGTCGGTGCAAGATCGGGAGCAAGATCGGGAGCAAAATCATGATTCGGAGCGCCATCGTGGGGCAGGATTGACAGACGTTCCGGGCGGATGGAGAACGTTCCGTCTTTCCCGAGCAGCCGTAAGGCAAGGGTGCCGTGAATCAGGCTGGACGTTCCAACAAACCCTGCCACGAACCGCGTCTGGGGCGCCTCGTAAAGGTCGCGTGGCGTGCCGACTTGGACGATGCGACCTTTTTCGAACACTGCAATGCGATCACTCATCGTGAGTGCCTCGTCTTGGTCATGGGTCACGAATACGAACGTGATTCCAGCTTCGTTCTGAATCGACTTCAGTTCAACCTGCATTTCCTCGCGCAACTTCAAGTCGAGCGCGCCGAGAGGTTCATCGAGGAGTAGCACTTTCGGGCGGTTGACCAGCGCCCGTGCCAACGCGACGCGTTGGCGCTGGCCGCCGGAGAGTTCGCTCGGCTTACGCGCCCCGTACTCTGTCAGCCGCACGGCTGCGAGCGCTGCCTTGGCACGAACGCTGCGTTCCTTGGCGTTGACCTTTTTCACGAGCAGGCCGTATTCGATATTGCGCAGCACGTTCATGTGCGGGAACAACGCATAGTCCTGGAAAACGGTGTTGACGTCTCGGTCAAACGGGGCGACGCCGGTGACATCGGTACCTTCCAACAGAATTCGGCCCTGCGTGACCTGTTCGAAGCCCGCAATCATCCGCAGAACCGTTGTCTTGCCGGAGCCCGATGGGCCGAGCAACGTGAAGAACTCGCCGTGGCGGATGTCGAGGCTCACCCCGTCGACCGCTACGACGTCTCCGAACCGTTTGTGCACGTCAATGAGAGAAATCGCAGGCGTCGTTGCAGCCGCTGTGGCCGCTTTGGCCGTCGGCGTGGTGGCTACCACGTCCAGGTCGACTTTCATGTGGTCACGTTACAGAGTCAGTCGGTATGTTCGCAGGTTGGTCTCGCAGGTTGCTCTGATCGGTTGGTCTGATCGGTGGTGCCATCAATCATCTGCGGCCACGCCCGCTTCGCCCACGCACCAAACGGTTCGGGCGACAACGAACACCACGCTTCACTGCGCTGCGGGTCGACGGCCAGCATGGCGCCGCTCTGACCAAAATGCCCAAATGTTTCGGCGCTGTTGGTCGCCCCCGTCCAATGCGGGCGCTTTGTTCCCTTGATCTCAAAACCAAGACCCCACGGGCACGGCCGCTGCATGCCGAAGCCAGGAACGAACCCATCTAGCAGGGGCCACCACGGGCGCACCGCTTCGCGAAGGGTCTCTGGTGCGATCAGAGTGGGGGACAAGAGTTCGAACGCAAAGGCCGCCAGGTCTGCGATGGTACCGACAGCACCTGTCGCAGGATCGCCCCACTGCAGCCCATCCATTCTGAGCGGAAGGAGAATGCCCGTTGCGACGTAATCAGCGAACGGCATTTCGGTGTGGGTCTCGACGATCTTCGCGGCGAGGCGAAGTCCGGCGTTCGAATAGAGGCGTTCGGTCGCAGGTGGAGCGATTCGGTCTGGTTGGTCGAATGCCAACCCACCTGCGTGCGCCAGTAGGTGCGCCAAGGTCAGGTCTGAGAAACCGTCGGCTGCGTCGGTTAACGCCGCGACTCCTTCCTCAACGGCGATCAGACAGGCGTACGCTGTCACCAACTTCGTGACGGACGCCCACGCGAACGCGGTCGACCGATCACCTTCGATGTGGGGCGCGGCTCCACGCGCAACATAGGCCGAAGCGCCTCCGAGCGGAAACCAGAGCGGTGGCTCGGCGCCGTCTGAGCCCGGAGCGCG
Organism: Acidimicrobiia bacterium; assembly: GCA_043720595.1. Classification (GTDB taxonomy): domain Bacteria; phylum Actinomycetota; class Acidimicrobiia; order Acidimicrobiales; family JANYDT01; genus JANNBN01. The sequence goes on from JAYSSK010000197.1 coordinate 26,962, forward strand.
GGTCACTCGGAGGATGGGCTCGTCGGGGGCGCAGCGGGAGCCGGTCGGAGGTCTATACGAAGGACGAGGAATCCGTCCTCCACCGCGCCGACTGCATCACCGATGATTGCGAAATCCATAAAATCGGTCTGAGCGCGGTCAATGAACAGTTTGCGCTCCGCTCCTTCGACCGGGGGCATCGGTCGGTTTTTCACTGCCTTCGCCCGCTCTTGAAAACGGCGGATCATGGCGTCGATGTCGAGAGAAGCGCTCACGGTTTCAGCGTATCCCGGCTGCATGAAGGTGCTTCGGCACCGATGAACACTGAAAACCGAGCGGATACGTGCCCGTTTTGCCCTGTAAATGATGGGTGTGACCAGCGACACCGCGTTCTGAGGCCCAATTCCTCTGCTTATGTCATCAGTTGGACGCGAAGTGCAGGTATCGTAGATGCCCGCACGCATGAGATGACACCAGACGTAGGGAGTGTGACGTGAAGAAGGGTCGACACCGCCGCTTCGAAGAGGCTCGCGCCTTGAAGCGGAACTCAGATCTCAATCTCGGCACACCTTGCGAGGAGTGCGGCGCCGGCGCGGACGAAACCTGCGCTTCATGGTGCCTTGCCCGAGTGCTCGACGAGGATGACGAAGAGGAAGAGGCCGAAGAAGCGGTCTGATTCACAAGCGGTCGGGGATCCCAATGCCCTGAAGTTGTCCGTTCTTTATTGACGTGTCGCTCATGACTTGTCGTCTATCCGTCCTCCCATGGACGGCGTGAGTCGCGTTCTACAACTATCTCCAAACCAGCGACGGGGTCGAAATGCGATCCTGAACCGCCGCTCTCCGGACCGGTGCTGTCACCCTGCGGGCTTTCGCTCGCGCCGACGTGCCGCCCCTGGCACACCCCTGAGCTCGAGAGACTGCAGAACACCCCATGGAACTTCGCAATATCGCCATCGTCGCCCACGTCGACCACGGCAAAACCACCCTTGTCGACGCAATGCTCCGCGCGACCGGCGCTATGTCCACCCGTGGCGAAGCAATCGATCGCGTCATGGACTCCAACGACCAGGAACGCGAACGCGGCATCACGATCTTCGCGAAGCAGGCGTCCATCCGCTGGCAGCACTACAAACTCAACATCGTCGACACCCCAGGCCACGCCGACTTCGGTGGCGAGGTCGAGCGCGGTCTCCACATCGTCGACGGTGTGTTGCTCCTTGTCGATGCAGCCGAAGGCCCACTCCCACAGACCCGTTACGTGCTGTCCAAGGCGCTTGCTCGCCGGTTGCCCGTGGTGGTCGTCATCAACAAGGTCGATCGCCAAGACGCCCGTGCCGAGGAAGTGCTGCACGAGGTCGAGCACTTGTTCCTCGATCTCATCGAAGCTGCAGGTCTCGACGTCGAGCACCTGGATTTTCCGGTGGTCAGCGCCATCGCCCGCGACGGCCGAGCCGTTTCGGGAATTGGTATGCCAGGCGCCGCCGACGACCTCACGCCGTTGTTCGAAGCGATCGTCAAGACGATCCCAGCCCCGAACGGCGACGCAGAAGGTCCACTCCAGGCGCTCGTCAATAACCTCGATGCAAGCGAGTACCTCGGTCGCTTGGCCATTGGTCGTGTGCAGCGCGGCACCCTGCGCGCTGGCGAGCAGGTCGCGTTGCTCCAGGCGCAGCCAAACCCAAGCGTCCCCGGCGGCGTGCTCAAGCGCAAGCCCGGTACGTTGTACAACGTCGACGGTCTGAAGCGTGTCGAGACGGAAGAGATTCTCGCTGGCGACCTGTTCGTCATTGCTGGGTTCCCCGAGGTCGAAATTGGCGACACGTTCGCATCACCCACCGAACCAGAGGCGCTCGAGCGCCTTACGGTCGACGAGCCTGTCTTGCGCATGACGTTCGGCGTCAACACCTCGCCCATGGCAGGCAAGGCCAAAGAGTCGAAGTACCTCACGTCGCGGCATCTGCGCGATCGCCTCCACCGTGAGATCCTCGGCAACGTGTCCATCCGGCTCGCCGACACCGATTCGCCAGACATCCTCGAGGTCGCTGGTCGTGGCGAACTCCAGTTGGCGGTCCTCATTGAGACCATGCGCCGCGAGGGTTACGAGCTGCAGGTTTCTCGCCCAGAGGTCATCACCAAAGAGATCGACGGCAAGCGCCACGAGCCGTACGAAGAAGTCATCGTTGACTCGCCGGACGAGTACGTCGGAGCTGTCACCCAGGCGCTTGCACCACGCAAGGGCCTGATGACCGACATGCGTCCTGGGGACAACGGCCGTACCATCATGCGCTTCGAGTGCCCATCACGTGGTCTGCTCGGCCTTCGTTCCGAGTTGCTCACTCAGACCCGTGGCACGGCGCTCATCAACCAGCGACACGAAGGCTACGTGCCGTGGGTAGGCGATCTGCCGCACCGTCTCGGCGGTGCAATGATTGCCGACCGGCAGGGTCCGGCCACTGAGTATGCGATGGACAATCTCCAGTCGCGTGGCACCTACTTCATCGAACCAGGCGACGTCGTTTACGAGGGCATGGTCATCGGCGAGAACGCTCGCAACGAAGAGATGCTCGTCAACATCTGCCGTGAGAAGAAGCTCACGAACATGCGCGCGTCGTCGTCCGACAACACCGTGAATCTCACGCCGCACCGCGTCCTGTCGCTGGAGCACGCGCTCGAGTACATCGCCGGCGACGAGTGCATCGAGGTGACGCCCAAGCACATCCGCCTGCGCAAGGTCGAGCTCGACCCGCTCGACCTGGTCCGGGCGTCACGGCGGTCGGCGTCCGCGCCGACGCCGGTCCCGACCGGCTGACCCGCTTCTCGAACGGCGGATCGGTCAGCGACCGCGTCGACTCACGGACCGACGACGATCGCGTGCTCGGGGTCGTGCAGGTCGATCAGGTCGTTGTCGTGGTGGTTGAGCCCCGTCACGTCCCACCCCAGCAAACCGATCCGGCACCGCTCCCAGCGGTTCCCGCTGACGTCGATG
>JAYSSK010000198.1:0-28894 GCA_043720595.1 Acidimicrobiia bacterium
ACATCAACTGGCGGATGGGCAAAGTCATTCGCGAAGCCGGCGTCAAGATCTTCCAGATCGAGTCGACCATCAACAACGACGCGTTTCCTTCCGCGATGAACTTCCTGCAGAAACGAGAGTGGGAATGGAACGCCCGCGACCGGGCATCGTTCATCACGGTGTCAAAAACGCTCGACCGGGTACCGTCTCGTACGAAACGGTCAATCTTCCATGCGACCAAGGCACCGCACAAGATGACCAGCGTGCAAGCAGGCGAGGTAGAGGCCGTTCACGAACTCACCATCGCTCAGGTGCACCGGCAACAGTTGGTACGGGTCGAGGGTCAGACCGACATCCTCACCATGGGTCTTCCGTACATCGGCCCGTACAACGTGAACTCGATCATGAACCCTGTGCTGGTGATGTGCCTCGGCCTCGGGTACTTCTTCAACCTCTACCGCAAGCGTCCGCTGGTTCGTGAAGGTGGCGTGTTGATCATGAGCCACCCAACCCCGTGGGAGTTCCACCCGGTTCATCACCCCAGCTACATCGACTTCTTCGAGCAGGTCCTGGCCGACACCACGGACCCGAAAGAGATGGAAGCGAAGTACGAAAAGCAGTACGCAGAGGACGAGTGGTACCGACACCTGTACCGCACCTCGTACGCCTACCACGGGGTCCATCCGTTCTACATGTGGTACTGGGGCTCACACGCGCTGCAGCACCTTGGCAAGGTCATCGTCATCGGCGGCGACCCGCGCGCAGTCCGTCGTCTAGGGTTCACACCGGCCTCCACGTTGCGCGACGCACTGGAAATGGCAACCGATGTGGTCGGTCGCGACCCGTCCATCACGCACCTGCATAACCCACCGATCTTCATGTGTGAGGTCGACTGATGACACCGCCGGGCCACATGCCTGGCGATCCGACGCCTCCCCCGGTGCAACGGCTCGGCGGGCTGTCCGACCGGCTACGCGAACGCGTCGGCCGGCCGCTGTTCGACGCGGACGAAGAATCTGGAATGCGCGCCTTGCTGCGGCGCGGTCCAATGGGCGCAGGGGTCACCAATTCGGCGAAGAGTCTCATTCCGCGTCAGCTGCAGATGTTCCCGTTCACCAGCCCGTCGTGGCCGAGTTCAGTGCCTCGTGAGCAGGACCGCTCGACGCTCGAGATGAACTACGACACCAGTTGGGCCAGGGACCCGTGGGCACGCGTTCTGCGTCGCGCGCTCACCGAAGGGTTCATGCGACCCGGCGTCGGCCTGATCGCGTCGCCGAGCGTGCGGGGCACCGACCGGATCAACGAAATCGAAGGCCCGGTGATCTTCGCTGCGAACCACATGTCGCACCTCGACACGTTTCTCCTTCTCAGCACGATCCCGGCCCGATTCCGCAAGAAAGTCGTTGTTGCAGCGGGTGCCGACTACTTCTTCGACACGCGCGTCAAAGCGGTACTCAGCGCGCTTTGCATTGGGGCCATCCCAATCGAACGTCGCAAAGTGTCCCGCTCCTCGTCGGACCGAGCCATCGAGTTGTTGCGAGATGGATGGAGTTTGGTGATCTTCCCCGAAGGCGGACGCTCACCAGACGGCTGGGCGGGTGATTTCAAACCCGGTGCGGCGTTCCTCAGTACACGTACCAAGGTCCCGGTCATCCCCATTCATCTCGAAGGAACCGGTCGCATTCTGCCGAAGGGCTCGAACATGCCCAAACGTGGCGACACCACCGTCACGTTCGGCTTCGCGTTGCAGCCCAACGACGGCGAGGACCCTCGTCGCATGGGTGAACGAATTGAGAACGCTGTCGCAGAACTGGCCGACGAAGAAGCGCACGGTTGGTGGACTGCCCGCCGCAACGCAGCACGAGGCGAGACGCCACTCCTGCAAGGCCCGGCCGTCAAGAGCTGGCGCAAAGAGTGGATGCGCAGTGACGCCGAAAAGCGCCACGAACCAACCAAGCGTTCCTGGCCCTAGCCGGCTAATCGGTCACCCCCTGTGGGTGACCCTCCAGTGTCAACCCTCGTCGCCGGAAATGAAAATGCCTCCGCGCTGGGCACGGAGGCATTCGTTGAATCAAGCGCTGGCGGGCAAGCAGTTATCGGTGAATCAGGCTTCGGGGCGGTTACGCCGACCGGCCTGCCACATCTTCACACCGCGTGGAACATAACCATTGGTGCCGGGACGGTCAGGACCCTGACCATCGCCGCTCGGGCGGCTGTCACGGCCAGCCGGAGCACCGCTGCGATCAGACCATGCGCCCGAACGTCCAGGAGCGCCGGCTGGGCGCGATGGGCGTCCACCAAAGCCGGAGTCACCGCGAGGTGGGCCTCCGGGACGAGAGGAACCACGGTCCCAACGATCTCCGCCAGGAGCGGAGCCCGATGATCGGTCATCGCGGCGGGGTTCGCGCGGCGCCCAAGGACGATCGCCGCGTGGTGCACCTGCACCAGCACCAGCGCCTCCTCCGAAACTAGGCCGGCCATAGCCAGGCCGGTCGCCGCCGGGGCGGTCGCCACGGTCAGCGCCACCAAATGGCCGAGGACTACGAGGCGGTCCGTCAAAGCTGCGCGCAGGACCACGATCAAATCCACTCGGCCGAGCACCGTCACGTGACGGCCCTCGATCGTTGCGGTCACCGAAACTGCGTGGGCCACGATCGAAACCACCCGGACGGCCGCTGTCACGCGAAGCACCCCGATCGTTGCGGTCGAAACTGCGTGGGCCACGGTCGAAGCCGCCAGGTCGCCCACCATCTCGGCCGCCCTCGCGGGCTGGCTTGCGAGCGTCCCACTCTTCTTGAGGCACCCAAGGACGTTCGCCTCGCGCAGAACGCTGAGCGTTCCACTCTTCCTGCGGAACCCAAGGACGTTCGCCACCGGCACGAGGACCACGATCGAACGAGCCCTCACGCTTCTGGAACGGACGCTCGCCGCGCGCGGCACGCTCGGTATCTTTCTTTGCCGCCCACTCTTCTTGCGGGATCCAGGGTCGGTCGCCGCCTGGACGATCTCCACGGTCTGAGCGTTCGAAACCACGGCTTGGGCCGCGATCGTTGCGGTCACCACGGTCGCCGAAGTGACGGTCACCCCGATCTCCGAAGCCCCGGTCGTTGCGAGGACCACGTTGGAACGAGGTCTCACGCTTCTGGAACGGACGCTCGCCACGTTCAGCCCGTTCTGCGTCTCGCTTGGCCTGCCACTCTTCCTGCGGGATCCAGGTCGGATCGTTGGCAGCACGGTCGGCTCGTTCTGCGTCTCGCTTGGCCTGCCACTCGGCTTGTGGAAGCCAAGCAGGTTCGCCACGTTCAGCCCGTTCTGCGTCTCGCTTGGCCTGCCATTCTTCCTGCGGGACCCAGTCGGTCTGGCCCGGCTTCGGTCCGCGTGGAGGACGTTCACTCCGATCGAAACTGCCGCGATCTGGACCACGGTCGAATCCTCGGCTCGGTCCACGATCAGGGCCACGATCAGGGCCACGATCGTTTCCACGGTCGCGTCCGTATGCCGGACGTTGGCCACGGCCACCCTGGAACCCACCACGACCCGAGTCGCGGCCAGAATCACGACCACCGTCACGGCCCCAGCCACGCTGGTCGCCTGACTGGTCGTAGTCGAGCGCACCCTCGACGACAGGCAGCGGGGTTGCGCCTCGCGCCGACACTGGAGCGGCTTCGGACTGCTTCACCTGTTCGCGCAGACGCTCGACCACATCTTCGAGGAGGGCCTCACGCGAAGACACGGCAAGACGGCGTTCCAAAGCGTCGAAGAACCGCCGCTGCTCTTTCCTCATCAGGTTGACCACCGTGCCAGCCGCACCGGCGCGACCAGTACGACCACTGCGGTGGATGTAGTCCTTTTCGTCTTGCGGAGCGTCGAGGTGGACGACAACGTCGACGTGGTCCATATGTAAACCACGGGCGACCATGTCGGTGGCCACGACGGTACGAACGTCGCCACGGGCCCAGCTGGTGATGACTCGGTTACGGGCACCTTGGGTAAGGCCACCGTGGAGGTGGGCTGCTGAAACGCCACGCTCGTTGAGTGCATCGGCAACACGTTCGCTGGCAAACCGGTTCTTCACGAACATCAAAGAACGACGTGCTGGCTCTGCGATTGCAGCCGCCACATCGATCTTTGACTCGTGGCGAACCAACACGCGGAGGTGGTCGCCGACGGTGTCGACGTGATCCTCTTCGCTGGACAGACCAACGCCGGCAGTTGAGTGACGGACAGGCTGGTGCTGATAGCGACGCACCAGTTCACCGACGTCACCGTCGAGGGTGGCAGAGAACAACAGCACCTGCGCACGGTCTCCGCTGCCGTTCTTCGAACCGTCCGAGAGAATCTGCTCGACCTGGGGCAAGAACCCCATGTCGGCCATACGGTCGGCTTCGTCGATGACAACGACGCGAAGGTCGTCGAATGAGATGTCACCGTGGCTCAGCAGGTCGATGAGGCGGCCAGGAGTCGCAACGACAATGCCGACACCCTTACGAAGGGCATTCGCCTGACGGCTGATGTCCGTCCCACCGACACAGGTCTGCACCCATACGTTGCGAGCCCTGCTGAGTGGCTGCAGTGCACGTGAGGTCTGCTCGGCAAGTTCTCGGACAGGCACAAGGACGAGTGCGTGCGGACGACGCGACCGGACTTCGCCAACCGAGCTCACAGCAACGATGCCGTAAGCGAGGGTCTTGCCCGAACCAGTCGGCGCTTCACCACAAATGTCTTTGCCCGCAAGGGCGTCGGGAAGCGTTGCGATTTGGATGGGAAAAGGTGTGGTGATGCCGGCGCCTTCGAGGGCACGGGCAAGGTCTGAAGGGACCCCGAGTTCGCCCCATGTGGGCACCCGTTCAGAGTCGTCGGCAGAGTCAGCGGCGTCTTCGCCGTCGGACATCTCGTGGGAGGCGTCAGTTACATCGACTTCATCGACTACATAGAGATCGTCGTCGTCATCAAGCTCGGCGTGGGGCCGATGCGCGAGATCGTCTTCGAGATCGATGTCTTCGTCGACGAACTCGTCGCTGACGTGCTCTTCAAGATCGGCTTCGTCGAACAACATTTCCGGCTCGACTGGTGCCAGGGCATACGTGTTTCCGAGGTCCTCGGAAAGAGGATCATGGTTCATGGCTCTATTTCTCTGATCGGGCTGCCGCGCAGCCAAATTGGGTTAGGTCAACCCACAATCAGAAGGGCCGACCACATCTCGTCTACTGACGAGAGCGGGTCAATGCTACACGGACAACCACACTCGTTGGGACGATCGGACGTGACGTTCGGCGCATAGCCACGAGTCGACCCCATCGGGACGGTCAACGGTGACGAACTCACACGGTTCAGACTGCAACAGTCCGCCGACAAATTCGATCTCGGCGTGGACGACCTCGCGCCCCCTCAGCCGCTCTTCGACGGGGCACCAGTGTGCAGCGTTGTTGACGTGGCCGAGGGTGTCGAGGTCTGTGTAGCGCACCGGCCACGGACTCGAGTCAGCCGATTCAGGACGGATGCCGTGCGTGAGGCGAGCCCCGACACGGCGCCCGCCCGCTGCCTCAGCGTAAGCCGAAAGAAAATCGTCGGGAAGCCGGCTCGGCCGACCAGAGGAATCGATGGGCACCCAAATGCCAGAGGTCTCTACCGATGCACCCCGGTCCCCCAGCACCGACGTCCGGCGTTCGGCCCAACTCCGCGCCGTTCCTCCGCAGAACGTCGTGAGGGTGAGGCGTTCGCCAATCAGCGGTGTCTGGCCAATGGACATGACGAGGCGACGGAGCACATAGGCGTACGCACTGCCGGACAACGCATCAGCGGCGTCAGCAGTTGCGATGTCTTGAATGACCCGAGCGAGGCCATCCAACCGTATGCGCCCATAGGGGTTGACGTCGCCCAATGCCACAGTACGCGAACGAACGAAGGCCCGGCCCGACAGGGGCACGGGAACCATTTCATACACAGGGATACTCGTCGCTGCTGCTGTCATCGCGGTGGCCCCGCCTGCGTGAACCTGGTCCCCTCGGGATCCAGCGCCCAGGCTGGCGGACTCCCCCACGTATCGCCACTTACCAACTCGGCCAAGGGCCGTCGGCGAACTGGACCGTGCCCTCCCCCGACTGGACGGCCAAGCGGAATCGTTGCGCACAGCGCGATGTCCTGGGGGATCCCGATGATCTCGCGTAATTGACCTTCGACACCCTGCTGCCACATCGTGATGACGCCCCCGTACCCCAACACTCTCGCAGCGAGGAGCAGATTTTGAACGGCCGGATAGACGGATGCGCCCTCTGATGGTGTCGGTGCTCGATGACGACGAAGACACGGAATCACCACCGCCGGCGCCTCATCGAAATGTTCGACGAAATGGGCCATCGTTGTGGCCATCCGCGCCTTTGGCGTGTCTGGGGCAGCGCCGCTTCCTGCGTCGTAGCCGTCCGCTCGTCGCTTTTCCTCCCACACCGCTCTGGCCACTTCGCCGAGCAACCTTTTCGCCGCGCGGGACTTCTCGGAATCAGTCAACACGACGAAATGAAATCCTTGGCGGTTAGACCCTGTAGGGGCTCGACTGGCTGCGAACAGAATCTTCTGAAGGTCAACGGCAGGAATGGGATCGGGCCGGTAGCGCCTGATAGCGCGCGTTGTGCCAAGTACATCCAGAAAGGCTTGCGGATCGGTCATGCTCCATGCTCGCGCTGCGATTGGCTCCCGCTGCAACTACTCGTTGCCCACTCCCTGTCACTAACGTTGATTGGATGGCTCCAGCGAAACCAGCGACCGCACCGGCTGCATCGAATCGACGGAAACCTGCGGGTCCGGTTCACACCGCCGCTGGCGCGTCGGCCGACAGCCGACTCGGGAACGAAACCAAGTCAAAAATCATTCGCGCGGCCAAAGCGGTGCTGCGAGATGAGGGCATCACCCAAGCGAGCGCTCGGACCATCGCGCGTCGTGGCGACTTCAACCAAGCGTTGATTTTTTATCACTTCGGGTCTTTGGACGGTCTGCTCGTGGCTGTAGCCAAAGACGAAGGACAACAGCGAGCCGACGTGTACGCCGAACAGTTCCAGCGGATCACGAAACTCGCTGAACTCGTCCGTATCGCCCGAGACGTGCATCAAGACGAAATTGTCTCCGGCGGACCAACCGTGCTGAGTCAGCTACTCGCCGGAGCCCATTCCAGCGACGCAATCGCGGCGGGGATGGTCACCGCGATGAAACCTTGGATGCAGCTCGTCGAGTCGGCTGTTGGGCAGACGGTGGCACGAACCCCGGTGGCTGGGCTCCTTCCGCAGCAAGAGTTGGGCTTTGCCGTCGCATCGCTTTTCATCGGCATGGAGTTACTTTCAAGCCTGGACCCAGACTCGAAACAGGCCGAATCGTTGTTCGACGTTTTTGCCAACCTCGCGTCCGTTGCCGATTTGGTGCTCGCCAACCCAGCCATGCTCGGGACGGCGCTGAAGTACTAGGTGCTGTGCACGAAGCACTAGGGGCTGTGCACGAGCAGCTCGCTTCGTCAACAATGTGTCTGTGACGACACCCCTGCCACCGCACACAAGCCTGCCCTCTTACGCAAGCGGCGCATCTTCGCAACCACTCCTCGGCGAAACAATCGGGGCCAACTTCGACCGCATCGTTGGAAAGTTCGGTGACCGAGAAGCGCTCGTCTCTGTGCATCAAGGGCTTCGCTTCACGTACTCGCAACTAGACGACGAGGTCACCCGGGTCGCGAGAGGGTTGCTTGCCATGGGTCTTCGGCAAGGTGACCGCCTGGGCATTTGGAGCCCGACCTGCGCCGAATGGACCCTGACCCAATACGCCACCGCCAAATTGGGCATCATTCTTGTGAACATCAATCCGGCGTACCGCTCTCATGAGTTGTCCTACGTCCTCAATCAGTCCGGGTGCGCAGCTCTCGTCGCTGCGACCAGTTTCAAGACGAGCGACTACGTGGCCATGGTGGAATCGGTCCGTGCCGATACTCCCCGGCTGACTCAAACCGTATTCATCGGATCGTCGGACTGGGATGAGTTGCTGGATCGGTCTGGCTCGATCAGCGCGGATGCCGTACGCGAGGTCTCTTCCTCACTGCAATTCGATGACCCGATCAACATTCAGTACACATCGGGCACCACCGGGTTCCCAAAAGGGGCGACGCTCAGCCACCACAACATTCTCAACAACGGATACTTCGTCGGCGAAGGACTCCGGTACACCGAACAAGACCGGGTGTGCATCCCCGTGCCGTTGTACCACTGCTTCGGAATGGTGATGGGAAATCTTGGAGCCACCACGCATGGAGCATGCATGGTGTACCCCGCAGCTGCGTTCGATCCTGCCGCCACCTTGCAAGCTGTGCAGGACGAACGGTGCACTTCGCTTTACGGCGTACCCACGATGTTCATCGCCGAGCTTGGCCTTCCCGACTTTGAGTCCTACAGGCTGGACACGCTCCGAACCGGTGTCATGGCTGGGTCGCCCTGCCCCGTCGAAGTAATGAAACAGGTCCAGGAACGTATGGGTGCGAACGAAGTTGGCATCTGTTACGGCATGACGGAAACGTCGCCCGTGAGCACCCAGACCGCGACCGACGACACCATCGAACGCCGCTGCGGAACTGTCGGTCGGGTGATGCCACACGTCGAGGTGAAGATCGTCGACCCCGAAACCGGCGCAATCACGCAGCGCGGAACCGCGGGTGAGTTCTGTACCCGCGGGTACTCCGTGATGACTGGTTACTGGGAGAACCCAGAGAAGACCTCGGAGGCAATTGACTCTGGCCGTTGGATGCACACCGGAGACCTTGCGGTGATGGACGACGAGGGGTACCTCAACATCGTCGGGCGGATCAAAGACATGATCATCCGGGGCGGCGAAAACGTCTACCCGCGCGAGATCGAGGAATACCTCTACGCACATCCCGCCATTGCAGACGTCCAGGTGATCGGCGTCCCCGACGTGAAGTACGGCGAAGAGATCATGGCGTGGGTGAAACTCAAAGACGGCGCCACGCTCTCTGAGGCAGACGTGAAGGACTTTTGCAAAGGTCGAATCGCGCACTACAAGGTTCCCCGCTACGTGACGTTCGTTGAAGATTTCCCCATGACGGTCACCGGCAAAGTCCGCAAGATTGAAATGCGCGAGACGTCAATCCAGGCGCTCGGGCTGCAGGACGCTGCAGCTGTCAAGAACGCGTAGTCCCGGCTGACACGCTGAAAGCGACAGTGAGCAACGCTGCGAACACCGCGCAGAGCACCGGGAGACCAGCCCACATGTGCACCGTCCAGGTCACACGATCCTGCATTGCCACACCCGCCAAAATCCCATAATTCGTTGCCAGAGTCAGACTCGCAACCCACGCCGACAGGACCAAGGCGGTCCGATGCGTTCGGATCATCGGCCACGTGGCCTCAGCGAAGACTGCGGCCACACCCGGGCCAAGCAACCGCGATGAGGTATCGAAACTCGTGAGCACGGTTTGGAGAAACGCTGGGGCGAACAGCAACACGACGAAAGAACCGCGAGGCGGATCAACCGTGCGAACAACAAAATTCACCGCAACGCTGACCAGAATAGAAAAGAGCAAGGCAGATGCGATGCCGTCGGTGAGCACCTCATCTGCCAACCACCCGCTTCGCGACACCGCTTCGCTGTAGTCCGAGTCGTACTTGCCATAGTCGTAAGGGCTGGCATACATCAGGAAAAACTGCAGCAACGACAGCACGAATGCAACCGTCCCGACGACCGCGCCGCCCGATGACCACGTGGGTTGCTGCCGGCCTGCTTCACGCCTCAACGTCGAAGCGATTGGGCCAGCAGCCATCAATAGACCGCCGCTCAGCAACACCAAGTGTGTTGGAGAAAGGAGGGTCTCGATGTCTGCTTCGACGCCGAAAATTTGGTGCCAGGCGAGGTCTGCGACCGCACCGATTCCGAACACACCAACCCCGACGGTGCGTAACCCGTACCCGACAGGGATGGAGTCCCGCCAACTCACCCCGGGCTTTTGGTGTGAGCGAAGCACTCGCAACATCCAGACCGATGAGGCAATGAACCCTGAATACAAAATGCCGTGCCACGGGGTGAAAAACGTCTCGGGCTTGCTATTTCGATGAGCCCAACCGTCGACAAACAGTCCGAGGATCATCCACACGCCGAAAAGGCCGGCTACTGCGTCATCTATTCTACGGGCGAAGATCGGTTCAGACACCTGTGTCATTTACTGCAATGTAGACCGTTGGGGTCAGCCGATCGCGTGGTTCACACGTAGATCGGCGATCTCAGCCGGACTGAGCCCCAACTCTTGCAGGACGCAATCGGTGTCGTCGCCAACCGCACCAATGTGTGTGGTCGTGACGGCAGAACTGTGGCTGAATGTCCACATAGGGAGCGGCTGTCGGACCTTGCCAATGTGAGGGGCGTCTTGCTGACTGATCAGACCGAGCCGCTTCACCAGTTCGTCTTCGTGCAGCGTTTCGCGTTTTCGAACGACGCCTGCAGCAACGTCGTTGGCCGCAAAATTGGCCATCAACTCGTCGGTTGTCTGTTCGAGTGCGGCCTTGCGCATTTCGGTTAGCAAGGCCATGTAGTTCGACCGTCGGGCCGGGAGCTGGGCGAATCGTTCGTCTGCCGCCCATTCGGCTCGGCCCAGGGCAATCGCGAAACCGTCGAATGGTGGCGTGCCGGGACCACACGCGATCTCGCCGCCGTCAGCCGTAGTGAGGATGTGGAACGCCTTGGCTGGCAATAGTCGTGTGTGGGGAAGCATCGTTTTCCATCTCGTCTCGACTTCGGCGAAGTAGTTGCCCATCGCGTCTGGCCATTCGAAGTGCAGCCCCACCTGCACCATTGGCACGTCGATCCGTTGCCCGCGGCCCGTCCGACCACGAACCAGTAATGCAGCCAAGATCGCCTGTACCGCTGCGTTAGCTGTCGACTTGTCCACCACGAACTGGCTGATCAGTGACGGGCTGCCCGTTTCCAGATCTCGCTGGTAGTCCACCATGCCAATTTGGGCCTGCACCACATAGTCATAGACCGGCAGGTCGGCGTCTTGGCCTTCCGACCCGTATCCAGAAATGGCCGCGTACACGAGACGTTTGTTGATCGCCGCGAGCGTCGGGTAGTCCACTCCGAGGGACGCCAGCTTCGATGGTCTGACGTTGTGAAGAAACACGTCGGCTTCTCCAACCAGACGGTGTACCAACGCCCGACCGTCGGTGGTGGTCGCGTCGATCGCAGCGAAGCGTTTGCCACGGTTCAACGCATAGAAGACTGGCGAGACCCCGTCCGGTGCGCCTGAGGGTGTGGTGCGACGAGTCATGTCTGGCCGGTCCGGTCCCTCGACCTTGACCACATCGGCGCCAAGCTCCGCGAGGATCATCCCTGCATACGGCCCGGAGTACACCGCCGTCATCTCGACGACCCTGATTCCCGCCAGCGGTGCGTCGCTCATTTCCGACACCCTACGATCCGCCGTTGTCCTGCGCGCCTCGCGTCGACCAAAATGCCAGCCACACAAGCAGTGGCTGGAACAGCAACCGAACCGCACGGCTGGTATCCGAGTTGAGCCCAAATGCGTCGGTGTGCGTGACGAACTGCGACACGTTGCCCGGAAACACCGCAATGAAGAACCCGCCGACCACGAGACCCACTTGTGAGCGCCTCCTCCGCAATCCGAGCAACGCGACACCAAGCAAGATCTCGACAAAACCAGACGCAAGTACGACTGCGTCAGCGCTGAACGGCACCCACCCTGGAACTTGGGCACGGAACTCGGTGCGAGCCCACGTGAGATGGCCGAGCCCCGCCACGACAAGTACGAGCGCCAGAGCTACTCGCAGCCCGGTGCGCAGTCCATTACGACGTCCGTTTCGAACGGACGGTGGGGTGCGCATCGATGCAGTCTCGCAGGCTCAGTGTTCCAGCGCCCGTTTGACGATGTCTCCGGTGAGTTTGTCTTCGATGAGGAATGCGTCGTGGCCGGTGATGGAGTGCACCGTCTCCAACGGTTTGTGCGTATGGAACGCCAACTCTCGTTGCAATCGGATTGGATAGAGCCGGTCGCCTTCGAGACCAACAATTGTGAGCACAGCAGTGGCGCGTTGCATTGCTTCGTGGACTCCGCCTCGCCCCCGACCGATGTCGTGGTGGTTCATAGCTTCGTTGATGGCGAGATACGTGTTGGGGTCAAACCGCCGCTCGAGACGGTAGGCAGCGTGATCGAGATACGACTCCACACCGTAACGACCCTTACGATCTGGGCCGAGCGGGGTTTCTGCGCCATGAGGTCGGTTCCCAAACCGTTGATGCAGTTCAAGCTCGCTGCGATACGTGATGTGACCCAGCCGACGGGCTTGCGCCATTCCCACGACTGGCCCGCGGCCATCTTCCACCGTGTAGTAGTCGCCGTCGTTCCACGCCGGGTCTTCGATGATGGAACGCATCTGGATGGACTGCAACGCGATCTGTTCAGCGGTGGCTTGTGCGCCGACCCCAATCACGATTGCCCGTGCGACGCGGTCCGGGTAACCAATTGCCCACTCCAATGCGCGCATACCACCGAGCGACATGCCGACGACGGCGTGCCAACGTTTGATGCCAAGCGATTCAGCAAGCAAGTGCTCGGCCGAGACCATGTCCCGAATTGTCGTGACCGGCCATCGCGAACCCCATGGTTTTCCGTCAGGCGCGAACGACGAAGGGCCTGTCGAACCCTGGCATCCGCCAAGAACGTTGGGACAGACAACAAACCAACGATCGGTGTCGATCCATTTGCCAGGGCCGATAACGGCGTCCCACCAGCCCGGCTCCGGGTGCCCGGGGCCGGCCGACCCAGATGCGTGGCTGTCGGCGGTAAAACCATGCAGCACCAACACGGCGTTTGACGCGTCGGGTGCCAGCGTGCCCCACGTCTCGAAGCACATCGTGACCGGGAGTTGGTCTCCCCAGGGGGTTCTCCCGATCTCAAGCGCCATTGCGCCAAGGTCGGCGAACTTTCTGCGTCCGACTGGCTCGTCGCCGGGGCGAACGACGGGTCGCCACGGGCCGACGATTTCCTTGGCTTCGTCGTTCATTGGTCAGCCGCGGGCCGCCGCAAAACCCGCTTCGAGGTCTGCGATGAGGTCTTCGATGGTTTCGAGACCAACGGAGAGACGAACCAGGCCTTCGGTCACACCGGTAGTGAGACGCTCTTCATCGCTGAGCTGACTGTGGGTCGTCGATGCCGGGTGGATGACCAACGACCGGAGGTCGCCCACGTTGGCCAAGTGTGAGAAGAGCTTCAACGAGTCAACGAACTTCTTGCCGGCAGCAACTCCACCCTTCAACTCGAAGTTGACGATGGCACCCGCTCCCTTTGGAAGGTACTTAGCAGCGTTGGCTGCCCACGGCGAAGAGACCAAACTAGGGTAACGAACCACTTCGACATCGGGGTGGCCTTCGAGGTACTTGGCAACAGCGACAGCGTTCTGCACGTGACGATCCATACGTACGCTGAGCGTTTCGGCGCCTTGCAGGATCATCCATGCATTGAACGGCGAGATAGCGGCGCCGTAGTCACGCAAAAGCTGTACACGTGCCTTGATGATGTACGCAATGTTGCCGAGGGCCGCCGCGTAATTGAGACCGTGGTAGCTGGGATCTGGAGTGCTGAGACCCGGGAACTTGTCGTTCTGAGCCCAATCGAAAGTGCCACCGTCGACGATGATGCCGCCGATGGAGGTGCCGTGACCACCGATGAACTTGGTGAGCGAATGCACCACGATGTCTGCGCCATGCTCAATTGGACGCAGCAGATACGGGGTTGCGAGCGTGTTGTCGATGATGAGCGGAAAACCGGCCGCGTGGGCAACATCAGCGACGCCGCGAATGTCGAGCACGTCACCCTTGGGGTTCCCAATGGCTTCGCCGTAGAAAGCCTTGGTGTTCGGCCGAACAAGCTTGCGCCACTCGTCGAGGTCATCGGGGTTCTCGACGAAGTCGACCTCGATGCCGAGCTTCGGAAGGCTGTAGTGGAACAGGTTGTAGGTACCGCCGTACAAACTGGCCGACGCCACGATGTGGCTGCCCTGTTCCGCCAGGTTCAGAATCGCCATCGTTTCTGCCGCCTGTCCTGACGCTACGGCAAGTGCAGCAACGCCGCCCTCCAGCGATGCGATGCGCTGCTCGAGCACATCTTGGGTGGGGTTCATGATGCGGGTGTAAATGTTGCCGCTCTCTGCAAGTCCAAACAACGCGGCAGCGTGGTCGGTGTCGCGGAACGCGTAGCTAGTCGTCTGATACAACGGCGTGGCGCGGGCACCGGTGGTGGGATCCGGCGCGGCCCCGGCGTGGATCTGGCGAGTCTCAAAACCCCAATTGGTCGTCATGTGAAAAGTCCTTTGCGAAGTTCGGGTTAGGTGTGCGGTTTGTGGATGTGCGGCGGTACAGTTCGCATCCAGGGAGGCGGTGACCAGCCATTGGCACGCCCGGAAGGAGCACCACTTGCGCGTTCATCGTACGGGCGTTGGCACCTGGTGCTTTCGCACTGGTTGCCGCAGCGTCAACGGGCCCGTCCCTCAGCTGCTCTGGATGATGCAAGCACTCTGCCAAAGCAAACCCGACCATGTCAATCAGGTTTACCGAACAGGTTTGAGGAGCGCCGCATCATCCTGGGCCAAACTGGTTCGGTGACACGGGACTGGCTCAGCCGACGGGTGCTTCACTACGCGCATCAAGGTGGCGCACGAGAGGCTCCGTCCTCAACCATTTTCGCGTTTCGCCGAGCTGTTCAACACGGGGCTGACGCGCTGGAGATGGACGTTCACAGAACTGCCGATGGGTACCTCGTGGTAGCGCACGATGGGACGATCGACCGAACCACGCCAGCGTCGGGCAGCATCGACCAGCTCACACTCAACGAACTCCGATCGTTAGACTTCGCCCACTGGTGGTCACCCGGTCACGACGCTGTGACAGACCTTCCCGACCACCATTACCCGTTGCGGGGCCGCGCCCCGGCGGATCCTTCCCTCGGAGTCACATTGTTGTCCGAGGTGCTGGACGCCTTCGCAAACACGCTGCTCAACTTCGACATCAAAGGCGGTGCCGTTCCTTACGAACAGGAACTTGCAGATACTCTGCGCGCGTATGGCAGATCAGACGACGTGATCGTCGCTTCGTTTCATGACGACCACCTCCAACAATTCAGAGCCATTGCGCCCGAAATCTGCACGTCTTCTGCGCTGCAAGAATCTTACGCAATCGCACAGGCGCTCATCGAGCGTGCAGCGATCGACCTCCCGCTGTCACTGGTTGCGCTGCAAGTGCCTTACCGGTTCTCCGCAGAGACAGACCCCTTGTTCGATGCCAGCTTGGTCGACGCAGCACATGACCGTGGACTAGCCGTGCATGTGTGGACCATCGACGACGAGGCAGAAATGGACGCTGTGATCTCAACGGGAGCAGACGGAATCATGACTGACTTTCCCAGTCGTCTTGAAAGCGTAATGGCGCGTCGCGGCGTCTCCAGGTGGCGCTAGCCGTCCCTCATTCGTCAGCGCGCTGACGAATTAGCTTCAGCAAGGAACTCGGAAGCAACGAGCACTTCGCCGGTATCGTCGTCGATGACCACCACCACGTCTGAGATGACGCGCAATGAAACAGTGGTCGGCGGAAGCGCTGAATCTCTTCGGCGAGTTACAACGCCCGTTGATCGAGACGATTCCATCCCCGTGAACACCACGAACCACGCCGAGCGAGGTTCCGTCTCCACAGATTCAAGCTTCCCCAACCACTCCCCCACTGGCGCATCGAACTCAGCAAAAAAGGTGTCAACGTCAGCGGGACGAAGCGAGCCACCGAATTGCTGGGAGGCGAGTTTCGTCGCTGTTGCGGTGATGGCGGCCCGCCGTCGAATTGGGGTGACCGAGCGAGGCAGCGGTCTGGCCTTAATTGCTCCGCTCGCATACGAAACGGGAGAACGCAGTCGCCATGCAGGCAATGCAGCGGTCTGAGACGAGGGCAGCGCAGCTGACGCCTTACTTGGGTCTGCACCGGTCGTCGTGGAAGCGCTGTCGGGAAGCGAGCCAATAGTGCGGCTGACCTGTTGATTCGATGTAACCGCAGCCGTCACAGGGCGTGCAACGGAGGTTGTCGCCGGGGGAACTGAGGTGACTTCAGAGGCGTCAAGCGGAGTTGCGGCGGACAACCGCGTTTCGTGAGTGCTGGGACCATGTCCCCAAACGCGCCCGAAACGGGTCGCATCGAAGCCCCTACCGATGCCCTCTCCGAACAGTACAAACACAACGGCACCCGCTGCGACCAAGACACCCAGTGCCGACCGAATTCGAAAACGCCGTCGCACAGGACGCGAGGGTCTCATGGCGTTCCGTTGCAAAGTCCGACGACCGATCAGGCGAGAAGTCGGACCGGAGGTGCGGGGGAAAGCCCAAGTGAGCACATCATCATGCTAAAAGAACGGGCAACGAAAGCCGCGGACCGGTGAATGTGATGAAGCGTCACCAAAGTACCGGCGCCACCCGATTTCTGGCCCGTCGGGGGGATTTGCCCAGACATCACACCGATTCCGGCAAGATTTCCTACTGCGATAGAGGAATTTGCTCGGTTAACGAATGTTCGGACAAAAGTGTCGCGACATCGATGACCGCAGGTCGTCAGTAAGGACATGAACGCCCTAGTCCAGTTGCTCGTGGTGAGCACCTCCTACGATGGGGCTCCGATGGACGAGGCCCCCAACGCCCGGGTACCGCAACCACGGCCGGGAATCGCTGTCCCGCCGCCGTTCAATGCCAGCTTGTCCGATTTTCCCCTGGCCGATCTTTCCCCGTCCGATCTTTCCCCGTCCGATCTTGTTCCACTAGCGACCTCAGTCAAGACTGAAACAGACCCGCGCTCCGTCATGCACAGCATGATCGGCGAGCACTCCGCCGCGATGTTTCGCCTTGCGAAGTCCATCGTGCGTGATTCAGCGCTCGCGGAGGACGTTGTCCAGGAAAGCCTGATGAAGGCCTGGCAAGCAGCAGACACGTTCCGCGGCGACGCTTCGATGCGGTCGTGGATTCTCCGAATCACGCAAAACACTGCCATCTCCATGCTGAGGAAGCGCCGAGAGGACTTCCGTGATCCGGTCAACATGCCGGAAATACCCGACCTTGTCGGGCAAACCGACCGTCAGGCCGCAGGTCGGGCAATGGTCAATGACTTGTGGATCGCCCTCGGCGACCTTGACCAAACTTCCCGAACGATCGTTGTGCTCCGCGAGCTCGAAGGTCTTACCTACGAGGAGATCAGCGACGTGCTGAACCTTCCGCTTCCCACGATCAAGACCAGGTTGTTCCGCTCCAGACGCACCCTTGCGTCAGTACTGGAAGGCTGGCGATGAGCTCGATGGCTCCCAACTCGGGATTGACCTTGACGTCGCTCGACAAGCGGCTGCTCAAGTGGCTCGATACCGACACGACTCGGTTCGAGCGTTATATCACCGCTCACCCGGAGGCAGCCGACAGGATCGACCAGATCTTGGCGCTAGGCGATGAGGTTCAGCGGATGTTGAACGGTGCTCTCGATGACGTGCTGGCCGTTCCACACGACTTCATTGACCGACTGTCTGCGTCGTTCGGCACAGCCAACGACACCAGCGTCACCACGGTCGCCATGGATCTGTTCGGAATCCCCGCCGATACCTTGACGATCTGGCTCAACCCGTAACCCCACCCCACGGGCCGGGCCAGCAGGTTCCACGGCTTCGGTTGACGTATCGTTCTCACATGCATCGTCCAGGGGCCAACACTCTTCACGGGTGCAACCGATGATTTTAGGGATTCTTCTCGTTGCTCGACCCGACGGGGCGTTGCTGCAATTGCTCATTGTGCTGGCGGTTCTCGTTGCCTTTGCGATCTTGACGCCGCTCGTCTCGAAGCTGGGGTCGCGTTGGCTGTCCCGGCACAAATCTGAGGGGCGTCGGGCGTTGGCCGAGCCGGCCAGGCGGTTCATCAGCACGCTGATGATCACCGCGGGCCTCATCATTACGTTGGGCATCATTTCGCCGTCGAGCCTGGAACCATTCCCAACCCAGATTGTGCAGTTCCTGCCACGGGTGCTGATCACCGTGCTGTTGTTCCTTGTGGGTTCCACCGTTGCTTCGATCGTCTCGGGCATTGTTGGCCTTGCCGCCACAAAGTCGACTGGCAAACCGCAACCCGGCATTGTCCGCCTTGTCCGTACGGTGGTAACCGGTTTGATTGGCTTGCTGGCAATTGGTCAGCTGGGCGTCAATACGAAGGTTTTGGATACCCTCACCCAGGCTGCGGTGTTCGCAACCGCAGCCACCTTGGCATTGCTGTGTGTTTCGGGTGGACGCGATATCGCATCAAACGTCTCGTCGGGCCGATACCTCAGGCGAATTATTCATGCCGGAGACCAGATCGAGTCCGACGACGGATCCGGAACCGTTGTGGCGCTGCATGGCGCCACGATTGAGTTGCACGATGCCGACGGCTCGGTTCTGCATGTTCCGAACCAGTTGTTGCTGCAGAAGACCATCCGTGTGCGCCCGGGCGCGGCCGAGCGGTGAACGAAGTTAACCCGAGGTGAGCAACCCATCAGACACGGGCGCGGCCGAGCGGTGAACGAAGTTAACCCGAGGTGAGCAACCCATCAGACACGGGCGCGGCCGAGCGGTGAACGAAGTTAACCCGACCAACCGCGCCGTTGGCCTCAGCTCGCGGCGGCGAACGCGTCGAAGTCGGTCGTGTCTGAGTTGTCTGAGCTAACAGAGTTGTCGGAGGCGCCATCAGGTACTTGAGACGACGCGAACGACGAGGCAAGAGTCGACGACTCGGACAAAATCTCACTCGGGCCCTCCGCCGGAGGCTCGTAAGCGACTCGGGCGGTGCGGTCGATCTTGGCAGTGCGAAAGCGGAGCGACGCAGCAACATCGTCGGCCACGATGTCGAACGACGAATGCCGCTGCTGTGCCTCGTCGACCCAGGAGCGCTGTTCCACGCGTCCGCTGATGGTGACCCGGTCGCCTTTGAAGAGCGACTCGGCAACGTGCTCTCCGAGTTGGCCCCACACGATGACCGTGAAGAACGAAGTGACTTCTGTTGGCTGATCAGCCCCTTTGGCCTGGAAGCGGCGAGTGGTTGCGACAGGCATCACCACGCGAGGGCTTCCACCAGCGGTGTACCGAAGCTCGGGGTCTCGGACAACGTTGCCGGTCAGAGTGAGATGGTTCGACATGACAGCTCCTTCTTTCGCAGCCACCCTGGCCGCGTTTCAGTGTTCGTCATGCAGTATGAGCTTGGGGTATGACATTTTGCGCCTGCGTGCATGTCGACGGGCAATGGTGTGTTGCGCGGTCAGCCCCGACACACGCGCAACTTGCCCCGGACATACGCGCAACTCGGCCAAAACGGCCCGGCGAATCGCCCGAATTCGGCGAGTTGTGTCAGAAAACGGGCCGAGTTGCGCGTATGTGAACGGGGTCGGCTGGCCTGTCTGGCTGGCGGACCGACCCGGAGTGGCTACGTAACCCCAATCGTGGGGTTGGTCGAACCAGGTCGGAGCAGTCAGGTGGGGTCGGCAAACGTGGGTGCGCGCTTCTCGAAGAAGGCTCGCACCGATTCCACCTGGTTCGGGCTGCCGATGAGTCGACCGATCTCTTCGCGTTCCAGCGCAAACTGTTCCTTGGGCGAGTTCAACGACGCCACATTGAACAGGCGTTTAGCCGCGCGAACGGCGTGCGGGCTCTTCGATGCGATCTCCCCCGCCAGTGCAAGCGCGTCGGCCAGCGGATCAGTGCACACCCGCGTTGCCATACCCAACCGGACCGCCTCTTCTCCCTCGACCATGCGGCCTGTGAACGTCAGTTCTTTCGCGACGTCGAGGCCGACGAGACGCGTCAACGTGTGGGTGCCCGTCATATCGGGGATCAGCCCCCAGCGAATTTCAAGGACCGAGAAACGCGCATCGGCCGTACAGAACCGCAGGTCGGCCCCCAATGCGATCTGACAACCGCCGCCCAGCGCGACGCCGTGCACAGCGGCAATCACTGGCACGGGAATCTCTTGCCAGGTCCATGCGGCCTGCTGTCCCAGATGCGTGATGCGGCCGTCGGCGATTTCCGAAATCCGACCAACGGGTTGTTCGGACCGGTCACCTCCTTCGGGGGGCGGACCAGCCATCGCCTGGAAGCTCCCGAAATCGAGTCCTGCGCAGAACGACCGGCCCTCACCGGAAAGCACAACGGCGCGGACGTGGGGGTCAGCCGCGACGGCTGCGCCGGCCGCGACGAGGCCAGCGAACATCGCCGGATCGAGGGCGTTCATCTTGTCGGCTCGGTTCATCCGAACGTCGGCCACGCCATCGGTTACGGTCCAGGTCACTCGGTCGCTCATGCGGGGGACGCTACCGGTGGCCTCCTCCCCCATCCAAGCCAGAAACTCAGACGCCGACTATCTGAACACCGACATCTGCCAACTGGAGATTCAGAATCCGCGCTCCGGGAAACGTGGCTACGAGTTCTTCCAACCGCCGGTCGAACGCTGACGACGCTTGCGGATCCTCGGGTGAAAGCAAGGTGATCGACCCCGCATGACCACCGGCGCCGTTGACTTTTGCGGCTCCGCCTGTTTCAACGGCCATCTCGATGAGATGCTGAGCGGCTGGGCCGATGAGGTCGGGGTGAAGCCCCCGTTGTGCCTCGACCGTTCGCAACAGCGCATCACCATACGCGCGCCTATCGTCAGCGCGCAGTGCATCGGCCGCTGCGTTCGCAGCAAGTCGGAGCTCGACCAATTCCGGCGATGATGCCGGATCCCCCATACGTTCCAAACGTTCGATAACCATACGGTGTGTGGCAGACGAATCGTGGCGACCGAGAAACACCGTTCGAAGGCCATCGCCAAGCCACCGACGGGTTCGAGGTGTCAGCTCGATGCTGGCCACCTGAAACCCCGGATAGGACACATCGATGAGAGAGACGCCGCCGAAGGCCGCACTCACATGGTCTTGCACACCTGACTGCAGACCAGCGCCCGTTTCTGCCTGATGGGCCAATGCGGCCAGTTCGGCCGGATCGGCGTTGTGTCCGGAGGCGACCCGGATGGACGCGATCAGCGCTACCCCAACTGCCGCGGACGTCCCCAGCGATGAACCAGCCGGCACTGCTGACGTAATCGAAACGGAACTGATCGCTGAACCCGGCGACAGGTGTCGGCGAACAATCTCGCCCAGTACCGGATGAGCGACACGCAAGGCTTCGATGCCTGGCTCGTCCAAGCACACCGACGTCTGAAAGTCCACAAGATGCAGCACCGGGGCGCTGGGTGTGCGATCACTTCGGAGATCAGCTACCACCTTCACCCCTGGCCCCACAGCGAGACTGCACACCGAGCCCCGCTCGGCGAACCATGTGTCTGTCCAGCCGCCGGCGTCGGCCACACGTACAGGGGCCGAAGCGACGATCCGCCGTGAAGTCTGTTTCAGGTCCTGCATCGTCCCCATTCTCGCCGCAAGTAGGATCGACCCCATGAATCTGACTTTCGGCCGCTTCTGTCGCGCCACACGGAGCGCGTCATCAAGCGCCATCCGGCGCGGCCCGGCGTCCACAAGTAGTGGCCGCACAAAGGGCCTTGCAGCGGCTGCCCTGCTGGCGGTTGTTGCCACCGGCTGCGTGACACCAAGCACTTCACAAGCCGAATCCACACCCGATACGAAGCCAGAACTCACCGCAGACCAGGCGGCAATTGCACCCTACGTCAAGGAAGCCGACGCCATCTGTGAGACGGCTCGTACCACCATGGCAGCCAACCTTGCCGCCTTCGAGGTACACAAGTCGGTCTCCGGGAGCGCTCGCCGCAAGACGGTGAGGCTTGCAAAACCCAACGAGGTAGCCGCGTACGTGAAGGGTCAGCTAATCCACCTCGAGACCCAGCAGACAGCCATCCGCAAACTCACCCTTCCCGAGGGTGCAAGCGGGAAGCAGCTCGATGCGCTCTGGACCGAAGCCGAATCCATCATGAAGACGGTAAAAGAAGACCCTGAAGCTACGGCCTACAACGACCCGTTCCGCCCAGTTGCGCAGTCGCTGGAAAAGCTCGGCTTCAATCAGTGTTTCCAAGGATCACGACCAGTTGAGGAAGAGTCCGGCTCGTAATCGGCGGCAAAGCCAGTTGTTGCCGGCCAATTCGCGGCCAGTCTCCGGTCACTGATTCGTCAGATCGTCGCGCTTCGAAGCAAACTGTTTGGCATGCAGCGCACAATTTTCACTGAAGAGCACGACATGTTCCGCGACTCGTTCAAGCGGTTCATCGAGAAGGAACTTGTCCCGCACTACGACCGCTGGGAGACGAACGGCATTGTCGACCGGTCGCTCTTCACCGCAGCTGGCACGCACGGATTTCTCGCTCTCCAGGCCCCCGAGACGTTCGGCGGCGGCGGCACCGACGATTTCCGATTCAATGCGATCATCGCCGAAGAGCTGATGTATTCGGGCTTCGGCGGAGCCGGCCTCGGGCTCACGCTGCACAACGACATCACCCTCCCGTATTTCCTGCATCTTGCTAATCCTGAGCAGCAGGCCCGGTGGTTGCCGGGCATCTGCTCCGGTGAACTCATCACTGCCATCGCAATGACCGAGCCAGGTATCGGGTCCGACCTGGCTTCGATGTCAACCACCGCAATTCGTGACGGAGACCACTACGTCGTCAACGGGTCCAAGACGTTCATCACGAACGGCATCAACTCAGACCTGGTGATCGTTGCGGTCAAGACCGACCCCAGCCAAAAACACAGGGGCATCAGCTTGATGGTGTTGGAACGTGGGATGCCGGGCTTCGAGCGCGGACGCAACCTGGAGAAGATCGGCCAGCACAGTCAGGACACCGCCGAGATCTTCTTCACCGATGTTCACGTGCCGATCGGCAACCTCCTTGGCGGCGAGGGCCAAGGTTTCACGTTGCTGGTTCGTAACCTTGCCCAGGAACGGTTGTCCATTGCAATCGCAGGAATCGCTGCAGCACGCGCTGCGCTTGGGTGGACGGTCGACTACACCCGGGAACGCAAGGCTTTCGGGCAACCTGTCGCCCAATTCCAGAACACCAAGTTCAAACTTGCCGAGATCGCAACCGAGATCGAGGTCACCCAAGCGTTCGTCGATCGGTGCATCACCGAGCTCAACGCACGCAACCTCACCGTCGAAGAAGCCGCCATGGCTAAGTGGTGGTGTACCGAACTGCAGAAGCGAACCGTCGACACGTGCGTCCAGTTGCACGGCGGCTATGGGTACATGCTCGAGTACCCGATTGCCCGGGCCTATGCAGACGCACGGATCACCACCATCTACGGCGGCACCACCGAAATCATGAAAGAGATCATCGGCCGCAAGATCGTCTCTTAACCGGCGACACACCAGCATGGGAACAACTGAAGAGCCTGTTAGATCAACGGGCCGAACTGGGTCTTGCGGCGGTGTTCGAAGATCAGCGACGTCCGCTCGTCGGCTACACCGGGGTATGTCGCAACGGAGTTGAGGACAATGCGTCGGAGATGGTCGGAGTCGGCCACGGCAAGATGCACCTCCACGTCGTTCTCTCCGGAGAGCAGGCTCACGGCCAACGTTTCATCCAAGGCCCATACGTGCGCGATGAACCGCTCGACAATGTCCGGGGTTTTCGGTGAGAGCCGCACCGACACGACCGCCTGGAGCTGGCGACCGAGCGCAGCAGGACTGACTTCGGCGTGATACCCAAGGATGATGCCCCGCTCCACAAGACCTCGCATTCGTTCCATGCAGGTAGACGGCGCCACCCCAAGTTGCTCGGCCAAGCTCTTGACCGTCTGCCGCGCATCTTGCTGCAAGAGCCGCACAAGGGCACTGTCGATCTTATCAATCATCGGTTCAGATTACCCTTTACCGCCGATTCGTCGGAGTGTTTGCATAGTTCTCGGCGATCAAGGACCATAGACGCATAGTCTGCCGCACGTCGTGAAGGAGCCTCCATGCTCGCATCAACTGCTACTCCGGTTTCCATACGGCCGAGGTCGGGTTACCAGCTGACCGACCGACTCTCGATGGACACGGGCCGAGTGTTCTCATCGGGCGTGCAGGCAATCGCACGGATCCTTGTGGAGCAACTCCGAGTTGATCGCGCCAACGGTCGCCGCACCGCAGCTTTCGCTTCCGGGTATCCAGGGTCACCGCTCGGCACCTTGGACAAGGAGCTTGTGGCCGCAGTGAAGCTTCTCGGCACCTCCCTTCCCCTCGTGTTCCGCCCAGGCCTGAACGAGGAACTCGCCGCCACAGCGGTCATGGGCACCCAGCTCGCGCAGGCCCTTGGAGAAAGCACCTACGACGGCATCATCGGCATGTGGTTCGGCAAAGCCCCAGGGCTGGACCGCGCATGCGACGCCATCCGCCATGCAAACCATGCGGGATCACACCACCTCGGCGGCGCACTTGCCGTTGTCGGCGATGATCCGGCAGCAAAGAGTTCCACGCTGCCCAGCAGTTCCGATGCCACCCTCATCGACCTACACATTCCAATGCTCTGCCCGGTAGACGTGCAGGACGCGCTCGACCTCGGTCGTCATGGCATCGCTATGTCCCGGATGAGCGGTTTGTGGTCCGGCCTCAAAGTGATCACCGCTGTTGCTGACGGCACGGCGACGATCGACCTAGACCCCAACCGGGTACGCCCGGTGATGCCGGAGTGGCTGGTCAACGGTGAACCGTGGCGGCCCGTGCCCAACGCGCGGATGCTTCCCCCGTTCAACTTGGAGACCGAGCGAGAGATGCTTGAGATTCGCCTCGAAGCGGCCAAGGCATACGGCGCAGCCAACGACCTCAACAGCATCACCATCGACCCAGGACCCTCTGCACGCATAGGAATCGCAGCATGTGGGTACACCGCAGGCGAAGTGCGCGAAGCGCTGGGACGCCTCGGGCTGAAGACAGCGGAACAGATCCGAGCGGCGGGCATCCGCTTACTCGTGTTCCGCATGCCCTACCCGCTGGAGCCATCCGTGGTGCGGCGTTTCTGCCACGACCTGTCCGAGGTTATCGTCGTCGAGGACAAGAACCCGATGCTGGAATGGATCGTGAAGGACGCGCTGTGGGGATCCGCAGAACGACCCCAGATCGTCGGCAAGACCGACCTCGACGGCACTCCCCTCTTCGCACGGTCGGGCCACCTCGACGCAGACGCAATCCTGGCGCCGCTGCGTCGTCGCCTTGCCCTGCACCTTGGTGACAGTCAGCTCACTCCGCTGCCAGCCACTCCGCGGGAACGAATCTCGTTGGACGTTGCACGAAGCCCGTGGTTCTGTTCCGGATGCCCGCACAACTGGGGAACCAAGGTCCCCGAAGGCACTCTGTATGGGGCAGGAATCGGCTGCCACGGCATGACCACGCTGTTCTCCGAAGATCGCTTCGGCCACCTGGCCGGCATCTGTGCGATGGGCAACGAAGGGATGTCCTGGCTGGGCATGGAACCGTTCGTGAGCAGGAAGCACTTCATCCAGAACCTTGGCGACGGCACGTTCTTCCACTCCGGTCAACTTGCGGTTCAAGCTGCTGTCGCCGCGAACTCCAACATCACGTTCAAACTGCTCTACAACGGCGCAGTGGCCATGACCGGCGGCCAAGACGCACCCGGCCGGGTGGCGGTTCCCGGACTCACCGGCATCTTGCTTGCCCAAGGTGTGAAACGTGTACTGATCACCACCGACGACGTCGACGACTACCGCGGGGTATCGCTTCCCGCAGGAGTGGAGGTCTGGGACCGGACGCGCATCGTCGAGGCGCAGGAGCTGCTGCGAGACATACCCGGCGTCACCGTGCTGATTCACGAGCAGGAGTGCGCGGCCGAACTGCGCCGTGACCGCAAAAGAGGAATCCTTGAGGCTCCGTCGTACCGGGTCGTGATCAACGACCGGGTGTGTGAGGGATGTGGCGACTGTGGCGAGAAAAGCGGGTGCCTTTCGGTGCAACCTCTCGAGACGGAATTCGGCCGGAAGACCACCATCGAGCAGACGAGTTGCAACCTCGATGCGACGTGCCTGCAAGGCGATTGTCCGAGCTTCATGACCGTCGACATCGACCCGCAAAAGGTTGCAGCTTCGCGCCGCACCCGGCCGACACCTCCCACTGAATTCCCCGACCCTGTCTCGCGACTGTCGGGGGCGGATTGCACCATCCGAATGGCGGGTATTGGCGGCACCGGCGTGGTCACGGTCAGCCAGGTCCTGAGCACAGCTGCGCTCCTCGATGGTCTCCAGGCCAAAGGTCTGGACCAGACGGGCCTGTCGCAGAAAGCGGGTCCGGTGGTCAGCGATGTGCGAATTGGCGCCACGCTCGACCATGCATCGAACAAAGCCGGCCGCTCGACCACCGACGTGTTGCTCGGTTTCGACCTGCTGGTTGCTGCCGGGGACAACCACCTCAACTCGCTCAACCCGGGCACATCGATCGTCGTTGCCTCGACTTCTGCCACACCAACAGGTGCCATGGTGGTGGACCCCCGCATCGCTCAGCCCACCGTCGAACTGCTTGCGGAACGTGCTCGGGTCGCTTCGGGATCGCAGCCCGTCATCCTCGACGCTGCCACCATGACCGGCCAGCTCCTCGGCGATGCCACGACGGCGAACATCGCCGTGCTCGGCGCGGCGTTTCAGGCCGGCGCCATTCCGGTGAGTGCATCAGCGATCGAGGAAGCAATCGCGTTGAACGGGGTTGCCGTCGAGAAGAATCTGGCTGCATTCCGATGGGGCCGCGCTTCGGTCAGTGACCCAGCGGCAGTGAACGCAGCGCTGGACTCGGTGCGCAGCGACGTGCCCGTGTCCCGAACAGTCCCCGACCGGATCGAAGGCCGTATCTCTGCGTTGAAGGTTCCCGCAAAGACCGCAGATCTGCTGAGGTCACGCTGCCACGAACTCATCGAGTTCCAGAACATTCGTACAGCACAGGACTACCTCGACGTCATCGAGCGAACGTGGCGCAAAGAGCGTGATGTCTTGCCTGGTTCGGTCATGCTCACCGAACAGGTCGCGCGCAGCCTGTACCAATTCACCGCTTATAAGGATGAGTACGAGGTGGCCCGGCTGCTCATCGGGCCAGAGTCCAAACGAGCCGCAGAAGCGGTGGGTGGTGCAGGCGCAACGTTCAGTTGGAAGCTGCACCCGCCAATGCTCAAGGCGCTGGGCCGCAAGAACAAGATCACCATGGGCCCGAAGACCCGTCCGGTTATGGTCGCTCTGGCGAAGTCGAAACGACTGCGTGGCACAAAACTTGACCCGTTCGGGCGGGCCCACGTCCGGGTGCTTGAACGTGAACTGCTCGTTGAGTTTCGTGCCGTGATTGATCGCCTGTTGTTGTCGTTATCGGCGGCAAACATCGACGAAGCCGTGCACATTGCCGGGCTCCCAGACATGGTGCGCGGCTACGAAGACCGCAAGGTACGCAATGCAGCTGCGTACCGAGACGAACTGCAACGGTCCCTTCAGGCTTGGCCACCAGCCTGAAGTCACAAGATGGGCACCCATGCTTGGAGTTAGGCCTCGTCAGGGTTTCGGACCGCCTTGACCACAAGACCGTCAATCTTGTCGAAGTCGCTGACATTGCATGTGTAGAGAGGGAGTTCAGAGGCGAGGGCAATCGCCGCGATCATCGCGTCGTATGCGCGCGCCGCTGGTTTGCGACCAGCGTTTCGGAGTGACGCTGCTACCGAGCCAAAGGCACGCGCTGCGGCCCTATCGAACGGGAGCGGCTCGAAATCCGCTTCCGCTGCCTGAAGATGAGCCTGGCGAGCCACACGCTCGGAGTCCGTCTTTGCGAGAAGTGGGCCGACGGACAGTTCTGCCAAGGTCACAGTGGTGATGAACGCCTCTTCAGGCAACTCGTGGAGCGCTGTGATTCGCCCGAGCATGATCAGCGTGTTCGTGTCGAGAACACCCCGCGTTTTGTTCATAGAGACGCATCGATCGCTTCATCGATATCTGCCCGCAGGGCGGCGGGGTCGACGAGAGGCAGATGCGCTCGCCGTCGAACAAGTTCTGCCACTGCTACTGGCACATTTGAAATAGGTCGGATCTCTGCGACTGGTTTCCCGTTTCGGGTCACCGTGAAGTGCTCCCCGCCAGCGACGCGGTCCACGACATCACCTCCGTGGTTGCGGAGGTCTCGAATCGACACGTTGCTCATGGTTGAGCGTATCACGCGTGATACACTCAACGTCATTGTTCTGTCCAGGTAAAGAGCGTCTGGCGCGGATCCTTCCGGCGTTGAGGGCAGCCGATTCGATTGTCTGATACCAATCGTGTGCCGTTGGCGACCACGTGGCTCGTTGGTGGTCGAAGACCTCTTTTGCCTTCGGTCCAGGCCACTTGGCTGGCAGCAACTCCACGGGGATTTCCGGGTCGTCGAACGGGAACTGTCGCCATTCGTGGACCAGCCGTACGAGTGACGTGAATGTGGCCGGCCCACCTTTTGGTCGGCTCCGTCCGAATTCCGAGATGAACGAGGCATAGCGTGACTCAAGATGTTCTAGGTCCCAGGCTCGGCGAATGAGCTCGCCCTCGGGGACGATGTCGGTCGCCTTGGCGATGAAGAGCATGGGGCTCGGTTCCAGCTTGAGCGCAGTCAGCACCGCCGATGCAGCCTCCAATCGCTTGGTGTGAGGCGAGACTGCCACTCCCGGAGTGAGGAATCCGAACCCAGCGAAACCAAGCCGAGTCCTGACCTGGTGTCGCTTCGCACGCATCTCCTCTGGCACGGCCGTCACGGCAACAATCCAACGACCGTCCCATGCTTCGGGGTTTGCACCGAACTCATAAATGCGCTGAGCACCATCGCTCAGCAGACGTTCCCCTGCCGGTGTCAGTTCCCATTTGGTGGCGCGGCCCAATCGTTTCGAGCGCAGCACGCCGTCTTCAC
>JAYSSK010000199.1:0-3420 GCA_043720595.1 Acidimicrobiia bacterium
ATGCGCTGGTTCCACCGCAGCCACGAGCACGGCGCGCATCCGCTTCGAGCGGGTGATCGCCCGGCGTAGCGAGGGCAGCAGGTCGAAGTCGAGCGAGACCGGATCGATGACGTCACGAACCCCGCTGCGCGCTGCCTGCTGCCACAGGTCGGGACTCGGCGTGCGCAACAGCACCACGCCGATGTCGGAGTGCGATTGATCGATGATCGCGCTCACTTCGAACGCCAGCTCGAGTGGCACATCGTCGCCGATGCACAGTGCGAATGGCTCACCGTGGAGCATGCCCTCCACCAATGCCCATGCGCCGATCGGTCCGGCATCGTCACGCCAGGGTTGGCGGTCGAACCGAATGTCCGGATCGGTTGCGTCGAGCGTCAACTGCGGTAGCGGACCGCAGCTCAACACGGCGATGTGGGCGGTTGCCGTGTGGCTCATCGCGGGACCGGGATGTACACCTGCGACAGGGTGACGATGCGGGTTCCCTCGAGATCGGTGTCGGCGTTTTGGCCAGTGAGGTAGATCAGCCCGAACTCCGCTGCGAACACGATCTGTTCCACCTCGGGTGATGACAACGCCAGCGTGATCAGCAGCTGCTGGCCCGGTGCCTCGTCGACGGTTGCGGCCAGTGTGGTGTCGTCGGTCGGGCTGCCGGCCGCTGCGGTTTGCACCTCCGAAGCACGTTGGCTGTCCTGCTGCGAGTACTGCACTCCGGTGACGAGGATTTTGCTGAGTGTGAGGTGGGTGGTGTTCGGAGTTTGAGCCGCCGCAGCGTTGTTGGTCGAGTCGGGGTTGGTGTCGTCGGTCTGCGTCACTCCGATGTCGAACGGCTCGAACGACAGCACCACACCGACCAGGTCGCCGGCTTCGAGGTCGGCGCCGACGGCGCGCTCAGGAGACAGTGCCAGCGTGAGTTCCTGCAATCCTTCCGGCACCTCCACACGCACGAGGCTGGCGGCATCGACAAGCCGACTCTCGAGGAGTTGCTCGCCGGGGAGCAGCTCCACGCCGGCGACGAGCCCGTCATCGACGTCGTCGAGATCGGTGATTGCATCGGCAGCCTGCAGCCGGGCGGGGATCTCGGTGAGTGCGACGGCGGAGCGGACCTCGCTCAGCGTGGCACCCTCGCGGATCGTGTCGGTCACGACGAACACCTTCACCTGGGCCTCCTCCTGCACGGCGTTGTCCTTCGCGTTCTCCACGTAGGCGACGAGTGCCAGGGTGCCGATGACGGCGAGCACCACCGCGACGGCGATGCCGATGATCTTCCGCTTCATCTGAAGCCCTTTCGTAAACTGACTTCGTGAGGATGGGGTTGCCGGTGCGCGTCAGTGGCACCGAGACTACGTGAAGCGTTGAACCTGTCACGGTGATCGGTCGACTCAGCCAACCATCTGGATGACCCGCCCACCGAGATCGGGCCCGCCGAACCCTCCAGTTGACCTGGAGAATCGAGTGAATCGCCCATAGAGGCAGTTGGCCCCCGGTGACTCAGGACACCTAAACCCGGCCGGGGCTAGTGTGCTACCACCGAACCGGTATCCGAGCACTTCGAATCCAACGAAACCGAGGACGCGGTACTCAGAGTTGCGGCCGGTGCCGCGGGTTTGGTCGTAGATCGAAATAATCAGCTCGTTGTTCAACCAGGTGGATGGGGTGCAACCAGCCGGGACGTTGTTGCCTGGGTCGGCCGGGACCCACGTGCCTGCCGCGACGTCGAGCGTGCAGGTGGTGCTGCCAGCGACCCAGCCGAATCCTCCAGGGATATCCTGGCCGGCCGGTCTCGGGAAGCAACGCCCAACAGCAGCCGACGGCGAAGTCGTCGGATTGTGGAAGTAGATGTAGTTGGGGGTGCTGCTCGGGAACGTGGCCGGATCTGTATCAATCGAACCGCCCAGCTCCTCATACTCGCAGGCCGAAAAGATCAACGGTGCCACGATGGTCCGTCCGGCCGCACCCCAGGCGGCGACTGCACTCGCGCGGACCGTGCCGCCGCTGCCGCCGTTGATGACGGGGGCGAGGAAGAAGTCCACCTGATCGCCACCGTCGGGCGTTGCCGTGCTGGTTCGGACCCGCACCCACCCGAGCGCGCCGGTGGGCAGGGTAGGCGGAGGGTCGGTGCATGCGGCCAGGCTTGGGCCCACGCCACAAACGCCGTTGATGGCATCGACCGTGGAGGAATTGTCGCTTGCGTTGTTGTTCGCATATGCCTGCGCCATCGTCCGCTCGTTGCCGCAATTACCTTCGCCACAGTCCTGGGCGACGGCGAGTGCAGCGGCATCGCCTCCATTTTGCAGTTCGCGCTTTTCCACGTAGAGGGCCCCGATGTCGATCACCAATGCCGCCACTCCGATGAGTGCGGTCATCATCACGGCGACCAGCACGAGCACAGCGCCGCGATCTTCGTTGGCGTGGGTGGACTTGGTCACAGGCCGCATCGCATCCTCGCTGTGGCGCTCAGAGTTCGGGTGCCGAGGCTGACGAACGGGATGTTGAAGTCGAATGTCGAACTCACCGTCACAGCCGCCTGCGATGTTGCCAACACCGTGGGCGGGCAGGGGGTTTGCTCGATTCCGGTGGGGACCACGGCACCCGCCGAGCCGTTGACCGCCGCGGTGACCTCCGCAGGTGGCCGACCAAGCGCGAGCGCCCGAGCGCCCTCGCGGGCGGCACCTTGGATCGACACTTGGGCATTGAACGCCCGTCCGAAATCGATGATCCCGATCAACAACATCACGAGGATGGGAAGGATCAGCGCAAGTTCAACCATGACCGCGCCGCGATCGGTGGTTCGCACCGTCCTTCCCATCTCGTTCATCGCTAGTGCCTGTGCGGCTTGATCAGGGGATGACTGCGGAGATTCGGCCGCCGACGGCGGTGAACATGCCACTGAGGTTCGTGCCGATGAGCGTCACTGCCGTGATACAGATGACGGCGATGAGGGAGACCATGAGGCCGTACTCCACCATCGTAGCGCCTTCGTCCTCGTCACGGTGGGTGGCCATCCGCCGCTGCATGATTTCCATCAGTTTGAGTGTCATTGTGCTGCTCCTTGGTTGAGTCAATGATGTTTCCGGTGTGGAGCGTCGAACCATACGCTCGATTGGGGTGGGGCGCAATAGGTCGTTTGGCCCCCGAGCAATGACGCGCAGCTCAGGCGTCGCTCCTTGTGGCGAAGGGGTTTCGGGTAGTGACCCAGGGGATGATGCTGCTCACCCGGTCGGGCGAGCTGATCAGGCGCCGCAAACCGGTCGCTGCACGAGGTGGGGCCCCGCCCGCTCCATCCTGGTTCTTCGGCACTTCGACGGTGCGCTCGGCCGTCGCTCCAAGGTGAACGGTCTTCACAAATTCTTGACCAACTCCGAGTGTGCTGCGGGCCTGATGACGTCGGTCGTGAAAAACCCCGCGTTTGCGGGGGTGGTC
>JAYSSK010000200.1:0-28829 GCA_043720595.1 Acidimicrobiia bacterium
GCCCGGTTCGTGGTTTCACCAGACGGAATGCTTCGGACCGGTGCTGGGAGTCATGTCGGCACCAGACCTGACGGCGGCCACGGACATGCAGAACAGCACGGGGTACGGCCTTACCGGGGGACTCCAAAGCTTGGACCCCACAGAAATTTCCGAGTGGCTGCGCATGGTCGAAGTCGGAAACGCCTACGTAAACCGGCAGATGACCGGAGCCATCGTTGGCCGTCAACCGTTCGGTGGGTGGAAGCGGTCATCGGTGGGCGGAAGCGCGAAACCCGGTGGGCCAGATCATCAGTTGATGTTCACGACCGTTGTGGCCGATCCACTTCCAGACCGTGCCACTGCACAAGCGTCAAATCAAGCGGCGTGGGATTCCATGTACGGCATCGACGTCGATCGGGCGGGGTTGGCTTGCGAACACAACGTCCTGCGACACCATCGCCTGACCGGAGTGTTGGTTTGGCACGACCCAGCCGATCCAGCCGATACACGACTCGATCTGTTGCGCGACGCATCGGCGCTAACCGGTACTCCCCTACTGGCGGCCATCACCGCTGACAAAGCCCTGGCCCACCTCGAAGCGGGCAACGTCGAACGGTTACGTCTGCTCGCTAGATGCCCAGACTCTGTGCTGGCTGCCGCGCATCGCGCCGGGGTCGCAGTTGACCGCACGCCCGTTACCGGGCACGGGAGGGTGGAACTTGGTCGCTGGCTACGAGAGCAGTCCATCAGCGTGACCACTCACCGTCATGGGCGGCTGCTCTCATCG
Organism: Acidimicrobiia bacterium; assembly: GCA_043720595.1. GTDB lineage: Bacteria > Actinomycetota > Acidimicrobiia > Acidimicrobiales > JANYDT01 > JANNBN01. Next base: position 767 of record JAYSSK010000200.1, read on the forward strand.
ATGGCCGACCCAATTCGGGAGAGCCGTGGGTAGCGCCCTCTTCTGGCTCGAGCTCGTGGTACCGGTTGCGCCCAGCGCAACGCAGCCCACTACTTTCGGGTCCGTGGCCGACGGCCAAGTCCGTTCGTGGTGCTTGCGTTGGCTACGGTCGTTGCATGACCGCCGACCACTTCTCGCCCTCACTTCGACTCGGCGCCCACGTCGGGCAGCAGAACATGACGATGAACGAGATGCGGGCGTTGTGGCGCACGCTCGATGAACATCTGGACTGGCTCTCCGCGTGGGACCACCTCTACGAGGCGCCTCCGGCGGGCGGCACGCTTCCGCACTACGAGGCCCTCACTGTTCTCGGAGCGCTCGCAGCGTCGACGGAACAGGCTCAGATCGGCTGTCTGGTTTTCTACGTTGGATACCGCAGCCCTGGCGTGCTAGCCAAAGCCGCTACGACGCTTGATCACATCAGCGGCGGCCGATTCAACATGGGGTTGGGCTCGGGCTGGCATGAACAAGAGGCGAAAGCGTTCGGCTATCCATTCCCGTCGGTACCCACTCGGTTCGACATGCTCGACGAGGCAGCAACAATCATCCGTAGTCTGCTCACCAACGATCGCACCACCTACAACGGCACGCATTTCAGCGTGGACGACGCCTCGTGCCTGCCACTTCCAATGCAGCAGCGCCTTCCGATCTGGATCGGTGGCATGGGCGAGAAGCGCACGCTTCCACTCGTTGCCAAGCACGCCGATGGTTGGAACGTGCCGTACATCAGCCCCGAAGAGTTCAGCCGGCTGTCGGGGATCTTGGACGATCGCTGCCGCGATGCGTCACGCGACCCGAAGTCCGTCCGACGTGCCATCAACCTGACGTTCAACCTCCGATCCACTCAGGCCGAAGCCGATGCCGAAATCGAGAAGCTAAAGGGCGCGTGGGGTCCTACGTTCAACCGCGTCTCGGCGGGCGCACTGCTCGGCACGCCAGCTGATGCCGTTGACCGTATTCGCGCATACGTTGCCGCCGGCGCGCAAGACGTGAATATTGCATTACGGGCACCTTGGGATGCAGACGCACTGCGCGCATATCTCACCGAGGTTGTTCCGGCTCTCCGAGCGTCTTGACGTATGACTGACTCGACTTCCTCGTCACGAACTACGGCTGCAAGGATTCCGGCTTACGGCGAGCTGATTGCATTTCTCGCGCTGTCACAGGCCATGGCTGCCGTGGCCATCGACATGATTTTGCCGTCGTTTCCTGAGGTGCGTGCACACGTGGGCCTTTCCGCTGACTCGCCACGAGTGAGCCTGCTCATCACTGCGTTCATGTTGGGCAGCGGCGTTGCTCAGCTCCTGGTCGGCATCTTGGCCGACCGATTCGGCCGCCGCCCGGTGATGTGGGGTGGTCTCGCTTTGTACGTTGCCGCAGCAGTGGGCACCACTCAAATGCGCACACTCGGCGCAATGATTGCCTGCCGCTTCGTGTGGGGCATGGCTGCTGCAGCGCCACGGGTGGTAGCCGTTTCCATGGCGCGTGACCGATTCCAAGGCCGCCGAATGGCGCAGACCTTGTCCTATGTGCACGCAATATTCGTCATCGTTCCGATCATCGCCCCCAGCGGCGGGAGTGTCTTGTTGCATGCAGGCGGGTGGCGTTGGGCCATGGCCGCTCCGGCCCTCTCGGCCGCCGTGCTGGCCGTGTGGCTGATCCGTATCCCCGAGACACTGCATCCGCACGACAAGCGTCTCCTTTCTCCGAGTGTTATCGGCGCCGCGTTGACCACCATCCGACGTACTCGGCGCACCGTTCTGCTAGCTGGCACCCTGGTGTGTTCCACTGCACTCCTCAGCAGTTACGTGGGCCTGGCAGAGCTGATCACGGACCAGACCTACGGTCGTCAGGCGCAGTTCCCCGTGGTATTCGGTGTCCTCGCCCTGGCCATGGCCGCTGGCGGGCTGATCAACGCCAATCTAGTTGGCCGTTTCGGGACGATGAGGATGCTTACGGTCACGCCGGTCGTGATGCTTGGCGTCGCGGCGGTCTTCGCCGCAGTTACCTTTGCAGCCGACGGTAAGCCCGCATTTCTTTTCTACTGTGCCTGCATGGCAGCCATGTTGGCCGTGTAAACCATGATCTTCCCCAACGCCAATGGTGCGGCGTTGCAGCCGCTTGGGCACGTTGCGGGGCTCGCTTCTGGGGTGATTGGAACCGTGTCGACTGTCCTTGGCGCTCTGGTGGCTGTGCTCATCGTCCAACTTCACAACGGAGACGCAACCGTGTTGTCGATCGGCATGTTTGTACTGGCAGCAACCTCGGCGGCGCTGTCTCGCTCAGCCACGAAGGTCGAGAAAAGCCCCCCGCCGGTTCGAACGGTTCAGACTTCTTCCCAGACCAGTTCGACGTAGCCGTCTGGGCGCAATTTCGACCGCAACGCATCGACGGTTGCCGGGCTGTTGTGGGTTGTGTTGCGCTGTGCGCAACGAAGCCCACGACTATCGGAAAGATCAGCTCCAAAGTGGCGACGGGTACATGCCCTTTTCGACGACTGACTTGAGCGATGCCTGCACCGACGGCTTGTCTTCTGGGTAGGTGACGCCGAACCACGGTTCGTCCATGGTGAGCACATCGACGGTTGCTGCGCCTTCGCCGACCAACTCGCCCATCAACACGGGGAGGTACAACTCGGCTCTGGGGTTGTCTTTGTTGGCGTCGACGAACGCGCGAAACCGTGGGCGGATGGCATCGATGACGCTGGTCTGGAGTCCCCAGAAGTTCATTGACACAGGAGCGTCTGGCGACACTTCGAAATTCCCGTCGGCAGCGTCAACGAGCTTGTCGTCTTTCCAGCCAATTTCCTTGCGCTCAACAATGCGCACGAGGCGACCGTCGTCGTTGACCTCGCAAACGCCACGCGACACGGTGCCGTGCTCTGACAGGGTGTTGCCCAGACGATATCCGGGAAGGCAGTGAGCGGTTGGCGCACCCTTGGCAGTGTTGTCGAAGAAGTCGACGACAGCCTCGTAGCCACCTGGCCCGTAAAAGTCGTCGGCGTTGACAACGGCAAAGGGGCCGTCGAGGTGAGGGGCTGCGGCGAGTACCGCATGTGCGGTTCCCCATGGCTTCGAGCGCTGCGGCACGTCGTCGGTCCAGTCGATGCAGGAGTCCAGCTCTTGGAACGCATATCGGATGGGAGCAACGGCTTCGAGACGCCGGCCGATGGCATCGCGGAACGCTTCTTCGATGTCTTTGCGGATGACTAGCAAGATGTCGGTGAAACCGGCACGGATTGCGTCGTAGATCGAATACTCGAGGATGGCCTCCCCCGTTGGGCCCATGCCATCGACCTGCTTCAGGCCGCCGTAGCGCGAACCCATTCCAGCAGCAAGCACCAGCAAAGTCGGGGAAGTAGTCATCGTCTGCAAGCCTACGGTCCAGAATCACGCGGAGTCATCATTCAAGAGGGTGGATGCGTCACCACAGACGGGTAAGTTTGTGATCCCTCGGCTATGTCTTCCGGACTTCCTCCCACCCTCGGCGTCCGTTGGCTCGGCACGCCGGGCGCATCAACACTCTCGGTGGCTGTGCCCGTTGGACACTCCGTCGACAGGGTGGATTTCTGCCTTTTCGACGGGGTAGGCAACCCGGAGTCCGAACAACGGTTTCGGCTGACTGACCGGCTGGGTGGAATCGCCTGGGGGTTGGTCGACGGTTTGCCTGTCGGAGCCACATACGGCTTGCGCTGTGGAGGCGGAGGCTCTGACCCGTTGAAGTTACTGGTCGACCCTTACGCCCTGGCAATCACCGGTGAGGTGGATTGGACCACCGTCCCGGGGGCACACCTTCCCTCCAGCGGCGTTGACACGGCGGGGATGATGCCACTCGGCGTGCTGGTAGACCCGCGCTTTGACTGGGGCTCTGACGCTCGACCGCAGGTGCCCTGGCCGCAGTCGGTCATCTACGAGATGCATGTCAAGAACGCCACGCAATTGCACCCCGAGGTGCCGGAGCATCTTCGTGGCACCTATGCGGGCGTTGCACATCCTGCTTTCGTGAAACACCTCACCAAACTTGGAGTCACCGCAGTCGAGCTGTTGCCCATTCATCAGCACACAGATGAAGAGCGGTTGGTTGGGCTCGGGCTCATCAACCACTGGGGCTACAACACGTTGGGGTTCTTCGCTCCGGACCACCGGTACAGCTCGCAGGGATCTATGGGAAACCAGTTGGTGGAATTCAAGGGCATGGTGAGACTGCTGCACCAAGCCGGAATCGAGGTCATCCTGGACGTGGTCTACAACCACACACCAGAAGGTGGCCGTGGTGGCCCGGTGCTGTCGTTGCGTGGCCTCGACCCCAACGGCTGGTACCGAGAACCCGATGTCACTGGTTGCGGGAACACCGTTGACCTGCGCCAGTCCGCCGCCTTGCGGTTGGTCTTGGATTCATTGCGTTACTGGGTGACCGAGTGCCACGTAGACGGGTTCCGTTTCGACCTCGCCACGGCGCTGTGCAGGACGGACCAGGGCTATTCGGACTCGGCGCCATTTCTGGCAGCGCTGAGTGCCGACCCAGTGTTGTCCACCGTCAAGCTGATCAGCGAGCCATGGGACGTCGGCCCCGGTGGCTATCAGGTCGGCTCGTTCCCTGCCCCGTGGACCGAGTGGAACGACTCGTTCCGAGACACGTCCAGAGACCTGTGGTGTCAGGGCACCGGCACGCTGGGCGGAATTGCCGTCCGTATGACCGGTTCCAGCGACCTGTTTCGTCACCGCCACCGAGAGTCTTGGACCAGCGTCAACTTCGTTGCCGCCCACGACGGTATGACCACAGCTGATCTGTGCGCATACCAAAACAAGCACAACCTTGCCAACGGTGAAGCCAACCGCGACGGCACGGACAACAACCGATCCACCAACGCTGGGGTGGAAGGGCCAACAGACGACCAAGCGATCATCGCCACCCGGGCGCGCATGCGGCGCAACTTGATAGCCACCACGCTGCTGTCGACCGGCGTGCCCATGCTGCTATCTGGCGATGAGGTGGCCCATTCCCAACAGGGAAACAACAACGCGTACTGCCAGGACAACGAGATCAGTTGGATCAATTGGGCCAGCGCCGACTGGGACCTCTGCCGTTTCACCGCTGGCGCAATTCGTCTGCGCGCGAAGCATCGTGTGCAGTACGACGCAGCCTGGCTCAACCCGGACACCGCAACTTGGTGGGCGCCAAACGGGACAGCAATGGACTCAGCGCATTGGAATTCTGGGGTAGGCCTGGTGCTTCGGTTGCACGGTGCGCCCGAGGACGGAGAAGACGACATGATGGTGCTCATCAACAACGGTGCTGCTGACCTGGTCTTTTCGCTACCTGAGGGAGGGTGGGCTGTCGCGCTCGACACAGCCATGGGGCAGGTCCATGACGAAGAAGCAGACCTCGATGCAGCTTCGATCACCATGCCTGGGTCATCTATGACCGTTCTGGTTGCGGTCAACGTCCGATGATCGGCCAGACGAAGTTCAGTATTCGGCCAGACGACGCCGTCGCTGAACGGCTGAGTGTCGGGTTCGAATCCATCGTCAGAGAGTTCGATGTTCGAGAAGACTTCCCTACCGAGGTGCTGGCAGCAGCCGAAGCCGCCGCCGAGCCGAGCGCAGTGCGTAACCGTCTCGACGACCCGACACGGGCCGACCTCACCGCACTTGGGTTCGTCACCCTGGACCCTGCGTCGTCGACTGACCTCGACCAAGCCTTCTTTTTGGAAGCGGGCACAGACGGACTGTTAATCCTGCACTACGCCATCGCAGATGTCGGCGCGTTCGTCGCACGAGGTTCTACCCTCGAGGCTGAAGCGTGGCTCAGGGGCGAAACCACCTACGCACCGCATCGCCGCGTTCCGCTGTATCCACCGGTTCTGTGCGAAGGCATCGCGTCGTTGCTGCCAAGCGGACCTAGGCCGGCCATCGTGCTTCGGATCGAGCAGTCTCCCGATGGAGCAGCGGTCTTTCGCGGCGCTCGCCGGTCGGTCATCGAGAGCCGTGCCAAGCTCGGATACGAAACCGTCGATGTCGCAACCGTGGTGCATCTCACGGAATTCGCCCGCCGCTCCGACGCCGCTGAACACCGTCGTGGCGCAATGCGATCAGACCTTCCCGAGCAAGAGCTGCGAGAAACCGACGATGGTCGTTTCGTCCTCGAGCTGCGATCGTTGTTGGCATCGGAAACCGCAAATGCGGCACTGTCGTTGACGGCCAACCTGGCAGCCGCAGAGTTTCTCGCCCAGGCGGGGGTCGGACTGTTCCGGGTCATGGAGATGCCAGACGACAACGCCGTCCGGTCGCTTCGCAAGCTGGCGGCGGCACTGCATCTCTCCTGGCCGCCAGAACAGTCATTGGGCGATTTTCAGCGTTCGCTCGACGGCACCAACCCAAGGCACCGAGCCTTGCTCGTATCGGCCCGACGCGCAGGTGGCGGTGCCTCGTACGCGACGATAGGCAGCGGACCAGAGACCGATGTTGTCGGCAAGCCGCATCACGGTGCGATCGCTGGAACCTACCTGCACGCAACCGCTCCGTTGCGCCGCCTCGCTGACCGATACGTGTTGGACTTGCTGTGCGAGTTGACCGACGCGGTCGAAGCAAACCTGCTTGCCGGAGCTGATCGCCTGAGCCGGGTTGGTGATGCTGGCCCGGCCACCGAAGCACTTGGTGCTGCTGGCGCTGCGGTATCGGCCGAAACGCGCCGCACACTTGGCGGCCTGCCCGTTGTTATGCGCGCTTCGGGTACCCGTTCAGCTCGGGTGGAACGCGCTGCGCTGGACCTTGCGGAGTGCGTTCTTCTGGAATCGCACGTCGGTGAAGTGTTCAGTGCCACGGTGCTCGAGTCCGGCGACACCGGAGCGGTGTTTCAAATCGCCGAACCACCCATTCGGGCTCGGCTCAGCAGGTCCTCAATTCAAAACGGCGCCGTTGCCGGCGCCGTGATCAATGTCCGGCTGGACACAGTGGACGTTGCCGCTAGGTCGCTCGGATTCTCTGTAGCTGGTTGAAGTCAGTTTGGTCGACTATTTGAGGTCTGCGAGCTTCCCGTAGTGCTGGGCAAGCAGGTAATAGAAGGTGACCCGCTGCTTCTGGCGGTCGTCCTTCATCGTTGCGCACACCGAGGCAATCGCAGCGTCGATGGTTGCATCGTCATCGGCCACTGCAAGCTTTTTCTTGCACCAACTCTCGCGAACACGGTCCAACTCGGTCTGGTCCGAGCACGAAACCAAGTTGGCGTCGACAGAACGCAACGCGATGCCCAGGTGCTTGACGATGCCCGCCACAGCCGCGTCGTCGGCTGGGGACGCATACCTGTTGACGTCGTCGGCGTAGTTCAGTTCATCAGCCATGTACTTTTCCTCCGGAGATAGTCGACGGTCTCGGCCATTTCGGCGGACCGTTGCGCACCGTATCAGGACCAGTTCCGACGCGCCGGATGGTTGCTCAGCGCAGCGATCAAGCCTGCTCAAGCATGCTCAAGCCGGGTTGCTTAGGACCTGCGCCCCGGTGCGCGTCGTGCGCCCCCGCATTAGGGCAATGAGTTCGTCGCCGGCCGGATCTTTCCGACGAACCTCGACATCAGTAATGCCGGTTCGCTTTCCTTCCGAGCGCGTGACCGCCGTAGCGACGAGCGTGTCGCCAAGGCGCGCTGCACGTAGGAAATCGATCTGAGCAGCGGCGGCAAGTGCTACTTGATTCGCGCTGTTCGAGGCGAACGCCATCGCTGAATCAGCCAACATGAACAGGTAACCGCCGTGACAAACACCAAGACCGTTGACATGGCTTGAACCGACAATCAGCGAGATGACGGCTCTCCCGAGCGTGACCTCCTCCAGGTGCATTCCGGCAGCTTGAGATGCCCGATCTTCGGACCACATCGAGTTGGCTACCTCGCGGGGCGATAGGTCTGCTGGCACCGCGGGTTTGTTCATCGTCGGAACTTATCGCCCGAGGCGGCTTCCAGCCGTTGTCGAGCATTGCCCGATTGAGGATTCTTACGACACTCATTGAGGATTCTTGCGACAAGGGTTCGTCGGGGTCGTGTCCGTCCTCCTCAGCCCCGCCATACAGCCCCTTCAACGCACTAGGAACACACGGACAGGACCGTTATCGTGCGGGTTATGCCATATGCCACCCGTGAGATGCACGATGCCGACTCCCATATCTACGAGGACTTCGACTGGCTGAAGGGCTACGTCCCGGCCGCCGTCAGCGCTGCAGTTCCGCGTCTTTGGGAGGAAGCCAACGAGGTGGCCACTGTCGGTGCGACCGGGTTCGCCCGGGCGATGTCGAACCACGCCGACCCGGCATACCGAGGCGAGGACGAATCGCAGTTGATGCTGCGAAAGAACTTCGATGCGACCGGTGCGTGGATTGCCTCGGATCGCCCGGCGGCGCTCGACCTGCTCGGCTTTCGCAGCCAGCTGGTTTTCGACACCTTTGCGTCGCATAAGGCCATCTGGACAGCTCAGAGCGACCCCACCCTCGGAGTGGCGTTAGCCGAAGGCCAGCGCAGAGCGATGATGGAGTGGTGCGCGGTCGACCCCCGATTGCTGCCCGTGATCGTGGTTCCCCTGAACGACCCTTTCGAGGCAATCCGCCTCACGCGCACAGCCCTCGACGAGGGTGCCGCAGCGATCCAGGTCGGCCAATATTGCCCTCCAACGCACTCGCCATCGCACCTTGCACTCGAGCCTATTTGGGCGATGTGCGCCGAAGCTGGCGTACCGGTTGTGATCCATGTTGCAGGCGCAGGAGCGCAGGTGATGCCGGCCGCTTACTTCGTCAACGGCCGCCCACCGGTGCCAGACTTCCACGGTGGCGACGCCAACTTCAAGAGCATCGACTACCTCTCGATTCCTTACCCGGTCATGCAGACACTCAGCGCGCTTATTATCGATGGCGTACTGATGCGGTATCCCACTTTGAGGGTCGGGTGCATCGAAGTTGGTGCCAGTTGGGTGCCTGGGCTGATGCGCAATCTGGATTCAGCGCACAACGCGTTCGCGAAGAACGAGACCCGGCTGCAAGAGATGGACCTCAAACCCTCGGAGTACATCCAGCGTCAGGTTCGCGTGACGCCGTATCCGCACGAAGACGCCGGTTGGATCATCAACAACGGATGCGAGTCCGTTGCGTTGTTCTCCAGCGACTTTCCGCACGTGGAAGGTGGCCGCAACCCACTGGGCCGCTTCGAACGGTCGATGGATGCGCATGCGGTTTCCGAGCACAACAAGCAGGCGTTCTACGTGGACAACTACGTGGACATGCTCGGCCCGGTCCTCAGCCGACGCTCCTTGATTTAACTCAGCGGCCTTACGCGGGATTTTCTGGGCAGGCGGGAACTCGGCTGACACATCAGGACGTCTGACTTCCAGACGAATCGCGAAACGTCCCCACCAAGCAGTTCATTCACCGCTTCATTGCACGCATCAGGGGACAACATGAACACACCAGCACTGCGACGCGCCGCCGCGCTCGCCATCACCGCAATCATCGGGCTGAGCGCCTGTTCCACCACATCGGATTCCGCAGCAAGTGACGTCGGCACCACTGAAATGGTGTCCGACACGGCCCCGACCGCCGACAAAGAACCAGCCACCGATTGGGTCGATGGCACCGTTGTGGCTGCTGCGTCTGACACCGTGGCCGACCTGAATGGCGGTGTGCGGTCCGACGATGTAGCAGCGGCTGCTGAGACCGTTCCTGCCATCGCCGATTCTTTCGGCGACTCTGCGGCTACCGAAGCGCCGGCCGAGGCACGCAAAGCCAGCCCCGAACAGCCGTCGATCGATGTCGGCGAACCAGATCCGAACAGGGGGTCACAAGGCCTCCCCGGAGGTGACGTCTGGGACGATCGCCCACCTGAGCCGGACCCCACGTATCCTCCCCGAACCTCCCGACCAATCCCGCCCACCACACTTGCTGGCATTCAGGCCCGTGATGGGGGCGTCAACCCGAGCATCGATACGCGTGATGATACGAAGTCCACGTTCGCGATGGATGTGGACACCGGCAGCTACACGCTGGCGCGCACGCAGGTGAACAGTGGAGTGCTGCCCTCGTATGACTCGGTACGCACAGAAGAATTCGTCAACTACTTCGATCAGCAGTACCGGTCGCCCGAGGCCGGCAAAACATTCGCCATCCATGTCGATGGAACCGGCACGCCATTTCTTCGATCCGATACCCGCATCGTGCGAGTTGGTGTCCAAGGTCGTCGCATCGACGCTGCAGATCGCAAGCCAGTTCACCTCACCTTCGTGGTCGACAACTCCGGCTCCATGGAGGAAGACGGCAAGCTGCGCATGGTGCAGACCGCAATGACGACCATGCTTGCTTCGTTGCGACCCGGAGACAAGATATCGATCGTTGGGTTCTCGGACGACGCGTGGATGGTGCTCCGCCCCACGGACGCCACCGACCGGGCAGTCATCGCAGACGCAATCGCCCGCATGGCCCCGACCAACGGCACCAACGCCGAAGCGGGGCTTGACCTTGGGTACTCACAAGCACAGGCGATGTATTCGAGTGGGGCAACAAATCGCGTCATCCTGCTGTCGGACGGGGTAGCCAACGTTGGCCCCACCGGGCCTGAAGCAATCCTTGCGCGGATTGGCGACTTCGCCCGCCGAGACATCGACCTCAGCACAGTTGGCGTGGGAACAACGTCGTACAACGACGAGATGATGGAACGCCTCGCTGATGCGGGTAATGGTATGTACCTCTACATCGACAGCGCGCAGGAGGCCGAGCGGGTTTTTACCGACAAGTTCGTGAGCACAGTCGAGACGATTGCCCGCAACGCCAAGGTTCAGGTGGAGTTCGACGCCTCGACAGTTGCCAGCTACCGCCTGCTCGGGTTCGAGAACCGTGCGGTGGCAGATCGTGATTTCACGAACGACAGCGTGGACGCTGGCGAGATCGGGGCCGGCCACAGCATCACCGCCCTATACGAAGTAACTCTGAAAGACGCAAGCGGCAAGCGCAACGACACGCTGGCCACTGTTCGCCTGCGCTGGGAAGAGCCGAACGGCAAGGTGAAGGAGGCCAAGCAGTCGTTGCGTAGGAATGCCATCGCTTCGCAATTCAGCTCGGCTGACAGGCACCTCAGGCTTGACGTGGTGACCGCCGCCTATGCAGAAGTGCTGCGCCAGGGGCCGTGGTCTCGGATCATGGACCTTTCAACGGTTGCGGCGAACGCACAGCGCTTGGTTGGGCCGAGCGGCGTCTTCGCTGCTGACCCCGCTGTGCAAGAGCTGGCTGACCTCACCGAGGTTGCTGCTCGACTGCGACCCAGCCGGACCTGGTAGCAAACCTCGGCCCGGCGTATCGGGGTACTGTCAAAGGAGCGCCTGAGCCAGATCTGCGATGAGATCGTCGGGGTGTTCCAAACCAACCGACAGACGGACCACCCCTGGGTTGATGGCCTGCTGAACCATCTCCTCGGGGGTCAGGCCGACGTGGGTGGTGGTGGCTGGATGGGTGATCAACGACTCGGGCCCACCGAGCGACGTGGCAACTCGCAAGACGTTCACGCCATCGATCAGACGAACCGCGGCGTCGTGTCCACCGGCCAACTCGAACGTGAGTAGGCCACCGGTGGCGCGCATCTGCTTGGCGATGAGGGCGGCCTGCGGATGCGAAGGCAGGGATAGATGTGCCACCCGGGTGACCGCTGAATGGTTCTGCAGCCAGGTTGCAACGTGTGCAGACGATTCGGACTGCTGCCGCAACCGCGCAGACAGCGTGCGGATGCCTCGGAGGCCGTTCAACGCATCGGTGGCTCCGGCGTTGGCACCTTGGAGCACCGCGAAGTTCCAGATCCAGTCGATGAGGTCTCGTTCGCCCGCCACGACACCAAGCGATGCATCGTTATGTCCACATATGGCCTTGGTTGCGGAATGAACCACAAGGTTGACGCCATGGGCCAACGGGTTCTGGCCAAGTGGGGTTGCAAAGGTGGAGTCCACCATCGTGATAGGCAACAAACCGCCTACCTCGTCGAGGTCAACCAGTTCTAGCCACGGGTTGGTTGGAGTTTCGGCGATCACCAATTGCGTGCGGCCAGGAATGATGGCAGCTGCAAACTCGCCGGGCTTGGTGCCATCGACAAACGTGACATCGATGCCGAAGCGTGGGCATACGCTGGTGAGCAGCGTGGTGGTGCCGCCATATATCTGACGTTGGGCGACGATATGACCGCCGGACGAGACGATGGAAAACACCACGGCGAAGACGGCACCCATGCCCGATGAGAACGCTCGGGCAGCCTCGGCGCCCTCGAGCGACGCGATGGCGTCTTCGAAACCACCGACGGTGGGGTTGCCATACCTGGCGTAGAACTCTCGGGGCCGAGCCTGCCGAGCCATCTTGGCGGCCGCAGCGTGTGAGGGAGTCTCGAACGCGGTGCTGGTCCACAACGTGGGAGCCAGCGCCGACCCGTCGGCTGAACGGCCTGCGGTGATGGCACGAGTTTCAGGTTGTTGCGATGTTGGCTGGATTGGTTGTGGAAATGGTGGCACGTTCTCGCCCATGAGGGTGTTCAGCCTACCGACCCGTTAACAGCGGCCCTGCCGCTTTCCATCCCTTGCTTAGCCGGATGCGGTGCCCGCCGCGTTCCGTTGGCCCACTGGGTGCGGCAATCCACCTCGAAGTGCGACTTCGAGGTGGATTGCCCCCAACCGTGGGGGCAACCTCTCTCGCTAGGGTTGCAGCCATGTCCAAAGCCGCACAGTCCCGATCCGGCGACAGCCCGCTGTACGTGGCAGGTCGGCCGGGGTGGACCGACCCGAACGTCACCGGGGTGGGGCGTCTCCCCAGCCGTGTACCGCTGATCCCCTATCCAACAGCAGAACTGGCGCGTGTTGGCGTGCGCGGCGCAAGCCCGTGGATGCGCAGCCTGAACGGCGTGTGGGACTTCCGTATTGTCGCCAACCCCGACAAGGTGACCTGGGCCGACGTGGATGATTCGTCCGACTCTTCGGGTTCTTCCGGCTCGTCCGGTTCTTCCGTCTCGGGTGGCACGGCCTCGACGACACTCAGCCCGGCAGATCAATGGCAGCCCATCACGGTGCCAGGCGCATGGAATGACGTGCGCAACCTCAGCGGGGACGAGGGCGGCAGCAAGCACCCCGAACGCGGGTTGCCCCACTACACCAACGTGTTGATGCCGTTCGACGAAGAGCCGCCCCTGGTGCCGTCGCAGGACAACCCCACGGGCATCTTCAGAACGTTCGTGGACCTTGATGCTGATTGGATGGCCCGCCGGGTGGTGCTGCAGTTGGGTGGCACCGACTCCATGCACTTCGTGTTCGTCAACGGGGCAGCGGCAGGTGTGGGCACCGACGCACGGATGACGTCGGAATACGACATCACCGACCTGGTCCGGCTGGGCCGCAACACGCTCACCATCGTGGTGGTGCGCTGGAGTGCCAACAGCTGGCTGGAAGACCAAGACCAGTGGTGGATGAGCGGCATCACCCGCGAGGTGCTGCTGCTGTCGCTCGGGAGAGTGAGCATCGAGCAGGTCAAGGCGGTCACCGGCGCACTCGATCCGCTGTCAGATACTCCAGTCGGCACGCTCGACGCAGAAGTCCACGTTCGGTTCGCCAAGACACCCAGGCCCGGGTGGACCGTGCGCTGCCGCGTCGAATCACTCGTCGGACAGATCGTGCATGCTCGTACGCGCGCAGATGAAACGTACCCGGGGCCGTTCTTGCCAGGCCGCATCGGTGGTGCCCAGCCAGGCCAGGTGGAGCAAGCCCCCGACGCCCACGGCGCCGACACGCCACTCACACCGTGCGAATACGTCGCGATGGTTCCGGTGCTGGACCGATCCGCTGCGGGCCGCACCGCGCACGATGGCAACGTGTTCCCCGGGCATCGCATTCGGTTCCACGCCGAGGTACCTGAAGCGACCCTGTGGTCCACCGAAGTGCCACATCGATACCGGCTGCTGGCCGAGTTGCTCGACCCGGCCGGAGCAGTCGTCGAGGCTGTGGCCCAGCTGATTGGGTTTCGCAGCGTCGAGGTGCGGAACCGCGAGCTGCTGCTCAATGGCACACCTGTGCTCGTCAAGGGCGTCAACCGCCACGACCACGACGAGTACAGCGCGGCCGTTCCCAGCCGGTCAACCATGCGCCAAGACATCGAAACGATGAAGCGGTTCAACGTGAACGCTGTTCGTATGAGCCACTACCCACCAGACCCGTATGTGCTGGACGTCTGCGACGAGTTGGGCCTTTGGGTGATCGACGAAACCAACTTCGAATCACATGCCAGGTACCGCAGCCTGGTGCACGACCCCGGCTTCCAGACCCAATGCCTGGACCGGATGTCACGCATGGTGGCAAGAGATGTGAATCACCCCAGCGTGGTCGCCTGGAGCCTTGGCAACGAATCGGGGTACGGTCCCGTGCATGACGCGATGGCTGCGTGGGCGCGCCACTACGACCCGTCTCGCATCATCCACTACGAAGGCCCGCACCGATACGACCTTGGCTCCCACGGCCGCATCGCCACCGACGTGGTTGCACCGATGTACCCCTCCATCGATCGCATCGAAGCGTGGGCTAAACGCCAAGCCGAGCAGCCAGACGACGACCGGCCTTTGATCCTCTGCGAGTACAGCCACGCGATGGGTAACTCCAACGGCAGCCTGGCCGACCACGACATGTTGTTCCGTGCCTACCACGGCTTACAGGGCGGGTTCATCTGGGAATGGATCGATCATGGGTTGCGCATCGGAGCGGACTTCGAGGGCCGCCCCGTGTGGGCATATGGCGGCTACTTCGGCGACGAACCGAACGATGGCGCGTTCGTAGCCGATGGCTTGGTGTGGCCGGATCGCAGCCCCCATCCGGGCCTGTGGGAAGCAGCTCACGTGTGGCGGCCCGTCCGGGTGAGCCTGGCCCCAGGGGGCGAGCTACTCATCACCAGCGACCGAGACTTCGCTTCGCTCGATGATCTTCAGTGCACCTATGAAGTACTAGTGAACGGCGTACCGGTCGAACTTGGCTCCATCGAGGTGCCACACGTTGGCCCACGAGAAACCGTCACCGTCGCGCTGCCGGGCGCACACCTATCGTTACGAAACGGACAAGAGGGCCACGTCACGGTGCGTTGGTCCACCCGCACGGCAACCCCCTGGTGCGAACAGAATCATGTTGTGGCATGGGACCAGGTTGCATTGCCCGCGACTCCAGCGGCATGGGCAGCCCATAACGACACCGGTGTTGCGGCAACCACCGAAACCGTGAACGACCAAGTGGTCATCACCGACGGCGCGTTGCGGGTCGACTGCATGCTGAATGGATCTTTGCAGTCCATAGCGGTGCAAGGGCAGACAGTTGTGTCCCGACCGCACGCGGTCCGCATCACCCGTGCCCGAATCGACAACGACGGCGTGCTCGAGGGTCAGTTGGGTCTTCCCGGCATCGGACGCACCTGGGCCCGTTGGGGCTTGGACGACGCCCCTACCCGAACCGTGGCGGAGCTCACCAGTGGCCCAACTGGCGCAATCATCGAGACAACGCACCGCATCGCCCCAGCAGGCGAGGCGGGAAGCATGGTCGAGATCACCGAAACGCGCACACCCCTTGGTGGCGGATCGCTGCTGTTCCACTACTCGGCAACCGTGCCAGAGGCACTTGGCGACCTGCCCCGGTTAGGTACGGTGTTCACAATCGACGATGCCGAGTACCTCGAGTGGTTCGGCCTCGGACCGTTGGAAACATATGCGGACAGACGATCCGCGGCCACGGTGGCGCGGTGGAAGTCCACGACGACCGAACAGTACGTGCCGTACATCAACCCGCAGGACCACGGCCGCCACGAGGCAACACGCTGGGTTCATGTGCACAACAGCGCCGTCGGACTCGTGGTGACCGCACACCCGGGGATGCGCTTGCTCTCATTTTCTGCCCGCCACTTCGACGATGCGGACCTCACCGAAGCAACGTCGGCGGGCCATCTCATTCCCCGCGCAAAAACCATGTTGTCCATCGACCATCGGGTTCGAGGTCTCGGCACAGGGTCTTGCGGCCCAGACACGCTTCCCGCCTATCGGATTGGCGCAGGCACCTATAACTGGGCGTTCGCCCTCAGCGCATGGGTTGCTGGACAAGACCCGGGAGACGTGGCGGCCAGCGTCAACTGGCCGCCGTTCTGACGTTGTGAAATCAGGAAGTTGCGCTCGCCTTGATGCATTCCTTCAACGCCTTGGCACGTGCGTCTTTGCTGGCCTGATCCGTTGGCACTTTCGTCGGGTCGATGCCCTTGCCCTTGAGACAGGCCTTCAGTGCTTCGCCGGTTGCACCCTGGCCGGTAGCTGCTCCCGGTGCGCCCTGACCGTCAGGGCCGCCAGGTCCACCCGGTCCACCAGGCCCACGAACGGAAAGGCCCTTGGTGTTGACCATCGCGACGATCTGAGGGCGACTTGCTGCCAAAATGGCATCAACAACGGTGTCGACCGAGATCTTCTTGCTTGCGGCCACGTCGGCAATGCTCTTACCGGCGGTCAGTTCCTTGGTCAGCGCATCAGTGGTCATGCCCAACGCCTTGGCGGCTGCATCGAGCGTTGCTCCACCGCCGAACATGCCGCGAGGGCCGCCACGACCGGACTGGCCCGTCTGGGCTTGCGTCGTGGACTTCGCAGCGACCTTCGTGGTGACGGTGGCTGCCGACACAATGTTGGACGGAACAAAGGAAAACAGCAACGCCGCAACGGAAACCGAAGCTGCGGTCAGGAGAAGGGTACGACGGCTCGAACAACGGCTCAAACGACTGGTCATAACTCACGAGTATTAGGCGCGCTCGTAAGGAATCGGTAAGGCTTGAACGGGAAGCGTTTGAGAATCCGCCTTACAGCGTTGGAGCTGCGCCAGTAACCAGGCACACTGGTAACCGGCCCACTGGTTGGGACACATGGGAGCACAATGGTTCGTGTACTGATTGCCGAAGACGACCGCGCCGTCCGAGAGTCGCTGCAACGCGCGTTGGTTCTCGAAGGGTACGAAGTGATTGCTGTCAAAGACGGCGCCGAGGCCCTTGACTACCTGGCGGAGAGCGTTGTCGACGTGGCGATGTTCGACGTGATGATGCCAAACATCGACGGCCTCACGGCATGTCGTCGGCTCCGCTCCAGAGGCGACCGCACCCCAATCATGATGGTCACCGCTCGCGCCGAAACGTCGGACCGAGTGTCCGGGCTCGATGCCGGCGCCGACGACTACCTTCCGAAGCCATTCGTCCTCGACGAATTGCTCGCGCGGGTCCGGGCGCTTGCTCGTCGATTCCGCACCGAAGAATCTGACAACCGACAACTCGTACTCGGCGACCTAGCACTCGACGTGTCGGGTCGGCGGTGCGTTCGTGCCGGCCGTGACATCGAACTGTCGAAGACCGAGTTCGACCTCCTCGAACTGATGCTGCTCAACCAGGGCGTGGTCCTTGACCACTCCACCATCTACGAACGTATATGGGGATACGACTTCGGACCCGACTCCAAGAACCTCGCTGTCTACATCGGCTATCTCCGCCGGAAAACTGAAGATCAGGGTCAGAGCCGGCTCATCCATACCGTCCGTGGCATCGGCTATGTGGCCCGGGTCTAACCCCGGCCCGAGTCTCAAGTGAGCCTTGCATGAGCCTGCGCCTTCGCTTCACCCTCACCGTCGCCCTCGTCGCCGCGTTGGCAACGATCGTGGCGACCACGCTCAGCTACCGCTCAACCGCGAGCCGGTTGGACCGCGCCGTCGACGAATCGCTGGCCTCCTCTGCCGGGCGGATGGCCCGTCAGGTGGAACGCCACGGCATCACCCTGGACGGAAACCCAGACCCCGAAACGGGTGACCCGTCGGGCTATCCCCGTTCAACGTCGGGCGCTGCACCGCTCAACCCCGACGGACAAAAACGACCGGCACCCACGCCAGATCCCGGCGGGTTGCTGCGCCGCGGTGGAGGACCAGGATCTGAGCTGGTCGCGATGCAGCTGATCGACACCAAGGGGGCCGTGGTCGCTCAGCAGAACATCGACCTTCCAATCAATACCTCGGACAAGCGCATCGCTATTGCGTCGACCCGAACGAGGGACGGGCGCACCGTATCGATCGACGGCAGCGAATATCGAATACTCACGCTCGGCGTCCCTGGCGAGGGTGCCGTGATGGTGGCCCGCAACGTCGACGAGAACGCACAGGTCATGAAAGACCTGTTGCGTCGCTTCGCCGTTTTGGTTGCCCTCACCAGCTTGGTGGCGGCCCTCATGTCGTGGATGTTGGCCCGCAGCGCAACACGGCGGTTGCTCCATCTGGAACAGGTCGTCACCGCGATGGCCGCAACTGGTGATCTCGTTCCACCAGTTCCCCTCGATACAAGTGGGTCCGACGAGACGGCCAAGGTGGCAACGGCGTTCGACAAGTTGGTCACCGCGCTGCAGTCTTCGCGTCAGCAACAGCAACGACTCGTGGAGGATGCAAGCCACGAATTACGCACCCCGCTCACTTCGTTGCGTACCAATCTGAGCCTGCTTCCGAAGCTGGATCGGCTGGGGGCCGAAGATCGCCAACACCTGCTGGACGATGTGCAGTCCGAGGTCGAAGAAATGGTCCGGCTGGTCAACGAACTGGTGGAGCACGCAACTGCATCGGGCCCCGACAGCGAGGCAGGCGAAACCGTCGGCTTGCGAGATATGGCCGAGCGATGCGCTGCGGTCGTGCGCCGTCGGACAGGTCGTCAGGTGATCGTCACGGGGGACGATTCGTTGGTCCATGCCGGCCCCACTGGTTTGGCCAGGGCAATTGGGAACCTGCTCGGCAACGCTGTGAAGTTCGATACATCCGATGCACCAGTGCACGCGACCATCGCTGAAGGTGTGATCACCGTTCGCGATCATGGGCCCGGGTTCGACCAGAACGACATCGGTCGTGTCTTCGACCGGTTCTACCGCGCAGAAACTGCCCGCAGCCTGCCCGGCTCTGGTCTTGGCCTGTCGATCGTGGCCGAGGTCGCTGCGCGCTGGGGCGGCAGCGTCGGGGTTGCCAATGCTGTCGAGGGCCGTGGTGCTGTTCTCACACTGCGGCTCCCAACTATCACGGAACCCTGACATCCCTGCTCGGAGGACGTCTCGGCGGCGATCCGAGCCGAGAGCGTGGGGCTGGTTCAGGTCACACCCGAGACGCGGCAAGACTGAGCCGATGAAGCGTTCCTTCTCCGTTGTTCGCGCGATCGCGCCCGCAGTCACGGTATCTCTCGCATTGTCCGTCGTCGTGGCCGGCTGCTCGCTCGGGTCCACGTCATCGGACAACGCCACGGTCCCGACCAGTGTGCAGGCGGCACCCACTTCGCCCGTGGCCGGACAGGATGGCGCACCTGCTAGCACCGATGTCGCATTCGACTCTGGAGTCGCTGGTGACACGGGTGACACCCGAGCCACCACAGCCACCTCGGCACTGCCTGCTGGAGATCCGCTCGTTCCCATTCCGGCCCTTCCGGTAGCAAAGGTGAGTGCTCCGAAATGGGGAACTTGCACCAACAAGCTGGCAGCGTCGATCAAGCTCGAATGTGCCAATGTCACCATGCCGGTGGACCATGCCAAGCCGAAGGGCGGCACGTTCTCTCTCATGATCAGCCGAGTGAAGGCGAAAGGCACTCGACGAGGTTCGATGCTCGTCAACCCCGGGGGGCCGGGTGCGTCTGGAATCACCTATGCCAGCTCGGTCGCCAACCGTATGCCTACTGAGGTTCGAGACGCATACGACATCATCGGCTTCGACCCTCGAGGCACGGGCGAGTCCATGACGGTCAACTGTGTCGACGACACGTTCCTTGATCAGCAGCTGGACGTCGATCCGACTCCGGACAACGCCGAAGAGTTGGCCGCCGTGAAGGCGAGCGACCTGGAAGGGTCCTGCCTGAAGAGGTTCCCAGACATCGACCGATTCTCCACACTTCGCGTGGTTCAGGACATGGACGCCCTGCGTGCAGCCCTCGGCGATACTAAGTTGACTTACTATGGTGTGAGCTATGGCTCGTACCTTGGGGCCGTTTACGCAACAGCCTTCCCGGACAAGGTCGGCGCAATGGTTCTCGATGGTGCGTTCCTGCCGGAGACAACCGGAAATCAATCCTCCATTGTGCAGTGGGGTGGGTTCAACAAGGCGTTCGCCAACTGGGCTGCGTGGTGCCAGGAAGAGACCGATTGCGCGTTCAACGCGCCAGATGTCACACAGCGCTACCTGAACCTGGTCGACCAGCTTGATTCCGAACCACTCACGTCAAAGGGCCGCATGGTCGGCGAAGGGGCCATCACGCTGGCCACCATCTCGTCGCTCTACAGCAACATCACGTGGCCCATCTTCGGAGCAGCATTGGCACAGGCCGAGGCCGGCGACGGCTCTGGGCTACTGGCCCTCGCAGACTCCTACAACCAGCGCGATCCGTCGACGGGCAAGTACGAGTCGTTGTCCGAGGCCAACACCGTCATCAGTTGCGCGTCCGGAATCGCCCAGCCGATTGATGGCGACCTCGATGCGTTCATCACCGAACTCAAGGCGCTTGGCACGTTGGGTCGCTTCGTCTCTGACGCCGACTGGGTAACGGCTTGCAACCGTCCGCAGCCAGCGGTCACTTACTCGGGCAGCGCGCCGTTGGTGGTCATCGGTGGCAAGAACGACCCGGCCACGCCGTATTCGCAGGCACTCGCACTCACCGCTGCGCTGGGGAAACAGGCGTCGCTCATCACGTTCACCGGCGAGGGTCATGGCGGGCTGTTCGAGTCGACGTGTGCGAAAGAAGCAGTCCGGGCGTATTACCTCGAAGGCACTCGGCCAGCGGCTGGGTTGTCGTGCGAGCAAGCACCTCCAGCAGCGCAGACCGCTGCACTGTCAGCAATCGCATTGGCAGCCGGGTTCACCGAGGTTCCCATGGACGAGGGTGCGACTCTGCTCGGGTTGGACTCGTCGAACTTTGCTAGCCGCACATACAAATTTGCCGGCACAGGCAAGGCAGCAAGCAAGGCGCTCATCGACGCCCTGACCGAAGGCGGCTTCACACCGCTGTACTCCGACGACATCCCAGACATTCCCGATGCAGTCGTTGGCGGTTTGCAGAACGGGGCAGACATCTTCATCTTTGGGTCGTTCGGCCCAAAGGCTTTGCAAACCTCGGACATGCAGTCGATTGCCCCGCTTGCCGGAGCCGACTCTGCCCTGGTCATCATTGCCACCCCGATCAACGCCGAGGCGTTGAAGAGCTTGGTCGGCTGATGGCGATGTCATCAGTCGCGGTGTTTTGCGGCTCGTCGCCGGGCCATGATCCGGTGTACGTCGATGCCGCAGTCGAGCTGGGCACCGAAATCGCGTCGCGTGGTCTCACGCTCGTATACGGCGGCGGCAACGTCGGGCTGATGGGTACGGTCGCCGACGCTGCGTTGGCAGCAGGCGGGCGGGTACACGGCGTCATCACCGAGGCATTGCTCGGTGCCGAGGTCGGCCACCTGGGTATCTCAAAGTTGGAGATCGTGCCGACAATGCACGACCGCAAAGCCCGTATGGCCGCATTGGCCGATGGGTTCCTAGCGCTGCCCGGCGGTTACGGCACCTACGAAGAACTGTTCGAGGTGCTCACCTGGACGCAACTCGGCATCCACCACAAGCCTGTTGTCGTGGTGAACGTGGCCGGTTTCTGGAACCCGCTACTTGCGCAAACCAGCCACGCAACAACAGCTGGCTTCATGAAGCCAGCGCATCAAGCCGTGCTGCGATCAGCCGAGTCATGCACCGAAGCACTCGACCTGTTGCTGACCCCGATGCCCGCCCTGATTCCGAAGTGGGCCGAGCGGGCTTAACCGCAGATGCGTTGGAAGAGGTCGAGGGCGTTGAGACCAAGCACGCGGTCCACCTCGGTCTCGGTCATGCCACGGGTCGCCAACGCGTCGGCTAAGTCGTGGAACTCCCGGTACTGGGTCATCACCGGCCGATAGTTTGCGTCCATATCAGTTCCGATGGCGACGTGGTCGACTCCGATTGCATCGACCAAGTGCACGATCTCATCGACGAAGTCACCAAAGGTCGCTGACCTAACGCCGGACGGCCATGCCCCGATGAGCCCGCCAGCACCGGTCACCACCCGTGCATGATCCAGGCTGACGAGCCGAGGATGATCACTCTCGTCGTGGCGGAGGTGCGTGTGCGAGATCAGCAACGGGTGCTCCGAGACGTCGACAGCAGCACACGTTGTCTCGTAGCTGGCATGGGCGAGGTCGACGATCATCCCCAGCCGGTTCATCTCGGCGATGAGCGCAACCCCTTTGTCCGACAGGCCGTGGTGCAGCGGGGGCTCGGTCTGTAGGTCGCCGAAGGCGTTCTGGCGATAGTGCACGATGGTGATGCAGCGCACGCCCCTGCGATGCGCATCGGCCAGCAGCGATAGGTCGTCTTCGGCAAAATCTGCGCCTTCGCACATCAGCAGCAACGCGGTGCGGTCGCTCGCCTGCGCGGCCCAGACATCGGCGACGGTGCGGGCGATCGGCAGGTTCGTAAGCGTGCTGATTGCCGTGATGCGATCGAGCTGGCGGAAATGGTCAGCGACTGCTTCGCCAGGTTCGAACTCTCGGGTTGCCCCCAACCCGCCTTGGGCGTTGAAGCCAATAACACGCAGATCAGACACGCTGGCGTAGCTCACGGCAGCGAGACCCGCTGCGCAGATTGCGTCGGCCGCCGCGTGGGCGTCGAGGTCTAGTTCGGTTGGGTGGTCGGAAGGGGGTCCGTTGCCGGCACGCCCCATGAAACAGCGACCTGGGTGCGCGTGAATGTCGACCCACGGGTGGCGGGGTCGGCCAGCCGATCGGCTCGGATGTTGATTAGACCGAACTGAGGTATTCACATCGCAAACTCGAAGACGGCTTCGATCTCGACGCAGATGTCGAAAGGAAGCTCAGCCATCCCAACAGCCGACCGAGTACTGCGGGCGACGGCCTCGCCGAACACTTCGAAGAAGAGCTGGGAGCACCCGTCGATGACAGCCGGGGTTTGGTTGAAGCCGGGCGCGCAGTTCACCATGCCAAGCAACTTCACCACTCGGGTGATGCGGTCGATGCTGCCGAGAGCGCCTCGGGCTGAAGCAAGTAACTCAACCCCGGCCAAGCGCGCGGCGGCCTGCGCGTTCGGCAGCGTGACGGTGGACCCAACCTTGCCCGTGACGTAAGACCCGTCTGGCAGTTTCGGGCCGACGCCAGAAAGAAACAGAAGGTTGCCGGACTGCACAGACGGCTGGTAGAGCCCCGCCGGAATCGGAGGTGCCGGCAACACAATGCCCAACTCGGCCAGCCGCTGAGAAGGAAGAAGTAGTTCGTCAGAGCGATCGCTTGCCATGTCTGCAGTCCTCGGGTCTCTTGTCGGTCTCGCCGTGTCGTGTGGGTCCTGCTCGTGTGGGTCCTGCTCGTGTGGGTCCTGCTTGTATGGGTTCTGCTCGTGTGCCTAGATGAGCAGCTTTCGCAGCGTATCGACAACCACGTGTGGCTGCTCCGTGAGGATGTTGTGCCCGGCAGTTCCGATCTCCTGCCAGCTGGCATGTGGCAGAGCAGCCACGATCCCGCGGCCGTGGATAGGCGGGGTGAGGCGGTCGAACGTGCCGGAGATGACCGCTATGTCGATCGACGAGAGATCTTCTGCGCGCTGACGAAGTGCTGCTTCGACGTTGTGCTGCGCAATGCTGGCTGACCCTTCGCGGGAGGACTTCGGCGACATCTCGTTCTGCATCTTCAGCTGCAGGTCAACCATCGCCCGGGTAATGCCTGGGCCGTAGCCCGCAGCCATCAGTGCCACAGCTAGCGGGTTGTCGTGCTTCAAGGTGATTTGCTTGTCACCGGCGAGCGAGCCCAGGCGGTTGATGGTTGAGGTGCTACGCGCCCAGCCACCGGTACGCCGGGATCCGGTATTGGCATTCGCACTGGTTGCCAAGAAGAGCGCACCCTGAACCCGCTGCTTGGCGACAGCGGTGTGGTCCACCAAGAATCGGGCCAGTTCCATCCCGCCCATCGAATGCCCTGCAATCACCGTGCGTGTGAGATCGAGGTCGGCCAACAGCTCGGCCATGTCCCTCGCTGCGCCAGCAATGGTGACGCCGTCAGATCCGGCAGTCGACCGGCCGTGGCCGCGCATGTCCCACGCGATCACCCGATACGAACTCGGCGAATCAGCCGGATTGGGCGAACCGGGCGAAACGGGCGAATCTGACAGACCTCGGATGACCGGCGACCAGCAGTACCACTGCGCGGTAATTCCATGACAGAGCACCACCGTTGGTTCGGCGGGGCCGGCGCCCGGACGAGTGTCCACGTAGTGGATGGCCGCACCATCTGAGGCATTGAGCACCGAGTGGTGCACGTCGTCGGGCGGGTCGAGCAGCGCGTCGAGAATTGGATTGTGCGAGGCGTCGACCTGTGCCATCTTGCTGGCCAACGCCCGTTTGGCAACGATGGCGCCAACGGCGGGAATGGCGGCGCCAACGACAACACCAGGGTAGAGCTTCATGCAGCGGAACCCTAGATGCTTCCCGTTCGTTGCGACACCCGGCTACACACGATACGGCGGTCCGGCGGTCCGGCGGTCCGGTCGATTCCCTCGCCGCCCCTGGATGCGGCCCCCTCGCTATATATCTACGGCAGGTTCGCCGTAGATATATACGGCTATTTTGCCGTATACTCACCACATGTCCATCTACCTCCCCGAAGCCGACCCGGCAAGCCTCCCTTTTGTGAAGGTGACCCCGAACCCGGGCGGACAGCTCGATCGGGCAACCACGTACGGACGGAACGGTTCAGTGAACCGAGCGCGCGAGTCGATCAAAGCAATCAGCGCGGCGATGGTAAGTGACGCCCCGTTGATCATCGTCCTCGACGAAGTCACAGAGTCTGTAGCTGAGATCGGGAAAAGTGAAAGCCCCGAACGCGCCAGAGAGTTTCTTGCCGAACACCGTCGGATTCGTGAGACATACCCGCAGATTCGATGGGTGCTCACCGGATCAATTGGCTTCCATCACGTCTTGAGACAAATCGGCACGACCACAGCCACTCTCGGGGACACCCAGCATTTCGTGCTCGGGAGCCTTAGCCCAGGCTGGTCCATGTGGCTGGCCGGGTCGGTCCTGACCGGTGCGGGTATCGCCGACGGGCACGGGCAAAGCGCCGCTGTCCGGGCCGAGATCGCCGCAGTTACCGACGGTATTCCGATTCTCATTCATCTCATTGGCCAATACCTCCGCGACGGCGGCAGAGATTCGGTCGACGTTGAGGAGATCCAACAGATCCTTGACACGTGTTTTCAGCAGCAGGACCTCAGCGCGAACCTGACCCACCTACTCACCCGGCTCACCGACTACTACGAAGACACCGTGCCCCCCGAAGTTGTGCTCGATCATGTCGCTTCTCAGCCGACGACCCAATCAGAACTGTTGCTGTTGCCCAGGGTTACGAGAGCGCTATTGCAGTCGCTTGAAGCCGATCATTACCTGGGTCGCAATGACGCCAACCGCTTCGTTTGGAAGTATCCGAGTTTGGCCCGACTCTGGGCGATCCGACGAGGTTTATGATGCCTTCCCCGATTGCAACGTTCACTCCAAGCCTCATGCCGGCGGCGACCTTGGAGGCGTTGTTCGTGGGCCGCGAGCTGATATTGGCTGACCTCGTCGAGCGAGCGACTGATGCATTGACGACAGACATTCGTGCGCACCGCATGGTCGTGGGTCCGCGTGGCGCCGGTAAGACGCACCTGCTCAGCCTTGCCTCTGCCCGGATTGCAGCGGCGCGTCCGGACGCAGTGATCGCATGGCTGTCGGAAGATCCGTGGGACATTGGCGGCTACGAGGACTTCCTCCGATCGATTCTGGTCTCAGCGACAAGACGGCTTGCCGATCCAATTCAACCGGCCGCAGCGCGCCGGTTGGAGGCCGATGAGCTGGAGGAAGCCATGAAGCGACTCGCCGCCGACAAAGGCGCAATTGTGGTGCTGGCCGAGAACTTCGACCAGATCCTTACGACGATCGATCACGATGGACAGCGGCGGTTGCGAGGTTTCCTCGAGAACACGCGATCGATCCTTCTGCTTGTCACGGCGACCAGATTGAGTGCGTCCGTGCAGGAACAGAGCAAACCGTTCTATGGATTCTTCTCCACCGTTGAACTTGAGCCCTTCTCGGTGGCCGAAGCCACGGAGATGCTGCACAAGATCGCGCTTCATCGAGGGGACCAGACGCTGGCAGACCGCCTTGCAAACCCACCGATGACAGACCAATACCGGCTTCAGGCAATCGACGCGCTGGCCGGTGGCCAACCGCGCGTCTGGGCCGTCTTCGGAGTAGCGCTGACACTCGACGGCCTGGACAACCTTGCTGAGCTCCTGCTCTCCCGATTCGATGACCTCACCCCCTACTACCAGGAGCAACTCTGGCGGTTGTCCGCTCAGGAGCGAAAAGTCGTGCGAACCATCGCCGACGTAGACCGAGCCCTTGCGGTGAACGAGCTTGCCGACCTTCTTGGCAGTGACCCGAGGTCCATCTCCAAAACGATCACCACACTTCGGCGCAGCGGCTGGATCATAGAAGTGAAGTCACCCGTGGCGGGCGGAGACAAACGGAAGACGTACTACGAACTCGCCGAGCCGTTGGCACGGCTTGCCTTTCAAATCAAGGATAACCGGGGTGAACCTGTCCCTCTGCTGGTTTCGTTCTTGTCCCTTTGGTTCTCCCGAGACGAAATCGAAGCCAGAACGAAAGAGTTTGACTCCGATGCTACGCGTGCATACCTTAACGCGGCGATCTCGTCCGACGGGCAGATCGCAACGCAAGCATTGGCCTTAGGGTTCGGTGGGAGTCCCCGTTCGACGATCCCAGATGCGCTCTTGTTCGACGTCGCAGACGCCCTACGTGCTGGGAGCGCCGGTGATCCCGCACCGCTCATGGCACTTCCTTCCACTGTCCGGCGAGTCCTGTTTCAAGCAATTCGAGAAGGTGGCCTGGAGGCGACATGGCAATCATCGATCACCCTGTCGTCCCGGACACCTCAATGGATAACCCGAGCCGAACGCCTCGTCAGCGAGGGCACCGACGATCTGCGCAATCGATTGATCCTGGCAGGCGTGTTGGCGGTTAGCGGTCGGCTCATCGAGGCTGCAGCGTTGTTTAGTCAGCTCGCATTCGACCAACGAGCGACGATCGGACCGGACCACCCCGATACGCTTTCCACGCGCGCAAACCTTGCAGCGATACTCGCAATTTCGGGCCAGACTCAGCGTGCACTCGAGCTCTTCCGTGAACTGCTCAGTGATGAGATACGAATTCTTGGAACAGACCACCCCAGTACCCTTACGACACGAAGCAACATAGCGAACTGGACTGCCGCTTCAGGAGACCTTCAGCGAGCGCTCGAACTATCTCAACAAGTACTCGCTGACCGCCTACGTGTCCTCGGGCCAGAACACCCGAGCACCTTGACGACTTTGAACAATGTTGCCGGGCTGCTTGGCCGAGCCGGTGACCCGGTTCGTGCGCTCGAGCTATTCCGAACACTTCTCCCGACTCGTGAGCGAGTTCTCGGGCCTACTCACCCAGACGTGCTCTCTACCCGCATCAACATCGCAACCTGGACCGCCGAAACCGGAGAGATGCACCGCGGGCTAGAACTCTTTCAGCACCTTCTCCCCGACATGGAACGCATGCTCGGGTTGGCGCACCCCACCACCATGCTCACCCGGTTCTACATCGCCCACTGGACCGCGAGGACAGGGAATCCGACAGAAGCTGCAGCGCTCCTTCACAACGTCCTCGCCGACCAGCAACGCATCCTCGGACCGGATCACCCGAACACGGTTGAGACCCTTCGCGAGATCGCTCAACTGTCCCAGTTAGCAGACCTTGACCCTTCGCCACTTGGCCGCGAGTGTCAGCCGTCCGCTTGATCTCCTAGTCGCGACGCACGTCATGGTCCGGCGGGAAGCGGTAAGTCCATCGACCTTGGCCACAAATCGCTGGCCGACCAC
>JAYSSK010000201.1:0-8814 GCA_043720595.1 Acidimicrobiia bacterium
TAGGTTGGCACGGTGAGTTCTCCCCCTGTTTTCGTGTCGCGTCTGGTGGGCCTTCCACTGCACGCGCCCGATGGCACGCCGGTCGGAAAACTCTCTGACGTCATCCTTGGTCATCCCGCCCCCGGGTCGCCGCCTCCGGTTGTCGGTTTCGTGGCCGAGGTCCAGCGACGGCTGATCTTCATCGGGGCGAATCGCATTGCCGAGCTCGACGTCACCGGGGCACGGTTGCTGGTCGGCATGGTGGATCCGCGGCGCCTTCGGTTGCGTTCTGGCGAGGTGCTTGTGCGCAAGGACCTGTTCGATCAGCGGGTGGGGCGTGAGGTCATCAACGACGTTGCCATTCGTCTTGCTCCTGGCGCTGCGCGTGCTTGGGAGGTGGCTGGTGTGTCGTTGGTGTCGAGCGGCCTCATCCGTCGTCGTCGCACAGGGCGTTTGACTGGCAGCGATGTGCTTGCCGAACTGTTTCCCACCACTGCGGTTGCCCAACAGGTGTCCACGCTGCGCGAGATGAACGCAGCCGACGCAGCCACGGCAGTGTTCACCATGACCGACGCCGATCGCTTGGCGGTGGCCGATGCGATGGGCGACGAAGAGCTGGCCGAACTGCTCGAAGAGCTTCCGGAGCAAGAGGGCGTCGCGTTGCTGGAGTCCCTCGACGTCGAGCGTGCCGCTGACGTGTTGGAAGAGATGGAGGCTGACGATGCGGCCGACCTTCTCGGTGAGATGACGGCGGCCGAGCGCGAAGAAGTGTTGGCCGCGATGGACCCTACCGAAGCACAGACTTTGCGCCGCTTGGTGGAGTACTCGCCAGAGTCTGCTGGCGGTTTGATGAACCCGTATCCGGTAATTCTCGGTCCTACCGCAACGGTGGCCGAGGCGCTGGCGCATATCCGTGACCCCGATCTTCCCGCCGCCGAGGCATCGCACGTGTTCGTGTGCGAGGCACCATTCGAAACACCCACCGGGCGGTATCTCGGTCCTGTTGGGTTTCAGCGGCTTCTTCGCGAGCGCCCTTCCACGCACCTCTCGCGCTGTTTGGACGAGGGCCCCAGCGTTGTGCCGCCGGATTTGTCGATGGGGGAATTGGCGCGCCGGCTCGCCCAGTACGACGTGGTTGCGGTTCCTGTGTCCGACGCGCAGGGTCGCCTGCTTGGAACGGTGTCTGTTGATGATGTGCTTGACCATCTGCTGCCTGAAGGATGGCGTCGCCGATGACCAGGCGTGGCGCGCTCGGACGGGCCAGCCGGCGGAGCGTTGATAATGCTCCAACTGAGGAACGCGGCCCGATGTTGAACGAAATCCACGCAAAGGGTGCAGCTGCCCCTCATCGTCCGCGCATTTCGGCGGCATCGCGTTCTAAGGTCGACCTCGGTGCGCCGCGGCGACGCGGGTTGCATTTCGGTGTCCGCTACGACACCGAAGTGTTTGGGCGTTTCTCCGAGACCATCGCCCGTTTCATCGGTACCGGTCGTTTCCTTGTGTATCAGTCCGTTTTCATTGCGACCTGGATGGTGTGGAACGTCGTGTTTGCCGGCGCCAGCCCATCGCGCGATGCGCATCGGTTGTCGTTCGACCCGTATCCGTTCCAGTTCCTCACACTCATCCTGTCGTTGCAGGCTGCGTACGCGGCGCCGCTGATTCTGCTCGCGCAGAACCGCACCGAGGTACGCGATCGTCGCCAGAACGAACGTGACCGCCAAGTGGCCGCTCGTACCCAGGCCGAAGCGGAGTTCATCACCAGGGAGTTGGCGTCGATTCGCATGGCGCTGTCCGATGTAGCAACGGTCAGCGAGGTCGACAAAGCACTCGAACGTGCATTGGACCGAGCTGCTGCCGTCGCACGCGCCGAGCTTCCGCCCAAGTCCACAGAGAAGCTTGGCGACAAGCACCACTGACCAACTACAACCTTGCAGCCCGAGACGGTAGGTTGACCCGGTGATCGAACTTCCTCCGGTGCTGCCCACCCGTCTGGATACCCGTTCGCCGGGGTACGCCGCTAACCGCGAGGCGATGCAGGCGTTGCTCGACGAAGTGAACGCGCAACAAATGGCCGGGGTGGTTGCGGGCGGCGAGCGGTACATCGCCCGGCACCGTGAGCGCGGCAAGTTGCTAGTCCGGGAACGGATGAACCTGCTGGTGGATCCCGACACGCCGTTGTTGGAGCTGCACGCTCTCGCCGGATACGGAACCGGTTCCAGCAGTGTGGGTGCTGGCGTGGTGAACGCCATCGGTCTCATCCACGGCGTCGAGTGTCTTCTGAACGGAACCGACATGACGGTGCGGGGCGGGTCGGCCAACCCATCGACGGTGAAGAAGGGTGCGCGCGGCATGGAGATCGCCATGCAGAACCGGCTGCCGTACATCTCGCTGACCGAGTCCGCCGGCGCCGACCTGCCGAAACAAGCTGAGATCTTCGTGCCTGGCGGTGCGAGCTTTAAAAACCTCACCCGCATGTCTGCTGCCGGCATTCCCACCATCTCGCTGGTGTTCGGCCCGTCCACTGCCGGCGGCGCGTACACGCCGGGGATGAGCGACTACGTGGTGATGGTCAAAGAACGTGCGCAGGTGTTTCTGGGTGGACCGCCGCTGGTGAAGATGGCCATCAACGAAGACGCAGACGAAGAGTCCCTCGGTGGCGCCGACATGCACTCCACCATCAGCGGTCTGTCGGACTACCTGGCCGTCGACGAGATGGATGCGCTGCGCCTTGGCCGAGACATCGTGCGTCATCTCAACTGGCGTCGGCTGGGGCCCGGGCCATCGTTGCCTGCCGACGAGCCGGTGTACCACTCCGACGAACTTCTCGGTTGTGCATCAGCCGACGTGCGGGTTCCGTTCGATACCCGTGAAATCCTGGCGCGGGTGCTTGACGGCAGCCGGTTCGAAGAGTTCAAGCCGCTATACGGCACACAGCTGGTGACGGGTTGGGGTTCCATCCAGGGCCATCCCGTTGGGGTACTTGCCAACAACGGCATCTTGTTCAGCGAAGAGTCGCAGAAGGGTGCGCAGTTCATCCAGCTGTGCAACCGCATCGACGTGCCGCTGCTCTTCGTGCAGAACATCACCGGCTTCATGGTGGGCAGGCAGTACGAGCAGGGAGGCATCATCAAAGACGGGGCGAAGCTCATCAACGCTGTGTCCAACTCCACGGTGCCGCACCTCACGCTGATGGTCGGAGCGTCGTACGGTGCTGGCAACTATGGCATGAGCGGGCGGGCATATGACCCGCGTTTCGTGTTCACCTGGCCAAACCACCGTATTGCGGTGATGGGTCCGAAGCAGCTTGCCGGGGTGATGAACATCGTCACCAAGGGCCGAGACCCCGATGCCATCGCCGCGCTCGAAGCGCAGGTCGAGGCCGAGTCGACAGCGCTGTATGCGAGCGGTCAGATTTGGGACGACGGGGTGATCGACCCGCGTGACACGCGCACGGTGCTTGGGATTGCGTTGTCTGTGGTGCACAACCAGACCATTGCGGGATCGTCCGGCTTCGGCGTCTTCAGGATGTAGGTGTACATACCATGACAATCACTTCCGTTCTTGTTGCCAACCGCGGCGAAATCACGCGCCGTATTTTCCGCACGTGCCGCTTGCTCGGTCTCAGCACCGTTGCGGTCTATTCCGATGCCGATGCCGAGGCACCGTTCGTCGGTGAGGCCGATACTGCCGTTGGGCTTGGCGGACTGAGTGCTGCCGATAGCTATCTGCGCGTCGACGCGATCATTTCCGCCGCTAAGCGCAGCGGTGCAGATGCCATCCACCCGGGCTACGGATTTCTGTCCGAGAACGCTGCGTTTGCGCAGGCGGTTGTCGACGCTGGGTTCACGTGGATCGGGCCGACGGCTGCCAACATTCGCGCGATGGGCACCAAGGTCGAGGCAAAGGAACTGGCCTCGGCAGCCGGGGTCCCGACGTTGCCGTCCGCCACGGTCGGAACAGACCGGGCCGGGTGGAAGGCAGCTGCTGATGCAGTCGGATACCCGTTGCTGGTGAAGGCTTCGGCCGGCGGTGGTGGGAAAGGTATGCGCGCAGTGCATACTGCTGCCGAGCTGGAGGAAGCCGTAGAGGGTGCTCAACGCGAGGCGGCAGCGTCCTTCGGCGATGGCACTGTGTTCCTGGAGCGCTTGTTGGTTGGGCCACGGCACATCGAGATTCAGATCTTCGGCGACACGTATGGCAACGTCGTGCATCTCTTCGAGCGAGAGTGTTCCATACAGCGGCGCCATCAGAAGATCGTGGAAGAGGCTCCATCGGCGGCTGTTTCAGCTTCGCTTCGGGACGAGATGGGGAGCGCGTCTGTTGCACTTGCCAAGGCCATTGGCTACGTGGGTGCCGGCACGGTGGAGTATCTGCTCGATGCTGATGGCTCGTTCTACTTCCTGGAGATGAACACACGTCTGCAGGTAGAGCACCCCGTGACCGAATGCATCACCCGTACGGACCTGGTGCGATGGCAGATCGATGTGGCGAACGGTCTTGCGTTGCCACTGACTCAGGACCAGATCACGTGCGAGGGTCATGCCATCGAGGTTCGTCTGTACGCAGAGGATCCGGCAAACGGCTACATGCCTTCGGTCGGCACGTTGCACCGTCTACAACCTGCCGGCACCCACGGGATTCGCTGGGACAGCGGGGTGGAGACAGGCAGTGTGGTTTCGCCGCACTACGACCCGATGCTTGCCAAAGTCATCAGCCACGCGCCGACCCGTGTGCAGGCTGCTGCGGTTCTGCGGCGTGAACTGTTGGGCACGGTGGTGCATGGAGTCACCACCAATGCAGCCAGCCTGGCTGCCATCCTTGGCGACCCGGCGTATTTGGCCGGCGACACTACGACGGCGTTCCTGGATCGTTTCCCACATGTGATGTCGCCCACGCTCGATGCAAATGTGGCCGATGCGCACATGGCCGCCATCATTTCTGCTCGCGCAGCCCTGCACCGGAGTGCCGATTCACGTTGGAGATTTGCTCCTTCGGGATGGCGCAACATTGCAACACAGGGTCAGCAGTTCCTGATGGGTGATGAGCGCGTACCGGTGCAGTACTGGATCAATGCTGACTCTGTCACCTGGACAACTGGTGGTCGCACGGCTTCGGCAACCGTCGTGCGTCCTGGTGAGGACTCGTGGTTGGTGACGCCGGGTGATTCGGCTGGCACCCGCGTCACCGTGAATCATGTTGCTGACGCGGTGGGCGAACAGTGGTGGGCCAACTCTGCCCAGGGTCAGACGAGTGTGACGGTGTTGCCTCGCTTTATCGTCCCCAGCGCGCTGGCGGCAGGGTCGGGGACTAGTGCGCCAGTTCCAGGACGGATCGTTGCGGTGCAGGTGGCCGTCGGCGATACGGTCGAAGAGGGGCAGGTGCTGGTGGTGTTGGAAGCGATGAAGATGGAGCACACCATCCGCGCCGCCGCCGCCGCAACCGTTGTGGAAGTTCGGGTCGCCGAGGGCGACCAGGTCGATGCTCGGCAGGTGTTGGTGGTGCTGGAGTGAGTACGGCCATCACTTCGGTGGTGCTGCTGCACGGCTACGACAGCACGCCCTCGGCAATGATGCCAGTGGCCGACGCCATCGCCAAACAGTTCCCACGAGTTTCGATCGCTATTCCTGCCGGGCCGATTCCCGTGCCTCCCGCTCGTGGGGCATGGTTCCAAGATGATCGATCCATCGAGGCGGCCAACGCGTTTGCCGCTGGCTTGTCTGGGGCGACCGTGCTGATCGGGTTCTCACAGGGTGCGGCGTTGGCGCTGACGGTTGCCGCGGTCACCGGTGCCGAAATTCGAGGAGTTGCTTCGCTGAGCGGGTTTCTCCCGGACGACGTGACGGTGGCGCAGCGATGCGCCTTGTTCGTGGGTCATGGCGAAGACGACGAAGTTGTCGACGCGTTCCACGGACGCCGACTTGTGCGGATGGCGTCTGCAGCGGGAACCCCCGTCCAACAGTCGTTCGCTGAATACGGTCATACACTGCCGCCGGATCTTGAACCGCTCCTCGCATGGCTTGGCGAAATTGTCGAGTCGTGAGCTCCGGCGTGTCGTCGTTGACGGAGGCACCCCCTCTGCGGTGTTCGCGCGCAACTTGCGGTGCGACCGCGCGCAACTCGTGCGGCAAACAGACACAACTCGACCAAAATGGGCGAAAATTTGGACCGAAATTGCCAAGTTGCGCGTATGTCTGGCACGAGTTGTGGTGCAACCCACGCGTTCCCGCGTGGGCTAATTGCGGGTTCCGGCCAGCATTTCGCGGCCGATGAGCATCCGACGGATCTCGTTGGTTCCAGCACCGATGTCGTAGAGCTTGGCGTCTCGGAGCAGACGGCCAGTGGGGTACTCGTTGGTGTATCCGTTGCCGCCAAGTGATTGGATAGCTTCCAACGAAACCTGCACTGCAGACTCCGACGCGTACAGCAGACACGCCGCGGCATCCATCCGGACGTTCATGCCAGCCTCCAGGTTGCGGGCCACTTGATACGCAAAGCTGCGCGCCGATTGTAGGCGCACATACATATCGGCCAGCTTGCCCTGCATCAGTTCGAACGTGCCGATGGGCTGGCCGAACTGTTTTCGGGTGGACACGTACGGGATGACCGAGTCGAACGCCGCGGCCATGATGCCGATTGGTCCTCCGGACAATACGGTGCGTTCCGAATCGAGCCCTCGCATCAGCACGTGGGCGCCGAGGTTGACCTGCCCAAGCACGTTGGCATGGGGGATTTCGCAGTCGTTGAAGATGAGCTCGCACGTGTTTGACCCGCGCATACCCAGCTTGTCCAGCTTCGGCCCAGTGGTGAACCCGCCCATTGTTTTCTCGACGATGAACGCCGTGACGCACTTGGAACCTGCGTCGGCTTCGGCTGTGCGCATATAAACGATGAGCACATCGGCGTCGGGCCCGTTAGTGATCCACATCTTTGAACCGTTTGCTACCCACACGTCGCCGTGACGCACGGCGCGACACGCCATGGACCCAACCACGTCGCTGCCTGCCCCAGGTTCGCTCATTGCGAGTGCCCCGACATGGTCGCCGCTGCACAGCTTCGGCAGGTACTTCGCCCGCTGCTCTTCGGTGCCGTTGAGGTGCAGGTTGTTCACCAGCAGGTTGGAGTGCGCGCCGTATGAGAGGCCAACGCTTGCAGATGCGCGCGATAACTCTTCCATGGTCACGAGGTGGGCCAGATAGCCGAGGCCGGAGCCGCCGTACTGCTCTGGCACGGTGGCGCCCAGGGTGCCGAGATCGCCCAGTTTTCGCCACATGTCGGCAGGGAACAGGTTGTCCTTGTCGACCTGCTCTGCCCGGGGCGCAATCTCGGCTTCTGCGAACTTGCGCACCACGGCGCGCAGTTCGTCGAGGTCGGTGCCGAGAGAGGGTGCTGCGATGGTGGTGTCGAATGCAGTCATCGGCCGGCCCTTTGAACGCTGCGGCTTAGCCGATGACGGCAAGCAGGTCGCCGTCTTGAACCTGTGAGTCGGCAGCAACGGCGACCGATGTAACCGTTCCGGCGCAGGGCGCTTCGACGGGGATCTCCATTTTCATGGATTCCAGGATCATGAGCACGTCGCCTTCCGCAACGACGGTGCCGGGTTCAACCAGCACCTTCCAGACATTGGCAGCGAGCTCGGCGTGTACGTCCATGCGGAGAGGCTAGCTGGGGTCCTGTCAGGAACCAGCACGCCGGATCAAGGCGCGTAGTGCATCGATGCCGGTGCCCTTGTCTGCGCTGACCCACACCACCGACTCGATGTCGACCCCGCATCCTGCGGCAAGTTCTTGCTTGCGTGCACCAAGCTTGGATGGCTTGACCTTGTCCAGCTTGGTAGCCACGATCTGAATGGGTAGTTCGTGGTGGCGAACCCAGTCCAGCAGGCCCACGTCGAGCTTGGTGGGGCCAATCTCGCCGTCGATGAGGGTGAAGACGGTGACGAGGTTTTCGCGTCCAAGCAGGTAGCCCTCGATCATGGCCTGCCACGAGCCGCGCATCTTTGCCGGGACCTTCGCGTAGCCGTAGCCGGGAAGATCCATCACGGTTGGGCCGTCTGGCATTTCGAACAGATTGAGCAGCTGCGTGCGGCCAGGTGTGGTGGAAACGTGTGCCAACTGCCGATGGTTGGCCAGGGCGTTGATGAGTGACGACTTGCCCACGTTGGACCGCCCGACCATGGCCACCTCAGCCTTGGTGAACGGCAGATTGCGTGCATCCACCGACGACGTGACGAACTTCAGCTGCAACGGCGATGTCGTCTTTCCCACGACGTCAGGCTAGAAGACCCTTGGCCTGGCCGGTAACCGCCGCCGAATCCGGGGAGGTTGTGGGCCTGTTTGAGGTGAAAGAAATATCGGAACTCAGGTCGAAACAGAACGTATGTTCGTATTTGTGTGGTAGGGTAAGTGTGTGGAGGCGGCGTTGGAGGACATAACAGCTGGGGTGGCGGAAGGGTTCGCCAAGTTGATGGTCCACATCACCGAACACCCGTTATCCCCGGATGATGTGCTTGCTTTGCGTCGCCTTGTTGAGACCGCGGAATCTGTATGTACGCGTGCAGTCTCACGTGTTGCCGAAACAACCTGTTTCAGGGATTTGGGGTTTCGTGATGTGAGCGCGTGGTTGGCTGCCAAGTCTGGTGCCCGCCGGTCTGAGGGTCATGTTCGGTGTGCGCAGGAGAAGCTCCTCGCAGATTTTGGGTTTGTGCGTGAAGCGGCGGCTGGCGGGGAGTTCTCCCAGTCCCATTTGCGGTGTTTGTCGGGTGCGGTCACTGCGAAGCGGTTCGAGTTGGCGAAGCGTGATGAGCAGGTGTTTGTGAACGCGGCGGCGATGTTGGAC
>JAYSSK010000202.1:0-3387 GCA_043720595.1 Acidimicrobiia bacterium
GCAGAAGAGGCCATGCTTGCCGGGGCGGTCGCCCATCAAGAGGCTGCGGTCACAGCGCTCGAGGCACTCCGAGGCGAGGGCGGTGTCCGCGATTCCATCGGCGCTGCCATTGGTGCGGTGTCACGCCGTGAACCATTCGTCGCCATCGAGCAACGGCTCACCACGTTGCTGGCTGACGCCGAAGATCTCATCGGGGAAACGCGGGCGCTCAGCGAACGAATCGAGGAAGACCCAGAACGGCTCACGGCTGTGCGCGCTCGTCGCAACCTGCTTCGCGATCTGTTGCGTAAGTACGGCGAAGACGTGGCCGCAATGATTCGTTACCAAGACGAACTGGCTACGCGTATCGACGAACTCACATCGCACGAGGCACGCGCCGCAACACTTGAAACCGACCGACGCACCGCGGTGGGTGCTGTTCGCAAAACGGCGGATTTGGTCCGAGCTGCCCGCCAGGCGGCATCGCAACCGTTGGCTGCAGCCGTACAGAAGCGGCTCGGCGCGTTGGCGATGCCCAAGGCGCAGCTCGCGGTGACCGTCGGTACATCGGTCGACGTCAACGGTGCCGACGACGGGTCCGAGGTGTGCTTTCTGCTGGCCGCCAACCCAGGCGCGCCGCTGCTGCCGTTGGCGAAGGTCGCGTCGGGCGGCGAACTCGCCCGCTCCATGCTCGCGCTGCGGCTCGCGTTGTTGGAAGGTCGCGTCGCGTTGGGTGCCATGCCCGACACATTGGTCTTCGACGAAGTCGATGCTGGCATTGGTGGCGCGGCAGCCGTTGCCGTTGGAAGCGCGTTGGCCGAGTTGGGCAGCAACGGCCAGGTGCTCGTTGTCACACACCTTGCACAGGTTGCGGCAAAGGCAGATCACCATCTGGCAGTCACCAAAGCCCAGGGGCGCAAGAGCACGTCCACTTCGGTGGCGGTTCTCGTCGGCGAAGAGCGTGTCTCGGAAATCGCCAGGATGCTCGGTGGTTCTGCAACGTCCGAGGCTGGTCGTCGTCATGCTGAGGAACTCTTGACCGCAGAACCCGCAGTTGTGCAATCCCAAGGCCGCCGAGGCGGTAACGTGAAATCCCGTGGCTAAACACATTTTCGTCACGGGTGGCGTTGCAAGCTCGCTCGGCAAAGGACTTACGGCTGCGTCGCTGGGCCGGCTGCTGAAACAGCGTGGTCTCCGAGTGACCATGCAGAAGCTCGACCCGTACATCAACGTCGACCCGGGCACCATGAACCCGTTCGAACACGGCGAGGTGTTCGTTACCGAGGACGGCGGCGAGACCGACCTTGACCTCGGTCACTACGAACGGTTCATCGACGAGAACCTCAAGGCAGCGGGTAACGCAACCACCGGGTCGGTGTACCAAACTGTGTTGGCCAAAGAACGCCGGGGCGACTACCTCGGCAAGACCGTGCAGGTCATCCCGCACATTACCGACGAGATCAAACGGCGCATCAGGGCGCTGGACTCCGACCAGGTCGATGTAGTCATCACCGAGGTCGGCGGCACCGTCGGCGATATCGAAATCCTGCCGTTCCTGGAAGCAATTCGTCAGCTCCGCAAGGACGTCGGCCGAGACAACGTTTGCTACATCCACGTAACCTTGGTGCCGTACATGGGCCCATCGGGCGAGCAGAAGACCAAGCCGACGCAGCACTCGGTCACCGAACTGCGTGCACGGGGCATCCAGCCCGACGTCATTGTTGCCCGCAGCGCAGACGAGCTGAACGAAGACGTCAAACGCAAGATCAGTAACCTGTGCGACGTTCCAGAGTCTGCGGTCATCACCGCTGCAGACGCCGACACGCTCTACGAGATTCCGCTCATCCTCCACGACCAGGGCCTCGACCTCCGTGTCTGCGAAATCTTGCGCATCGACCTGGAAGCCAACACCATCGACCTCACGGCATGGAAGGCACTCGTTCAGCGCATCAAGAGCGCAAACCGCACCGTGCGCATCGGGCTCATTGGCAAGTACGTCAACCTCGTCGATGCGTATCTGTCCGTCGTCGAGTCTCTTCGTCACGCTGGTTGGTGGTATGGGGCAAAGGTCGAGATCGACTGGATCCAAGCCGAGCAGGTCCCAGACCTGCTGATTTCCGACCATCAGCGTTTCGCCGACCTCGACGGCATTGTCATCCCCGGTGGTTTCGGCGAGCGTGGCATCGAAGGCAAGATCGCTGCTGCTCGTTGGGCGCGCATCAACAACGTGCCGTGCCTCGGGATATGCCTAGGCATGCAGGTGATGGTCATCGAGGCTGCACGAGACCTGCTTGGTCTTCCCGAAGCAACCTCGACCGAGTTCAACCCCGACACGCCAGACCCAGTGATCGATCTTATGGAAGACCAGCGGGCCATCACCGACAAGGGCGGCACCATGCGCTTGGGGCTATACCCAGCGCGCTTACTACAAGACTCCATCGTGGCCAAGGCCTACGGCGAGCCAGTCGTGTACGAGCGCCATCGGCATCGGTGGGAGGTCAACACCCGTTACCACCGTCGTTTGCTCGAGGCCGGGGTCATCATCTCGGGGCTGTCCCCCGACGGCCGTCTGGCTGAGTTTGTCGAGTTGGCCGGGCACCCGTATTGGGTCGGCACACAGGCGCACCCCGAGTTTCTCTCTCGCCCAAATCGCCCGCATCCATTGTTCCGAGAGTTGATCAACGCAGCGTTGCGTTACACCGATGGCCGCGCTCCACGTCTGATCGATCTCGAGATCCTCGACGACGTGTCTGCCGGTGACTGATTTTCCGTCCGGTGACGGTGCGCCTGGTGACAGCGCGGGTAACCGGCCCTCCCGGTTTGTCAACCTGGGTGAAACGCTGACGTTCCAGAATCCGGTGTTCAGGTTGATCAACGCCGTGTTCCAGTCGCCATCGGGCGAGCAGTTCGACCGTGACATCATCCGGCATCCGGGCGCGGTTGCGGTGTTGCCGCTTCACGACGATGGCACCGTGACGCTGGTGTCGCAGTTTCGTGGGGCGGTTGGGATCGACTTGTTGGAGATCCCCGCCGGGCTGCTGGATCAGGTTGGCGAAGACCTTTCCGAGGCGGCGGCACGAGAGTTGCGCGAAGAAGTTGGCCTGGTTGCCGCCGAGCTGCGGCAGCTCATCAGCTATCACGCTGCTGTTGGATTTACTGACGAGCGCATCACCATCTTCTTGGGGCGTGGCCTCCAAGATGTGGCCAAGGATCTGCAGGGGCCTGAAGAGGCTCATATGTCGGTGCACCGCATTGCGCTGGCCGACGCCGTGAAGATGATTCACGACGGTCGTATCACCGATGGCAAGACCGTCATCTCGTTGCTGCTGGCGAACACCTAACGTTTTCGTCATGTTGCAGCCGATTGGGGACGGGTGCGAGGAATTCCTCACCTGGCTGCAGGTCGAA
>JAYSSK010000203.1:0-28447 GCA_043720595.1 Acidimicrobiia bacterium
TGGGCGAATGGTGCAGTTCCTTCGGGCTGTTCGAATGCAGGCGACACTCACCGGGCTGCATCGCTATTCGCATGCGACGTTCGACGTCGAGCCAGACCCGGAACCCTTCATCGTGGGTGAGGTTGTGATCGTCGAGGGCGTGAACACACTGCAACCCGACTTTGCTCATTTACTCGATGTGCGGATCTACCTCGATGCCGACGAGCGACACGTGTTGGATTGGTACACGGACCGATTCCGGTCGCTCACGCAATTGGCCCGGGAGACCGGCGAAGGGTTCTATACGCGCTTCGTTCCGCTGTCACCGGATGAGCTCGCCGAGATGGCGCACAGCGTGTGGCACGCCATCAACTCGCCGAACCTGCATCAGCACGTCCTGCCCACACGGCGCGCTGCAGACATCGTGGTTCGTAAGTCCGCAGACCACTCGCTGTCTGTGTGACCGTTCGGGCCAGCGTGAATTCGCCAGGCACTAGTGCTTCCGGCGTGGCTCCCGCTTCGCCACAAGCACACAACTCGCAACCCACATACGCGCAACTCGACGAAAACGGGGAGTTTTTCGCCGCGTTTTGGCCGAGTTGTGTCAGAACAGTGATCATGTTGCGCGTATCTGTGGGGCGGTCAGTGAAGTGGGTTGGGGGGGACCCCGACGGGAGGGGCCCGCTGCGCGCACATCTGGGCGCGTAGTGTCAACGGCGTGAGAGTTGCAGGTGGAAAACCGGGGGCTGGGGAGATCGTTGACGACCATGTGTTCGAGGAGAACCAGTGGTTTCTGAGGCGGGGTGTGCCGCTGCTGGTGTCCGAGCGGGTGGCGAGGGAACCGGCGCAGGTTTGGCGACGTGCGCTGCCAGCGCTCCTTGCCCTCTACGCCATGATTCTCTTGCGCGGTCTGGTGATGGCTGATCAGAGCGTGGCAGCCGATGCCGGAGTTGGTGGTGCGGTGCTCTTGGTCACGTGGGTTGTGTCAAACATTCTCCGACGCCAACGGCTGTTCTCACGTCCGAACGGGCTTGGTCCGTTCGAGCTGGCAGCGTTTGTTGTGGGGCCTGCGATTCCTTCTTTGCTAACAACCGAGGCTGCCACCTTGCTACTGGAAGGCGACAGCTTCGCAGTCCGAGTCGTCGGTGCACTTATCGTCATGGCATTTCAGCTGTGCATCCTGGCAACGGTTTGGTTCGGTGTGAGTTTCGGCATCGTGTCACTGACCGTATGGCTGCTTCGCGAGCTTGCCCAGACAATCGGGACCACTGGCGCCGCACTGTCTCGCACTGTGCCGCTGTTGCTCG
The DNA here is from genome assembly GCA_043720595.1 of Acidimicrobiia bacterium. GTDB lineage: Bacteria > Actinomycetota > Acidimicrobiia > Acidimicrobiales > JANYDT01 > JANNBN01. The sequence goes on from JAYSSK010000203.1 coordinate 1,287, forward strand.
GGGTAGTTACATTCTTCTTCCTCACCGCCGAGGTTTGGCAGTCGATCGGCCTGCTGCGCTGGTTTCCGTATTCGCTGCTGATCCTGCTGTTCACCATCCTCGGCGGGGTGTTCATCGCACGAGGTCGCAACCTCGACATCGCCACACTTGCCACCTTCGAAACCCGATCGGATCTCGAGACGGTCATCCAACAGTCCGGGCTGCCGACATGGACTGAGGACCACCAACGATTCGACCGGATGGAGTTCCCTGCGGTTTGCCCACTCGGCCGGCGACAGCGCGCCAACCTTGTGGTGGTCGCAGTCCTGTCTCGGTTGATCCTTGCCACCGTTGTGGCGGTGGTGGTCGGCCTGTTTTTTGTCGTGTTTGGGTTTCTCGTCGTGAACGGCGACGTCGTGCAAGCGTGGACGCTGCGACCTGCACGCGAGATTTTCTCGCTGCAAGTACCGACTCGTACTCTGACGCTCACGTGGGAACACATCAACGTTGCGGGCTTCCTGGCTACGTTCAGCGGCTTTTACTTCACGATCGTTTCGGCGACAGACCCAACGTTGCGCGCAGGTCTGCGTGATACCGCAGAGGACGGGGTGCGGTCAGCCTGCGCCGCTCGCATCATGCTGCACGCCGAGTAGCCCACCGACTTGAAGGTGCACGCGCTGAAGCCCTAGGCAGGTTGCATGCACGAACAATCCGGAACCGAACTCCCAGCCCAGCTTGGCGGACAACGTCCATTCGGGCTCGGTTACTGGCCGTTGCCCGAGGACAATCCGGGTGTCAATGTGCAACGCGAAGATATTCGCATCGTGACGCCTGACCGGGCGCTGGTACGCGGGGTCTTGTGGACACCACCTGTCGGCACACCCATGAAGCGAACGGCAGTGATCCTCAGCCACCCGCGCGGTGACTTCAGCGTGCACTACGCATGCCCCCTTCTTGCAGCGCAGGGTTACGCCGCGTTGGGGTTCGGCACTCGATACATGAACAACGACATTGACTGCCTCCACGAGGTATGCACCATCGACGTCGAGGCCGTCGTGAACTACCTCAAGGCCGAACGTGGCTTCGATGCAGTCGTGCTGCTTGGCAACTCGGGAGGCGGTTCGCTGATGGCGCTCACCCATGCCCTGAAGGGAGTCGGCGACGGCTGGATCGGCATGGCTGCTCATCCCGGAGAAGGCATGTTCATGGGCAAGGTCATCGACCCTTCTGTTGCAGACGAAAGCGACCCGACGTCGACCATTCCAGAGTTGGACATGTACAACCCGGACAACGGTTGGCGCCCGTGGCCGAACCCGTGCAGTTATGACCGCGGCTGGCTGAAGATCTACAGGGCTGCCCAGATCGCACGCATTGCGCGTATCGATGCCATCGCGAAAGCCGCGATTGCTGACGCAGCTGACGCCGGGACCCGACTGAAGGAACACGGCATGTCAACCAGCGCTGGCGTCGCAACCGATGACCACGATGCAATGCATACATACCGTTTCCTGCGGGCGAGGCAGGTCGGCATGAAGTACCTCACGATCTATCGCACCCTTGCGGACCCGGCGTATCTTGACCTGACTATTGACCCCGACGAACGCGCAATGGGTTCGCTCTTCGCCTCTCCGGACCCTTTCGACGCCAACTTTGGCCGCGGCGGGCTGGCCCGCACCATGACTGCACGGGGTTGGCTGTCCACCTGGTCGGCGTTGTCAAGCCACGCGCGCCTGGCCGACACCATGCCCTCGGTCAAGGTCCCCACACTCATCATCCATCCAACCGCGGATACCGAAATCCGCATCCGCGAGGCATTGGAGATTCGAGATGCAAGCGGAGCCGCCGACCTCACGTACATCGAGATGAAGGGCGCCCTGCACTACCTCGAAGGCAGCCGCCCCGAAGCAATGGCACATGTGGTTACCTGGCTAGAAGCTCGCTACCCGTAATTCGGCGTCGGCCAAAAATCCGCTACTGGTAGTTGATGAACACTGGCGCTGGACGAACTCTGCCGTCGAGGGTTTGCTTCGGCGTGAGCATCGGCGTATCCAGCTTTGGGTTGGTGAACAGCTTGAAGCCGGAGAGCTTCGTCGGCATACCGCGCAGTGCCACGCCATAGGACTGCAGTTTGCGTTCCGGGGTTCCGAAGCCGTCCATGTTGGCGACGAGGCGAATAGACGGGGGGACGTTGATCTTCGACGGGTTGGTCACCATGAACTCCCTGAACCGATGCACGACCAGCAGTTTCGGACCAAGTTTGCGCTCGCGTACCAACCGGTCCAACAAGGCGACTGCCCCGTTGATGTCAGCCGCGTCCATGGTGCCGATCTGCTTGCCTGGTTTTACACCGGGCGGCATGTCCCACTCTGGATCTAGTGCTAAGTGCACATCGGGTTCTGCCAGGAATGGCTCCAGGTAAGCAAGCTCGCCGGCCACACTCGACCAGCCCACCTGGATGTCGAGCAGCAACAGACACCCTGCCTCTCGGGCCCAGCCCAACACACGGCGCACCACCTCAGGTGCCGCCCTGCCTCGATACAACCCGGACGGGCCAGGGGCAGCCTGTGCAACGATCGCAATGAGCTCCATCGTGCAGCGCGTCGGCGTGGCCGGGTCGGCCGCCTCCCACATGGCAACGTCTCGTTTGAGCGAGCTGATCATCGTCGCCTTGTCCAACCGCCCAAGAATTCCCATCGCTTTCGACAACGGAGTGCCGTAATAGGCGATCAGTCGACAGCCCGCGCCCCGGCCGTCCGGCACGCCGCAGACAGGGGCGAGCGTCGGCCCGGTACCAGCTGGCAGCGTGGTGGTTGTTCCACCCGACGTCGTGGTTGCCTCGTTAGGGGTCTGTGTCACCGGTGTGGTTGACGGTGGGTCGGGGCGAAAGGTCGGTGGGGCGGTTGGCTCGGCATCCACCGTTGTGGGCGGCGCAGTTTGCACGAGCGACGTGACCGTGCCTGAGGTGTTTTCGCTCTGCGCTGCCGCGAGACCACCGCCAAGGATTGCTGGGGCGGTCACGATCGAAGCCACAATTGCGACGGCGACGAGGCGAATGCTCATGGTGCCAAATACCAGATGATCACGGTGCAAGGTACCGAGCAGAAGCGGTGCCTGCGCGGCAACCAGTTGACCAACATCCCTGGAGAAGGTAGCCGCCAGTGGGTGCTTCCCAGTCCAGCATCTCGCCTGCGACGAACACACCGGGGTGGCGAAGGAGCATTCCGACATCGTCGATCTCCCCCCCAGCGATACCACCGGCGCTTCCGATAGCCCGGCCGATGTCGCCCAACGCGATACCCGGAATCTCCAAGCGATGCACGAGCGAAGCCAGACGGGCAGGGTCTTGCGCCGCTTCGCGGGCTCCGCACTCCACTAGCAAACCTGCTGCGGAGCGCGACAGCCCCGCTTTGCGAAGCCGGTTGGACAGCGAGTCGGCCGGGCGTGCCTTTCCCAACGCTCGCTCGGTATCGGCAGGCGAAACGTCGGGGCGCAGATTCACGACAAGTGGGTTGCCGGCGCGCAAAGCAGCACTGAGGGCATAGACAGGCCCACCTTCCACGCCTGCCCGGGTAATGACGATGTCGCCAACCGTGGTGCGTTCACCGCAGATCAGAGCCACGTTCTTGATCGGTTCACCTTCATGGCGTTCGAGAAACACCTGAGACCAAGACACCCGCACGCCAACGTTGGAGGCCGCTAACGATTGAGTAGCAACGCCTGCATCCTGGAAGGCGTTCAACCACGCACCGTCGGATCCCGTTCGGGGCCAGCTTGCACCGCCCAACGCGAGCACCACTGTCCGGGTCTCGACCACCTCCCGACGCGCTGACCGACGCCCCGTACCATCCAGCACAACTCGTATTGCGCCTCGTTCGGCGCCTCGTATTGCGCGAGTTTCCGACGACGAGTTCGTATGTGGATGAATCATCAGCGCGCTCCCTATGTCGGCTCGCCACTCAGTTGTGAGCTCGACCCCGAGCTCGTCAAGGCGGTGCAGCCAAGCCCGAAGCAATGGAGTAGCACGCATCGACTGCGGGAAGATCCGACCGCTGCTCCCCACGAACGTCGCCTCGCCAAGGCCGTCCGCCCAACGGCGCATCTCCTCCGGAGGAAACTGCTCGATGCAGCGCCGCACGTACATCTCGGCCGACCCGGAAACCCGGGTGAGGAAATCAGCGATTGGTTCATCGTTGCTGAGATTGAGCCCGCTGCGACCGGCCAGCAGGAACTTGCGCCCCGGCGACCGCTGAGCATCGACGACCCGAACTCGCAGGCTCGGCTCGACCTTCGCCGCAGCCTCGGCCGCCATCAGCCCAGCCGGACCGCCACCAATGACGAGCACGTCGACTCGTGTCGACACTTCCGCCGCCGTGTCGCCTGGCTGGTGGGTCTCCTTGCGTGCGTGCGTCATTCATTGGCTCCGTTCATATGTTCGCAGCACTTCGCGTCCTCGCGAGACCTCTAGGCTCGTCTGCCGTGACCACTGTGACTTCCGCTGTGACTTCGCCACAGCACCCGTGTGCGATTTGCGGGGGACCGACTGAGCACGTGTTCATCATGAACGCCGTGCCGATCGTCGACTGTCCGATCTGCAAACACCGGCAGGCCGACCTTGCTGTGGACGCTTCACACGTCGACGAAACCTACGGCGACGAATACTTTCTCGGAGGTGGCGCGGGATACGAGGACTACACCAGCGAAGGTCCGCTGTTGGTGACCCGAGGTAGGAAGTACGGCGCCATCATGGCCAAGCATGCTGCGCCGGCCACGGTGCTCGACGTGGGGGCAGCTGCTGGATATCTAGCTGAAGGAATGCGCTCAGCCGGATGGTCGCCCATCGGCATCGAGCCGAACGACATGATGGCCGCTGCGGGCCGAGCACGTGGTATCGATGTGCGCACCGGGTCGGCCGAGGCACTCCTCCACGAGATGGCTGCAGGATCGGTCGACGCGATCAGCATGATCCAGGTGATTGCCCACCTCGGAGACCCGCTTGCCATATTGCGAGCATCTGCCGACGCACTCAGCGCGGGCGGCCTTCTGCTCATCGAAACTTGGGATCGTGCCAGCATCACCGCCCGGCTCTTCGGCAAGAAGTGGCACGAATACAGTCCGCCAAGCGTGGTGCACTGGTTCACCCGCAAAGAGCTGGACGCGGTGGCGCTTCGTGCCGGGTTCACCCCGATCGACACCGGCAGATACCCGAAGGTGATCACGGCAGCGCACGGACGCCAACTTGTCGAGCATCGTATGGGCGCAGACCACTTCGTCAGCAAGCTAGCCGGGCGTATTCCGGCCGGTTTCAAGGTTCCCTACCCTGGTGACGACTTGTTCTGGACGCTGTATCGCCGTCGATGATCTAGCGCTTAACCGGCCAGACCGTGGGTTCGGACCCACTGCGACGTCTCAAAGTCGAACAGCTTGCAGGCCTTCGTCGCCCGGATGTAGTCGCTAAACCTGAACGACCGTTGTTGCACAACACCGGGGTAGGCCTCGTCGATCACTTTGGCCGCTTTGGAAAGCCGATAGCAGGGAATGCGGGCATCTACGTGATGCGGCACGTGGATGAAAATATGGTGCAGTGCAACGTCGATGAACCACGGAGCGCGCATCACGGTGGTGCCGATGAGCTGCGCCTTCGAACGCGTCCAATCCTTTGCGTCGTACCACTGGATGTCTGGCTGCACATGATGGATATGCACGGTGGCACCAATTATCCAGGAGAAGACCAGGAACGGGATCACAACAATCCGTCCCCACATCCAAAGCGCGCTGAGCACTGTTGCGTGTTGGTACCAACCGAGGCACAATGATCCACTGGACACGGCCACGAAGTAGCTCACGATGATCCGACGATCCCGTGGTACACCGGGCGCAGATCTGGTCGGCGGCGTGAAGCGAATCATCTTGTTCCACCACACGTTGCGCAGGTAATACACACCTGCACCTGCCCACGACCACTCCAGCCGATGGAGCAACCGACGTGGACCAGACATCTGCACGTACTCCGCAGGGGTTACCGGATGCCACACGAAATCTAGGCCGCGTTTCACCGTGAAACCGTGGTGCACCCTGTTATGCCCGAACACCCACCCATCGCGGACGTGAAGCGACGGAAGCATGAACAGCAGCGCCACTAGACGATTGCCCCGATCGCTCGGCAGCAACGCGTCGTGCGCGGCGTCGTGGCCGATGACAAACATCGCGCTGACTGCAATTCCGGCGAGGACCGACAGGGCAAGGCCGGGCAGCCAATTGTCAGACCAGATGGCAAGGCCGATGAGTCCGAGGTAGACCAGGGAGTCGATCGCAACGAGGCCGAGACCGCGGCCCATGCTGCGGCGATAACACCGCTCGGGGATGCGCTTGCGGACCTCGTCGAGCGATGGAAGACCACCATCGCTGTCGGTGAGGACATCGGTCAGAACAGACGTAACCATCTGACCAATGGTGCCAAGCTGATCCTGAACGGCTGAGGGCCATTGGTCCCGAGTTAGTCCCGAGTTAGTCCCGAGTAGTCCCGAGTTAGTCCCGAGTTCGACCGCGGCGACGCAGGTCGTCGAGGTGCACATCCATCGCATCGACCTGGCGTTCGTCGGTCCAGTAGTCACGGTCGAACAGAGCTTGCAACGAGATGCCATCGTTGAGCGCCAGAAGGCGGTTCGCCTCGAGTTCAGCATCGACCGACGGATCCAATTCGCCGTCCTCGATTGCCTGGTCGAGCGCACCGCGCAGCAACGCGCGCAGGCGGCCGTCGTGCAGTTGGTATTCCTTGCGCAGCCGACGCTCGATCAGCGCTTCCGCCCCGTACAGCAGCCAGATGCGGTTCTCCCGCGAGCGGGTTTTGTCCATCGGCAACAGTTCCGCGGCCATCTCGTGAACGGCCTTCAGCCCACGGTGCGATTCGCCGAGCACGGACATGCGGCGGGTGGCATTTGTCATGCACCACCCGAGAGCCGCCACCAGGACGTCGGCACGGGTACCGAAGTAGTGGCCGATGATGCCGGTGGAGTAGCCAGCCTCTTTCGCGATTTCGCGCAGCGTTGCGCCCTCGATTCCTTCGCGGTCGATGACCTTGACGGCAGCACGCGCAAGGTCCGATCGTCGTTCGTCGTGGTCAACGATCTTGGGCACTTCTCAAAACGCTACCAGGCAAACCGCCCGAGGAGCCGCACATAGCGTTGCTCAAAATCAGTGAGATCCGGTGAGATCTGTGATGAATCGCGCACATTCGTCATCAAATGGAAACGCTGCACGGCTTCCATAAGACACCACGAGCTGGTAGGGTTATTACATCACCGTCCAAGAAACACGCGAGATAACCTGAGCAATTCTGCTCGGGCCCCGTGGGAACGAAGAAACGGCCATAGGCCGGGGGTGCTTTATCATGACGACCGTAACCCGTGCTCGATTGAGCGTGAGGGCCAAGGAGATCACCGCAGCTGAGCTGGAGCGCTACACAGCGCTGACGCCAGGCTCCCAACGGGCAAATGCTCACGCCCGCCAGGTCATCCCACTCGGGGTGCCCTCCAGTTTCCAGGCCTACGATCCGTGGCCCGTCGTTGCAGCCAGGGCCTCAGGAGCAACCCTGTGGGACGTCGATGGCAACGACTACGTCGACTTCAATATGGGGTTTGGCGCGCTCTACGTCGGCCATCACCATCCAACGCTCACCGCAGCTCTGCATCGGCAAATCGCCGACGGTGTTCTGTACGTCACGCCATGCGAGAGCAACGCTTCCGTCGGAGAGCTGTTGCGCGACCGTTTTGGTCATGACCAGTGGCGCTTCACCAACTCCGGCACCGAGGCAACGATGGACGCCATCCGCCTTGCCCGCGGGTTCACCGGACGCACCAAGATCGTCAAGGTCGAGGGTGGCTACCACGGCCACCACGACGCCGTCATGGTGTCCATGAAGCCATCGGTAGACAAGGCCGGCCCAGCCGACGCCCCATACTCCCTGGCTTCCACCGCAGGGCTTCCTGCGGGTGTCTTGGAACAGGTCATCGTCGTTCCATTCAACGACCCCGACGCACTGCAGCGTGCCTTGTCGTCCTACGACGTCGCATGCTTCATCGTCGAGCCCGCTATGGAGAACATCGGTATCTGTCTGCCTCACGACAATTACTTACAGAAAGTTCGCCAAATCTGTTCGGCGCACGGAACCATGCTGATCTTCGACGAAGTCAAGACCGGCATCACCGCGCACATGGGCGGCGCTGGCGGCCACTTCGGCGTCAAGCCAGACATCACGTGCTTGGCCAAGTCGATTGGTGGCGGTCTCCCGTTGGGTGCCTTCGGTGCTCGCACCGAACTCATGCAGCAGATCACAGACCTCAAGGTTGTTCACCAGGGCACGTTCAACGGAAACCCGTTGTCCATGGCTGCTGCAACGGCAACCCTCACGGAGATCTGTACGCAGGACGCATTCGATCGCACAGCCCAGTTGAACGCCGGCATGCTTGCCGACGCCCGCCGGGTCATCGACGAATATGACCTGCCTGCGCATACCGTGCAAATGGGTGCCAAGGGCTGCATCACGTGGTCGAACACTCCTGTCCGTAATTACCGTGACTACAAGGCAACCGATTTCGACATCGCCTTCGCCCAGTGGATCTACGGCATCAACCGCGGCATCCTGCTTCCGCCGGGGCTCGACGAGCAGTGGCTCGTGTCGGTCCAGCACACCCAGGCCGAAGCAGACCACAACTCCAACGTGTTCGAGTCCTTCGCCAAGGAACTCACCCGCTGACAACTAGCCCACGCCGTTCCGGCCTGCTGGGAGCGCCCGTACACTGGCCCTCCGGCCATGAACTTCCTCGACACGCTCGCTGAACGACCACTCGTCGCTGACGGGGCCATGGGCACCATGATCAACGCCCGGGGCGTCGGGTTCGAGCGGAGCTTCGAGGGACTCAACCTCGCCCAGCCGTCGCTGATCCTCGACATTCACCGTGAGTTCGTGGCCGCCGGCGCCGACGTGTTGGAGACGAACACGTTCTCGGCCACGGAACTACACCTTGAACGCTGGGGGAGCTCCGATCGGTTCGCCGACATCAACGCCAGCGCGGTGCGTTTGGCTCGGCGTGCCGCCGACGAAGCAGGCCGCCCGGTGTTCGTGGCCGGTTCGATCGGTCCGACTGGGTCACGCCTCGCTCCGATCGGCCCGCTATCGATCGACGATGCTCGGGCGTGCTTTACTGCGCAGATCACGGTGTTGGCCGAGTCCAGTGTGGATCTGCTCGTGTTCGAAACCTTCGGTGAGATCGCCGAGTTGGAAGTCGCGATCGCTGCGGCCAAGGAAGTATGCGCGCTTCCGATCGTGGCGTCGATGAGTTTCACCCGTGATGTACGGACGCTGGGTGGCGTCGATCCGGAGGCTGCGGTCGCCCGCCTCGTTGCGGCGGGGGTCGACGTGGTCGGAGCGAACTGCTCGACCGGTCCGCGCGGCGTGTTCGAGGTGCTGTCGCGATACGACGCGGCGGCCTCGGCCGCTGGCCGTGGGGTTCGTCTGTCGGCCATGCCCAACGCCGGGTACCCGGAGAGTCGGGGCGAGCGGCTGTTCTACCCGGCTCCGCCGGACTACTTCGCCGACTACGCCCACCAGTTCCTCAGTGTGGGGGCGCGGCTGATCGGTGGTTGCTGCGGCACCACGCCCGATCACATCGTCGGGGTTCGTCGCGCTCTCGACGAGGCGTTGACTCGCCCGATCGCTCGGCGAGCAGCGTCGGTCGCTGTCGCTCGGCCCACCGCGGTCGTCGCCGCTCCTGAGCTGACGCCCGTTGGCGTGCCTGCGCTTGCCGCTGCACTGGCTGCCGGCCGCTTCGTCACCACCGTCGAGATGGAACCGCCGAAGAGCGCCGACACGGCACCGCTGGAGGCAAACGCGCTGTTGCTGCGCGATGCGGGCGTCACCACGCTGAACATCTCCGACACGCCGATGGCCCGCATGCGGATGACCGGCCTCGCCGCCGCGGTGAAGGTCCAGCAGGCCACTGGTCTTGAACCGGTGCTGCACTTCCCCGTGCGCGGCCGCAACCTGTTGCGAGTGCAGGGCGACCTGCTCGCCGCCCATGCACTCAGCATTCGTACGTTGTTCGTCACGATGGGCGACCTGGCCAGCATCGGTGACTACCCGCAGGCCTTCGACCACCACGACATCGTGCCGACCGGTCTCGTGAAGTTGGTCAAGCAGCAGTTCAACGCGGGCGTCGATAGTGCGGGCACGACGATCGGTCGACCGTGCTCGTTTTTCGTCGGTTGTGCGGTGAACCTCACACCGCCCGACTTTGAGGCGGAGGCGAAGTTGCTCAAGCGGAAGATCGACTTCGGTTCCGACTACGCGCTCACTCAGCCGATCTTCGAACCACTACGCGCGCGTACCTTCATATCGTTCTACGAAGACACCTACGGTCCGCTCACGTTGCCGCTGTTGTGTGGGGTGCTGCCATTGGCATCGGTTCGTCACGCGGTGTTCCTGAAGAACGAAGTGCCGGGGATGAGCGTGCCCGACGACCTCGTGCGTCGGATGGAAGCCGCCACCGACGGCCGGGCCGAGGGTGCCCGGATCGCCGCCGAATTGATGACGGAGATCCGCCCGAATGTGGCCGGGATCTATTTCATCCCGGCCTTCAAGCGCTACGACGTGATCGCCGATCTGGTGGCGTCACTCGACGCCAGCGATTCGTGATCAGTTGTCGCTTGACTGCTTCCAGAGGTTGATGCCGGCCTCGGTCGCGTGGGTTTCGATATCGGCCAGTTCGCCAGCGGAGACCGTGAGGTTGTCGAGTGCGGCGACGTTGTCGTCGAGCTGCTTCAAGCTGCTTGCGCCGATCACCAACGAGGTCATGCGTGGATCACGCAGCGCCCACACGAGGGCGAGTTGGGCGAGGGTCTGGCCGCGACGCTTGGCGATGTCGCCGAGTGCCCTCACGAGCGTGAGGCGTTCGGGTGTGATGGTGTTGGGCGAGAGCGCGCCACCGGTCGCCGCACGGGAGTCGGCCGGGATGCCGTTGAGGTAGCGGTCGGTCAGCAGGCCCTGGGCGAGCGGTGAGAAGGCGATGCAGCCGGCACCGACTTCTTCGAGCGCGTCGAGCAGGTTGTCCTCTTCCGTCCACCGGTTCAGGAGTGAATACGACGGCTGATGGATCAGCAGCGGCACCTTCAGTTCGTTCAGCATGCGAGCCGCGTCGCGGGTACGTGCCGAGGAGTATGAAGATATGCCAACATACAATGCCCGGCCGGACGTGACTGCGGTAGCAAGCGCGCCTACGGTTTCTTCGAGCGGCGTATCGGGGTCGACGCGGTGCGAGTAGAAGATGTCGAGGTAGTCGAGGCCCATCCGCTTCAGCGACTGGTCGAGCGAGGCGAGCAGGTACTTGCGCGAACCGAAGTTGCCATACGGTCCGGGCCACATGTCGTAGCCGGCCTTGGTCGAAATCACGAGCTCGTCGCGGTGGGCGGCGAAGTCGGTCGCCATGATGCGTCCGAAGTTCGATTCGGCGGCACCGTAGGGAGGGCCGTAGTTGTTGGCCAGGTCGAAGTGGGTGATCCCGTGATCGAAGGCCCGACGGAAGATGTCGCGCTGTGTGCTCCAGGCGCGGTCATCGCCGAAGTTGTGCCACAGACCAAGCGAGATGGCCGGGAGTTTCAGGCCACTACGGCCGCAACGGCGGTAGGTCATGGTGTCGTAACGGGTGGGATCGGCAACGTACGTCATGGCTCCAAACCCTACGCTGGTTCGTTCCTCCGGCGATCCGCGCATTCTGCGCCGACCCGTCGGGAACTGAGCCGATCGGGTTGGCGACCGTGGCATCGTGCGCCGGCGGTCCCTTGGCCGCTCTCCAGGACAAGATGCTCGTCTGGAGGGAAGGTCGTGGGGTATACGCGCTCGAAGACTCGGCGACAGCGGAGTTGCTCCAACGACACGGGATGCTCGCCGCCGTCCCTCCGGAGGTGTCGTAGGCGTCACTGCGATTGGGCTGTGAAGTAACGCTCCGGGGTCGGCGTCTGGCAAGGTGGTGCAGTGCACGAACGGAACAACGCCGGATCTCAGAACGCCGATCTGCTGATCATCGGGGGCGGGCCTGCCGGGGCGGCAGCAGCCATCCAGGCTGCTCGTCAGGGAGCCAAGGTGGTGGTCTTCGAAAAGGGACCACATGGGCGAGACAAGACATGCGGCGACGGACTCACCCCTCGTGCGGTAGCAGCGCTCACCGAGCTAAAGATCGAACTAGAAGGCGCGCATCGTATCGACGGGCTGCGGATGATCGCTGGCAAGAAGACTCGGGAGTTGGCATGGCCAACCACCGATCGATTTCCTGGGCACGGTGCGGTACTCCCCCGCCGCCAGCTGGATACACAACTCATCGACGCGGCTGCCGAAGCTGGTGCCGAGGTTCGCTTCAGTCACGACGCGCTCCCCGTGTTGGATGCCGACGGTCGGGTCACGGGCGTGGAGGTGGGTTCACAACGCTGGGACGCACCGATGACCATCCTCGCTGCGGGTGCACCGGGCGCTGCGGCACGGTTGCTCGGTGCCGAGCGCGTTGAGGACGAGACCTTTGGGTTGGCCATTCGCACATACGCTCCATCGCCTCGTCACGCGGATCGCCATCTTGAGGCGTGTCTCAGCATCACCGACGAGTTCGGTACCGCTGTTCCTGGCTACGGCTGGATGTTTCCCTGCGGCGACGGCACGGTCAACATCGGCGTCGGCGCGTTGTCAACCATGAAGGGCTTCAAGAAGCTGAACCTCAACAAGCTGATCGAGTCTTATGCGCGCATAGTGAGAGAACCATGGGGCCTTGGTGAGTTCACCGAAAAGCCACGGGCTTGGCGGCTGCCGATGAGCGTGCAGAGACGGTCGGGCCCCGGCTGGATGGCCATCGGCGACGCAGCAGGTCTGGTCAACCCAATGAACGGCGAAGGTATCGACTACGGCTTGGAGAGCGGCATGCTGGCTGCCGACCAGTTCATCATCAACCCGTCTACCGCTGCGGCCCGCTACGACCAACTGGTGGGTGAACGCTACGACGGCTTCCTGCGCACCGGTCGACGATTCAGCTTCATCATCGGTCATCCGTTGCTCCTGCGCACCGGCCTGCGCGTCGCAGTCGGCACCCAGGCCGCTGCTGACATCACGCTGGCTGTGATGGGCAACCTGATCGATTCCCAGACGCCTGGCGCGGCGGGGCGCGTCCTGCGCTTCGCGGACAAGGCACTTGCCCTGGCAGACCCGCTGTTGCGCCGCACCCGCGCCAAGGCCTGACCCTCGCAGCCACCGCCACGACACAAGCGGCGAACTCCCTGTCCGTAGATGCGTCCCGGCGTTAGGGTGACCCGGTGAACGGATTCGCCACTGCACCTATCCCGGTCGGGAACCTCACCCTCCTCCCCGTGTACGACGGAACGGCAAGGCTGCAAGCCACAGATTTCGTGCTGGATGGCCAGCCCGTAGATTGGTCGGCGCATCCTCACGCGCTGGATGCCAACAACGAGATCGTGGTGCCGGTCGGCGGGTTCATCATCAAGACCGGTGGGCGAACCGTGCTTCTGGACGCGGGCGTAGGGCACACCGACGACCCGATGTTCACCGGCGGCGAAATGCTCAACAGCATGCGCGCATATGGTATTGATCCAGGCGAGGTCGATGCGGTGTTCCTCTCGCACCTGCATTCCGACCATATGGGTTGGATCGAACAGGACGGTGCGCCGACGTTCGCCAACGCCGACGTCTACCTGGGTGCTACAGAGTGGGAGTTCGTTGTGGGGCAGGTCGGCTTCGGCCGCAAGCGAGCAGGGCGCATGAGCGTGGTCAAGGAACGCATCAAGCTGATCGACGCAGATGGCATCACCATTGCCCCCGGTATTTCAACCAGGCAGACCCCCGGTCACACGCCAGGGCACACCAGCGTGGTGATCTCAAGCGGCGACGAACGCATGATCATGCTTGGCGATGCCCTCCACTGTCCGGCACAGCTCACCGAAACGGAATGGGAATTGGTGTTCGACACCGACCCTGGGTTGGCGAAACGAACCCGCCAGGCCCTGCTGCGCGCTGCCGAGGAACCCGGCACGGCACTGCTGCCGTGTCACCTGCCTGGGATGGCACCAGCCCGTCTGATCCATGGCACTGGCACTCGCCAATGGGTGGTGGGCTAAGCACCGGGCGCCGCTCTACGAGTAGCGGGTCACGAAACCGCGGCGGCGGAACACACCGAGAAGCCGCACGGCAAACAAGGTGCTGAGCGCAAGGAGGAGCAACGACGAGAGGGCCGCTACCCCGAGCGATCCCCACGCAACACCGTTGCCGTCGAGTGTCGAGCGCATCACCGCAAAGATCCGCGTGGTTGGCAAGGTCGACGAGATCTGGCGCACCCCGTTCGGCATCGCGCTGGCCGGAAAGAACACCCCAGAAAACGCCATCAGCATGTAGTTGAGGCCCCAGATCAGGATCTCGGCACTCTGGCCGTATCGCAGTACAAGGCCCACGGCAATGAGCCCCACCGCCCACCCGTTGACCACCAGCAACACCGTGATCGGGAGGGCCGACCAGCCCACGTCGGTGATCGTCCACCCGAAGAACACCGCGGTGGCAACCGACAGCGTCAGGAGGCACAGGATCAGCTTCAGCAGACCGAACAGAGCGATGCCGACGATGTATTCGATCTCTCTGATGGGCGTCGTGAACACGTTGAGGATGTTTCGCGTCCACGTCTCTTCGTTGACCCCCAGCGCAATGGAGAATTGCGCTTGGGTGAACGTCCAGAACAGCGTGATGCCTGCCAGCAGGTACGGCGTTGAAGCGCCCGACTGCGCGTTCTGTTTGGCCACGTACACGCCGAGCGCGCCCCACAGCAGCACGTCCATCACCGGCCAGAACGAAATCTCGAACCACCGGTGCGGCGCGCGCTGCAGCACGATCCAGTGCCGCCGGATGACGGCCGCGACGCGAAGCAGGTTCATTGTGCCATGGCCCCGTCTGCGCGCGATCGTGACGCCACTTCGAGGAATGCTTCTTCCAGGTCGTCTGTCCCGAAGTGGGCCGCAATCTCGTCAGGCGAGCCATCGGCGGCCACGGAACCTCTGGCGATGATCACCACCCGTTCGCACAGGGTTTCCACTTCGCGCATGTTGTGGCTGGTGACCAGTAGAGCCGTGCCGCGCTCGCGATGAATGTCGAGGAGCGCGTCTCTGACCCGGCGGGCAATGTCTGGGTCGAGCGATGCGGTCGGTTCGTCGAGCACAAGCAGCTTGGGGTCATGCAGGGTCGATTTGACGATGGATACCAACGTGCGCTGGCCCGACGAAAGTTCCCGGCTCTGCTGATTGCACAGTTCGCCGATGCCAAACCGTTCGACTGCAGCCGCGATGATCTTGGCTGGCTTACGGAGGCCGTAGAAACCGGCGAAAATCTTGAGCGATTCAATGACTTTCAGGTTCTCGGGCAATGGCAAGTAGCCGGCTACAAACCCGACCTGAGTGAGTGCGTGAGACCGCTGCGCCGGAAGTTGGAACCCGTTGAGACGGATGGAACCAGAGTCTGGAGTCACCGCGCCGAGCAGCATGAGCAATGTGGTGGTCTTGCCCGCCCCGTTGGGGCCCAGGAGACCGACACGAGCGCCAGGTTCCAGGAAAAGGGAGATTCCATTGACTGCGGTCTTGTCGCCAAAACGCTTGATGAGGTCACGCACCTCAACGGCGGGTTGTACAGCAGACATCCCGACATTCTCCCAGAGCGGCTATCGGACCAAGCTCGATTTTGCGAAGCCGGGCTGCGCCCAACCAGCGTCGAGTAAGTCACATTTTCGCCGAATCGCACTGTCACGTGACGAAACACCAAACGGGGGCGAACCGCCCGGCCCGACCGAACGACACGTGACACACCAGCTAACCGTCACGTGAAGAAACCCGGCCCGACCCGAAACGACACGTGACACACCACGCAACCGTCACGTGACAAAACCTACTCGCACCTACTCGCATCTACTTGCGGTGCGAGGTTCGTCGCCCGGATTCAGGGCCAATGGCGACAGCAGTTTCGTCACGTGACAATGCGAATTCGACGAAAACAGAGTTGCTGCTGCTCGCTGATCCAGCCCGCGTGCCCCGCCTTTCTCGCTGGGCCGGAGGACGGGAATGGCTACTCGGTGTACCAACCGCCGTCGGGATGGAGGATCTCGCCTGTCATGTAGCTGGACTCGTCGCACGCAAGGAACAGTGCAACCTTTGCGATCTCGACGGGCTGCCCAACGCGGCCCATGGGGATTTTGCTGAGGTACCCGGCGATCGCCTGATCTTCGGGAAGCATTTTGATGAGCGCCGTCATGTTGGTCTCGATGAAGCCCGGCCCGATCGCGTTGACTCTGATTCCGGCGCCGGCCAGTAAGCGCGCAGACTTCTTGGTGAGCATCCAGACACCAGCTTTGGACACCGTGTAGGCGAGCGGGCCGGCGTCGGGGTCCTTCGCAGCAATCGATGCAATCGTGATGACACGGCCGCCGTTCCCCAACTCGATCATGCGGTTGACGCAGGCCTGCATCGCAAGCAACGTGCCGGTGAGGTTCACGTCGATGACCCGCTGCCACGAGTCGAGCCCGTACTCGGTGAAGGTCCGCCATGGCGTGTCGGCGTTCTCCATCGAGCGGGTGATGTACTTCACTTCGTTCTCGGTGTCGCCGCTGCGGTACTGCGCATGGCTGATTCCTGCCGCCGTGAGCAGCACGTCGAGCCGACCGAACGAATCAATGGCCAGTTGCGCCAGTGCCTCGTTGTCGGTGGGGCTTGCAGCGTCGCCGCCGATCCCGACAGCTCGCCCTCCTGCCGAAGTGATGGCCTCAACAGTGGCGTCGGCCGCGTCAGGCATTGCGTCGGCGCAAACGACTGCAGCTCCTTCCTCGGCGAACCGGATGGCGCTGGCACGGCCGATGCCGTTACCTGCCCCGGTGACGACTGCAACCTGACCGCTGAGGCGGCCTCCTGAGCTACTCATGCCGGGCAACCTACCGGCGACGGCGCCTCCTTTCCCAGCCAAGAAGTCGACAACGGCAGAACCGCTCGCCGGCAAACACAACCCGCCGAATTCGGGAAGGTTTTCGGCCCGGAAAGCCCGAGTTGCGCGTATGTGGGGTGGGAGTTGCGCGTATGTGGAAGGGCCGGAAGGTTTGGACGGGCCCGACGGAGGGTTAGTCGCGTGGCGGCTGCAGCGACAGGTCCTCGACCGCCATCGGGTTCGACCCGGGACCGGCGCCGGGGAAGCCGCGCTGACGCCATCTGTCGAAGACCGTGATCGCGACCGTGTTGGCAAGGTTGAGGCTGCGATTGCCCAGCATCATCGGTAGCGAAACCGTGGCTGCGCACAGCGGATGGTCCATCACAGACTGGGGTAGACCGGTTGCTTCGCATCCGAACACTAGGACATCAGCGACCGACGGAGTCAGCTCGTCGTAGCGGGTGATGCCCCGCGCGGTGAACGCGGCAAACGGCACGTTGCCGAGTGAGTTGATGAGCGATTTGAAATCCGTATGCACACGCAACGACGTGCGTTCGTGATAGTCCAACCCGGCGCGTCTCATCCGGGCATCGGACAGTTCGAACCCGACGGGTTCCACGAGGTGCAGGGTGCACCCGGTGTTGGCGCACAGTCTGATGATGTTGCCCGTGTTCCCTGCTATCTCCGGAGCGACAAGCACCACATGGGCAACAATCGGAACACTCCCCACGGAAGTGCTCACGCCACCGTCAGCACGGGGCGCCAATTGTCGCGGCCCTCCGATGCAAGTGCCTTCCACAGTTGGACGTAGCTGCGATAGGTGATTTCCGGCGTGACGTATCCGGCGGCCACCAGCTCGGCATGGAACGCAGGCAGGTTGCGGAACGGAATCCCCATGTCGACATGATGGGCCAGGTGCCAGCCCGTGTTGTACGGCACCATCCAGAAACGCGCCAGCAACGACTGGCGCACATGATGGGTAGTTGCTCGCCGGTCGGCGGACTGTCCAAGGCCTCCGTGCTCGGCGATGGCACGCAACCGGTTGGTGACGCGCCAGCCTGTCATCCAAGAACCGAACCACAGCACAACCCACGTGTACCACCGACCGGTGGCTGCCCACATGACAGCGAACATGACGGCCTGCGCACCCAAGATGCCACCGGCAACGGGTCGCGACGATGCGCGGCGCAGACCCTTCACCAATGGCATGAGGTTCTTCCAGCCGGAGATGCCAACTGCGTCGCGCAACAGCCGACGGCCAAGCACGCGGGGCGTGGTCCGGTAGCCGGCGTAGAACGGGATGTCTGGTTCTTCCGGGCCGAACTCGTCTCGGTGGTGTGCGAAATGCGAACGTCGGTAAACCGAGATGGGTGTCCACCCGGGATACGCGATGAGCCAGGTTCCGATGAAATCGTTTGTGCGCTTATTGGTGAACAGCAGCTTGTGCGCAGCCTCGTGCATGAGGATCAACAAGCGAGCGTGGATGGACGACATGAAGATCATTCCGGCCAACCACACCCAAATGGTGTCGGTGCGAACCACGATGGTGATGACGAACACCATCCAGAACCACACGGCCACCACGCTGAGCGCATTGCGCGCATCGGGAATCTTGCGCAATTCCGCGCGCACTGCGGGGATCGCAAACCCGTTGGCCAGCAGACGGTCTGCCGGGAGGACCTGCGGCCGGGTCGACTGGTGCGTGATCATGTTTCCGGACATGAATACATATTACACTTCTCCAACAGATGTCGACAAGTCGTAATATCTCTCCAGCGCCCCTGCCCGGCCATCGTCCCCTCACCGCCCGGTCCGTGCTGGCGTCGGCGTTGCTGGGCGAAGACCCACCGCGGCTGCCGGTGGCGCAACTGGTGCGGCTGGCAGCGGCTTTCGACATCAACGAAAACCGTGCACGGGTGGCGCTCTCGCGGATGGTTGCCAATGCCGAGGTAAGGGCTGACAACGGCACCTACAAGTTGATCAGCCCAGCGCTCCTCGCCCGCCAGAGCCGTCAGCGCCTCAGCCGTGCCGGCACCATATTGCCTTGGGACGGAACCTGGCTTGTCGGGATCGTCAGTCCGCTTCCGGCTTCAGCACAACACCGGGCCTCTCGGCGCGCAACGCTGCTTCGGGCACGCTTTGGCGAGTATCGAGATGGCGTGTGGATTCGGCCAGACAATCTCCATGCCGAAACGCGCCTCGACGACGTACACCTGATCCGGGCACAGTCGGTTGATCCTGAGGATGTCATTTCGATGACTGCAGCGGTGCCTCGACTGTGGGACTTGCGTGGTTGGACCGGCACGTCAGCTGACCTTGCGGCTCGCCTCGCGAAACTCGATCCGTCGGACATCTCCAATCTTGCTGCATGTTTCGAACTGTCAGCTGCGTGCCTTCGTCACTTTCAAAACGATCCGTTGCTACCGCCCGAACTACTGCCGGTGGACTGGCCAGGGTTCGCGCTACGCGCCGCCTACAGCGCCTGGGACAAGGCCTACCGAAAGGTCCTCGGTTCGCTTCGGTAGCGCACCGGTAGCTCTCCAGTTGCTGCCCCCCAGCTATTCCGCCGGTGCCGCAACTGGTTCCTGCGCGTTGGTTGTGCGCAAGGGCTCTTCGTGCAGGTACCAAGCCACCACGACAGTCAGCAGGGTCATCCCGACAGAAAGCAGCACAACTCGGCTGGCGCCCGCAGCGATCGAGTCGGTGACGGCAAGCCGGACGTCGTCCGGAAGCGCGCGTACCTTCTTCGGTGTGCGGATGACCGAGAACACGTCGCCGGTCTGAGCGCTGGCTGGCAACTTCGCCGTGAGGTTCGACCTGACGATTGCGTTGAAGATCGACCCAAACACCGCAAGCCCAATGGCCGAGCCGAGGTTGCGGAAGAAGTTGCCTGTCGACGTGGCAATGCCAAGGTCTCTTGGGTCTGCCGAGTTCTGGATGCTGATGGAAGCGGTAGGAAACGTCATACCCATGCCAGTTCCGACAATGAGCAACGCCGCACTCAGCAGCCACAGCGCAAGCAAGGAATCAGCTGCGCTGCGCAGCATGGTCAACCCGCCGAGCAGCAGGCCGACCGCAGCCAGTGGAAGCCCGATGAGCGCGGTACGGCGGTAGTGGCCCGACGACGAGATGTAACGGCCGGTCATGGTGGAAGCAACGGTCATGCCGAGCATGAGTGGCAGCGTGCGAAGACCGGATTCTTGCGGAGAGAGCAGCCGCACGTTCTGGTAGTACAAGGCGAAGAACAGACCAACCGTCATCATCACCGAACCGGTGAGAAACCCGAACAGCAGTGACGTCCGAACAATCGAATTGCGGAACAGACGTGGCGGGGTGATGGGCTCGTCGAAGCGCAGCTCTTGCTTCGCGAACGCTGCAAGCAACACGGCGGAACCGAGGAACAAGGCGATCGTCCACGGGTGGGTCCAACCGCTTTCCGAACCCACTTCCAGCGCGATCATGAACGCCACGATGAACCCGGAAACCAGCAGCGCGCCAAGCACATCCAATCGCACTTTTCGTGAGACGGCTGGCAGGTGCAAGGTCTTCAGCACCATGAAGATGGACAACGCACCAATTGGTAAGTTGACATAGAAAATCCACCGCCACGACAGGTTGCCAACGATCACGCCGCCTAGCAACGGACCGGCCAGGCTGGCTACGGCAAACACACTGGTGAACAGCCCGAAATAGCGGCCGCGTTCCCTCGGTGAAACGACGTCGCCGACGACCGCAAACGTGAGGCTCCAGATGCCGCCTCCGCCGAGCCCCTGCAGCGTACGGAACGCAATGAGCTGGTCCATGGACTGGGCCAAACCGCACAGCGCAGAGGTGGCCAAGAACAGCACGATGGTGATGAGGTACACCTTGCGGCGCCCGTAGAGGTCGGACAGCTTGCCCAACACAAGAGTGGAAATGGTTGAGGCAACCACATACGCCGTGGTGGCCCACGTGTATCGCTTGAACCCGCCGAGGTCGCCGACGATGGTCGGCATCGCCGTGGACACGATGGTGTTGTCGAGCGCGGACAAAAACAGCGTGATGACAAGACCAGCGAACAGCATCTTGAACTCACGAGACCCCGGCAGCATTTCGCCGGTCTTCGGCGGCATTGGCAAAGACATGCTGGTTTCAGCGGTCGCCGGGGACGACGCGTTTGGAGTCATCAAACAACCGTGCCGATAACGCTCCCGATGGCGTAGGAAACGGCCATTGCGATAGTTCCGCCGACAACCACACGGGTGGTGGGCTTCACCCAACGGGCACCGCCGACCCTGGCCCCAGCAAACCCGAGCAGGCCAAGGCCCACGAGCGCGGCGACGAACCCGAAGACCACCCTCAGGGAGGCCGGCGACATCAGGACCGCCAACACGGGAACGACAGCGCCAAGGGCGAACGCGATTGCAGATGTGACAGCGGCCTGCGCTGGCTTGGACAGATCATCGAGGTCGAGGCCCAGCTCATCTCTTGCATGGTGGCGCAACGCGTCGCCCGCGCTCAATTCGGTGGCAACTGCATCGGCCAAGTCGTGGCTAAGGCCGCGCCGTTTGTAGATCCCAGCCAACTCGTGGCGTTCGGCTTCCGGAGCCCGCTGCAGTTCGTGACGTTCTTTGTCCAGGTCGGCAACCTCTGCATCTCGTTGCGAACTCACCGACGACCATTCACCAACGGCCATGGACAACGCACCGGCGACCAACCCAGCGATACCAGTAGTGAGCAGTGTCGAGCGGCTGGCACCTGCCCCGGCAACGCCGATCACCAGGCTTGCGGTGGAAAGCAGCCCATCGTTGGCTCCAAGCACGCCGGCGCGCAGCATGGCAGCTCGATCGAAGGCATGGCGCTCTTCATGACCGTGATGATCGTGCGAGGCCGGATCGTGAGCACGGCGATCTTCGAGCGCACGACGCTCCTCGTGGGCGTGGTGGCTGATTCCAGCGCGGGTGACCATTTTCCCAGCCTGGCACGCCTGGAGGCGCACACCTCATTTCCCTGCTGTGACGAGAGCCACCGCAGCGAAGTTCCGCATGTGCACCTGATGGGTCCGCTAGGTACGCACGGACGCAGGCGCGTACGCTCGGCCGATGATCGAACAGCATCTGGACATCACCACGCCCGACGGATCGATGAACACGTTTCTGGCTCACCCCGACGAAGGCGGGCGGAGGCCGGTCGTATTGCTGCTGATGGATGCCCCCGGCAAACGAGAAGAGCTGCACACCATGGTGCGCCGAATCGCAAGCGCCGGGTACTTCGCTCTCGTCTCCAACCTCTATTACCGCGACGTCCCTGCATACAACGTGTTTGAAACCGGCGACCGTGACCGCATGTTCCAGCTCATGAGCAACGTTTCCAACGCGCAGGCAGTTCAGGACTGCCGTTACATGTTGGACTTCGCTGCCACACATAGTGAGTTCGCCGACGTGTCTCGCGTCGGTGTGGTTGGGTACTGCATGAGCGGACCGTTCGCCATTGCTGCTGCGCCGGGTATTCCGGCGGTCAAAGCAGCAGCCTCGTTCCACGGAGTGGCCCTTGCAACCGACGCTGCGGATTCGCCGCACCTCCACCTGAGCGAAACGACCGCAGCGCTGTACGTCGGTGCAGCGGAAACCGACTCTTACGCCCCACCCGAGATGATCGACGCGTTCGAAGCAGCCGCGAAAGCAAGCCGCGCGAACTGCCGGGTGGAGTGGTATCCAGGAACCGAGCACGGGTTCGTTTTCCCTGGCCGCCCGCAGTACGACCAGGCGGCAGCCGAGCGTCACTGGGTGCGGATCCACGATCTGTTCCGCAACGCGCTCAACCCATGACACGCTGACACCATGACAACCTCGGACAGCCCCAGTTTGGACAACCCCGCATCGGACACATCGCTGGATACCAGCACCGATGCCACCAAGCACTCGCTGATCACCGACGCGCTCCGAGAACAGCTCACCGAGCAGCGCGACGCGCTGCGGTCGGCTCATCTGGTTGCCAAGGACCAGCGGCCGCGAAGCAGTGCCCGTGGCGTCCATCACCTGGCGCTCATCAGCGCCGATGTGGAAGCAACCATCAACTTCTATCAAGGCCTGCTGGAGTTTCCGCTCACCGAGATCTTCGAGAACCGAGACCTCGCTGGGTCCACTCACTTCTTCTTCGACATCGGCAACGGCAACCTGCTCGCCTTTTTCGACCTGCCCGGTGTCAACGCAGGCTCGTACGCAGAAGTGCTGGGCGGGCTACACCACCTAGCCATCTCCGTTGAACCAGATCGCTGGGTGCACCTCCGTCACAAGCTCGACGCAGCCAAGGTCCCGTATCTGCACCACAGCGGATCGTCGCTGTATCTCAACGACCCCGATGGCGCCCGCCTCGAACTCATCAGCGACCCGCTGCTCAACATGTACGGCTCCGAAGTTGGATGACCTATCCCGCTGATGTCGACACCGATTGGCTGAACGCAGCGCTCGGTACGCATGTCCCGTCGCTTCAGCATCCCGCAGACGCCTGGAGGGCATCGGGATGCGCCGCATTGTCGGCCTCAACTGAGTCCGACCCACCGCAATGCGACCCACCGCAAGCAGCCCTTAACGCAGTCGGCTTCGCCGATCGCGTGGCTCATTCCATCATGCGGTCGTCGATGTTGCTCGGCCGGACGGTAGCGGTAGACGGCCCCGCGTTTCTTGCGCAGCGGGCCCTGCATACGCCGGCCCGCTGGACAGAGGCGAGCAGCCGGAACGGTACTACGCGGTTCATCCGTAGCACCGACGGCTGGGTGTCGTTCACCATCAGCCGTGCGGACGACACGGACCTGCTTTCTGCCTGTTTCGAGGCAGACTTTCCGCCTTCACTGGAACTGTGGTCGCAAATCGCTCGGTTGAGCGCATCGCATTCATCTGCACACATACGAGAACGGGCGACGTTGCTCGGTCTCAGCTGTGCAGTGCTCGGCGAGCACCGAAGCTCTCCGTTGACGTCGGCTCATGTCCGCCACGTCGCTGGCCGGGACACCGCATCTACAACCGAAGGCCGCACGCCGCCGAACGGCTTCACCGTGCTCGACCTCAGTGCGCTGTGGGCCGGCCCGCTGTGTGCCCACCTGCTGCACCAAGCCGGTGGCGACGTCACGTACGTGGAAGACCCCACCCGGCCCGATGGAACACGAGTCGGTGCACCTGCGTTCTTCGACGCGCTGCATAGCGGGCACCGGTCGTTGCAGATCGACCTGCGCTCGGCTGCTGGACAGCGGCAACTCACCGACCGACTCAATGAAGCCGATGTGGTGATCACCAGCGCGCGTCCCCGAGCATTCCAGCAGATGGGCATCGACCCGCTCGCTGTCATGACAGCGAACCCCGTTCAGGCATGGATCTCCATCTCAGGCTTTGGCGCAGCGCAGCCCCATCGAGTCGGGTTCGGCGACGACACTGCCATCGCGGGCGGGCTCTTCGGAGGAACAACGCAACAGCCAACCTTCATCGGCGACGCCATTGCAGATCCGCTCACCGGCATGACCGGCGCAGCAATTGCACTCCACGCAATCGTCACCGCCCGCCGCGTTCACGTGGACTTGCCGCTGGCCGCTGTTGCCGCGTTGGCGGCCCAGTGAAAGCTGGCGGCTTCCCACTGGTTCACCGTGTCAGGCGCGCTGCACTGCTGGGCTCGGATCAGTTGTGGGACATCGCCATCAACAACAATGGGCACATAGGGTCCCTTCGGCCGTCTACCACTGCCGTTGGCCAGCTCACCACGCATGCTGACAGAAGTTCCCACACAGACGACGAGGGCGTTTCGCTCGACGGCGACGGATGCCTTGTCCTGCCAGGTCTGCACGATCATCACCTCCACCTGTTCGCGCTTGCTGCGGCAATGGCATCGGTTGACTGCTCACCTGTCGCAACCCCGGATCACGCGTCGTTCGGGCGGGCGCTCGCCATCGCACCGGTCAGTACCGATGGCACCGTCCGCGGGTTCGGCTACTACGAGTCCACCGCGGGTGAACTCACAAGAGATCTGCTCGACACGATTCGCTCCAATGCGCCAGTGCGGATTCAGCATCGGTCAGGTGTGGCCTGGTTCCTCAACTCTGCAGCACTGCACCGTGTCGACATGGGCGACCATCCCGACGGGCGCCTCTTCCGGCTCGATGACGAACTGGCAAGGCGGTTAAGACGTCCCGAAACAACCACGCGGGATATGGATCTGCGACACGTCTCCGCCGTGCTGGCGGCGCACGGGGTGACCCACCTGACCGATGCCACCCCCTACAACTCCGATGCCGGGTTGCAAGGGCTGACGATTCAGAAGACAGAGGGTCGAATTCACCAGCACCTGGGAGTGATGGGATCACCAGCGGTTCACACAGCACAGGTGGGTGTTGCACGTCCGGCAGCAAAGATCGTCCTCGACGAAGCGCGTGCTCCAAGTTTCGACTCCGTCTGTACACAGATCATGTTGGCCCGCGCACAAGATCTCCCTGTGGCGATCCATCTCACCGATCGCTCCACCACCTGGCTGGCACTGTCTGCGTTACAGGAGCTCGGTGCCGTGCCAGGAGACCGGATAGAGCATGGGTCGGTGCTGGACACTCAGGCAGTTTTGCAGTGCGCTGCACTCGGCCTGACGGTGGTGACCAACCCATCGTTGGCCCACGAACGGGCAGCTGACCACGCTGCAAAGACCGACGCGGATGATCAGGTCCACCTGTGGCGGTGCGGGTCACTCATCGACGCCGGAGTCCGTGTGCTTGGCGCTACGGACGCGCCCTACGGGTCCGCCGATCCATGGGCGTCCATCTGCGCCGCGGTCGACCGCACACTGGGCAACCAACGGGTCGGCAGCGATCGTGACCTCACGCCGCTGGAAGCCATCGGGTTGTTCCTCCACGCACCCAGGCTGCGCGTCGGGAAGTCCGCCGACCTTGCTGTCACGTCGACAACCGAAGCCGAGCTCATAGCGCTGATCACTGCTCGGCGATCCCCAACAGTGCGCCACACCGTGGTCGGCGGCCGTAAGGTAACGCGGTGAGCGGAGAACTGGTACCGACCATCCCGTACATCACCGCCGACGAGGCAGTCACCTTGGCGGCCCGAGGCGCTCTTGCCGACACACACGGCACGCTGATCAGCCTTGATCAGCCGATCGACGCCGCACTGCTTGGAGCCGATCCCGTCGTCGCTATCGGCGCGGATGTCTTGGTGGCGACTGACGCCGAACGGGAACAGATCGTCTCGACGGTCCGCGCCTCACCCATCGCAAGCGCTGCGCTGTGCGTGCTCCTTCGGACGCCAACGAGTGCCAGTACCGGCGCGCGTTTTGCGCTGGAGTCGGCAACGTATTCGATGCTCCAAGCAGGGCCGGAATTCTCGGCATGGCGCGAAGCACGGCCCCATCGCGACGTAATCCAAACCGGCCAACCTGCTGTGTTGGTAGACCGTGTGGGCGACGTACTCCACGTACAGTTGAACCGACCTGGGCGCGGCAACGCTGTCGACAATTCGCTGCGCGATGCGTTGACCGAAGCGCTCACGATCGCGCTGGTCGACTCGTCTATAGCGTCAGTCCAGTTATCAGGAAACGGCCACCATTTCTGCACCGGCGGAGACCTCGACACGTTCGACACGTTCGATTCGCCGGCCGACGCGCATATCGTCCGCTTGCAACGGAGTCCCGCCAGAATGCTCTGTGCACTTACACCGCGTTTACAGGCTTATCTACACGGCAACAGTTCCGGGTCAGGTCTCGAACTGGCTGCATTTGCTCACAGAGTCAGCGCAACACCCGATGCAACGTTCGAACTACCGGAACTGGCCCTTGGACTCATCCCCGGAGCCGGTGGCACCATCAGCATCGTCGACCGGATCGGTGCGCAGCGAACCGCGTGGCTCCTGCTCACGAAACGCCGGATCGATGCCCCAACAGCACTTCAATGGGGTCTGATCGACTCCATCGTCTCATCGCCCGACTAATCGCCGATACGTCACCCCGTGTCGGCCCGAATGTGCCGGTTGCAGCCGCCGCCTCCTTCACGTATCCTTACCAGGCACCCACTGTAAGGAGGCGTTGTGGAGATCGCTGCTCGGCTCAGCTCGAAAGGACAGCTCACCGTCCCAAAGGCCGTGCGTGACGCGCTCGGCCTCACCGAGGGCGACGATGTCGTTTTCCGAGTGGAGGGAACACGCGCCGTTCTCGCCCGCACGACCGACTTCTT
>JAYSSK010000204.1:0-28301 GCA_043720595.1 Acidimicrobiia bacterium
GCCATCTCGGAGATGTGGACCAGACCTTCGATCCCTTCGCCAACCTGTACGAACGCACCGAACGGCACCAACTTGGTGACCCGACCGTAAACCAGTTCGGACACGCGGTGGGCCGAAGCAAACTCTGCCCATGGGTCCTGCTGGGTGGCCTTGAGCGAGAGGCTGATGCGCTCACGCTCGTAGTCAACCTCGAGCACCTGCACCGTGATGCGATCGCCGACGGCGACAACGGTGGATGGGTGATCGACGTGCTTCCACGACAGTTCGGACACGTGAACGAGGCCGTCCATGCCGCCGAGGTCGACGAATGCACCGAAGTTGACAACCGACGACACGACGCCCTCGCGGACTTCGCCTGGCTTGAGGTTTGCCAGGAACGTTTCGCGCTGGTCTTTCTGCGTCTCTTCGAGGAACGCACGACGGGAAAGCACCACGTTGTTGCGGTTCTTGTCGAGCTCGATGATCTTGGCCTGGAACGTCTTGCCGACGTATGGGAGCAGGTCGCGGACACGACGCAGTTCGACCAACGAAGCGGGAAGGAAACCACGCAAACCAATGTCCATGATGAGGCCGCCCTTGACGACCTCGATCACTGGACCTTCGACGACGCCGTCGTTTTCCTTCAACTTCTCGATGGTGCCCCATGCGCGCTCGTACTGAGCACGCTTCTTGGACAACACGAGCCGACCCTCTTTGTCTTCCTTGGTGAGGACGAGGGCTTCGATGGTTTCGCCCAGGCTGACAACCTCGGATGGGTTGACGTCATGGCGGATAGACAGCTCGCGGCTTGGGATAACGCCTTCGGACTTGAATCCGATGTCGAGCAGGACCTCGTCCTTGTCGATCTTGACGACCGTTCCGGTGACAATGTCACCGTCGTCGAAGTTGACGATGGTTCCGTTGATGGCCTCGTCGAAGGACATGCCGCCTAGGTCGTTGACCGTGATGGGGCGATAGACGATGGCTTCCTGCAGAAGGCCGCCCGCAGGACTGAGCTGAAGTTCTGGCTCGTCTGCCAGTGCTGGTGCTTCGGTGATGATGTCAGACATGAAGATGTGACTCGCTTGATCTACGAACGACGTTCCCGATCGAGTGTCGGGCCGCCGGAACAGGAGTGTCCTGTCTCAGGAAAGCTCTCCAACCTACCATCTGAGGGTCCCCGAGATTCCTCTCGGGAGGTTTGCGCGAGACCGTGCCCTTGATTGACGGTCCCAACGAGCAGGAACTCTGGGTGTTGGAAGTCTCAACGCCTGACAACTACCACTTCGGGTGGTGCCCCATCGAATCGGAATCGGAACGACCAGCAGCTCGCTTTCGACATCAAACTCGTGCACGTCCCAGCCATTGGGGACGAAGATTCGGTGATCGGGATTGGTGCAGGGTGGACCTCGTTCTGCCACTTCTATGAACGAGTAAGCCGGACGCGGCAGCAGGTTTTCTGGAGTCTGTAGGTTCTTTAGAACGGTCCCACGAACGAAAAGTATTCGATGACTTCGGTCCTCAGCGACGGTCGCGCCTGAAATAGGTCTTGAGCTGCCTGACGCTGGTGCGGAATTGCACTGCCGTCGACCTGCTCGCCACGGAGTGTCATCAACCTGTACTGCAGACCGAGGCGCGTCAGGATGTCCATTCCGTGTTCCCAAATAGAACGCAGACCCATTGCGAACATCACCGTCTCGGGAGGGCCGATTGCTTCGTCCATGATCGAAGCAAAAGCCATGGTCGGAGCGGGACTGAATTCGAGGAATCCGAAAAGAGCTTCCACGCCGTTCGATGACGGCCGAATGAGGGCCATGGAAGGCCAGTCGGGTCGGAGGTCTCGCGCCTCATGGAGGAGGATCATCGCAATGTCGGGTGGCGAGAAGCAGTCGACGAGCACGTTGCCGTCGAGGTCTCCGGCGTCCCGTAGGAATGAGACAGCGGCGGCCGACCACTGGGGGATGGACACGAGGGCGTAGTCGAGTTGGCGTTCCGTACGTTGACGTTGGTGCAAGTTTCTCGCGCGAACAGCACAAGACACGGACGCGGCATTCGGTCGATCGGACTCGTACAAGTACTCCCGCAGGGATTCTTCGATTCCTAAGCTTTGAAAGGAACGGTCGCAAGCGCCACGCATCACTCCTTTCGAGTAGGTCCAGTCGCCGAGGGTCTGCGCAAGCTCCTCAGGCCCGATTATCTCCATCGATTGGTACGCCGAGTGATCCAAATCGCTTAGTGCCGCCGCCATCTCGCACTCCTCGGCGTACCAGGGATTCTCGGTGAGGTATTCGGCGCTCTCTTCGAGGCCGTCTGAGTTGCCCAATGCGACGAGCCGGCGGGCGCGCTCCATCTCGGGTAGCGAACGTCGAATGACGGCCAATCCGAACGGATAAGTGACGCGTTCGTTCTGTCCAACGTATCGAGCGCGCAACAACATGAAGTCATCAATCCCAGCGAGCAATAGTGCCGCCTCTATCTGGCGCTCGTGCACAGGAAGATCTGAGGAGCCTGCGCAGAGGTACAGGAGCCCGATGGGGCATAGTCGTTGCGACTCAACGGCTGGGAGTGGCTCGAAGCGCGATGCAGATGGGTTTTGAAGAGTGCCCGACAAAAGGTAACCCTCGAGTTCGTACGACGAGTCCCGTGCTCGTTCCGAGAATGGTCGCCCCAGTTCACGCCACTGAGTCGATGCAACGATGCATCTAACCTCACCTTGGGTGCGGCCGAAGTGGTTGGCAACTGCGAAGCGATACTTTTCGACTTCGTGGAGTGCCTGGCGCGCCGTCGCATCGGCGCGTTTCACCTCGATGATCGTGACGGCGGCAGTGCTGTCAGTTGCAAGGATGTCGATGTACGCCTTCGTGCACCCGAAGATCGGGGGCACGTAGAACTCGGTTTCGAGAGCGACCATGCCCTGTTCGATGATGTGCAGATTGGCCGCTAGAACGTCACGTACCCTCGCTTCGGGCAAGTCGGCAAAAAGCATCGAGGAATGCTACCCGGCGCACTTCCGGTGAAGACCGACTGGCATCGCTCGCAACTTCGGCAACAAAACCACGGCATTCGAACGTAGCTTTGGATTCCTCGATGAACTCCCGATCGGCATCGACCCACAATGGACCTGCTTCCATGGCTGCTGCAGTGAGATGCTCGCTAGATGTCAGTCGACAACGATTCGCGTTGGATCATCGAGTTCCACGGCGTGGTTCACCCGGCGAGCAATTGTTGGCGTCTCGATGAACCGTTCATCCTCACGTTCCCGGATTCCGAATGGACGATCGTTCTGGCCGAGAGCAAGTTCCGGGTGCTAGCGCGAGGCTCAAGGCCGAACGATCTGGCGACATTCCGTAACGAGGTGATGTCAGTCGTGCGCGGAGTATTGGATGCTCTCGGATTCCACCTAGGGGCTGTGCTGACCCCCGAATTTCATGGACTGGTTTCATTCTCGGTCGATGGCGCAGCCGGTGTGCTCGGCGTTCCCACGGTCGCATGGCACGAACTGACGGGCCGCGATCCGGCGGCTGCCCTTCGGGTCGCTGCCACCGACCTCGGCCCCTTCATGCAAGCGGCCGCCGAGAACTCATTGATCCGCTACGCATTGTCCGACCTATCGATGGCCATGGACCGGCCCGACGACACGAGGTTTTACGCCTACCGGGCGGTTGAATCGGCGCGGCAGTATTTCCGCACGCCGTCCGATGCTCAAGACGTACCGTGGAGTCGGCTGCATAGCGCACTCGGCTACACGGAGGCTGAACTCCAACCGCTCGCCCACGCAGCGAAGGCTCGGCGCCATGGCGACGTTGAACGGATCACCGATGAGGAGCGCCGCGTGGCACTCGTGATAGCCCGTGACGTCATCGGCAGGCTGGTGACCTATCACCTCACCGAATCGGCGTCGCCGACCGAATCGCCGCCGAGCTAGGACCGTCAGCAGCAGCTCCAACGGCCCATTCAGGCCTGTGACGCGAACACCATGCATTCTCATCTGAAGGTGCGAGGTGTACAACCGATCGAGGATCCGGTGCGAACTTCTTCGACTATCGAGCCCGCGCCAGATTCGTGATGGTGCGCTGTGAGCGATTCCAGGACACGGACGAATTTATGGGACGGGTACCGGTCAGAGTTGGCGGCCGCGAGTGGCCTCACCGGGAACCGACCGGAAGACAACCTGTTGCTCTTTCTTGGGTAGCAATCAGCGCGGTGACTCGGCGTCCCCGTTCACTAACTTCGGTGGCTGAGGGGCCGATGGCGCAACGAGACCCGCGACAGTCGCTGCGTCGTCGAAGCCGAGCAGCCGCAACGCGTGCGCCCGGCAGATCGTCTCCACGAGGGTGACCCAGGGTCGCAGCGACCGATCGTCGTGGTTACGGTTGCCGTGGGACAGATCGTTGCGGAGGATGCGCAAGAGTGACTCCACCCGCTGCGACGCATCTGCAGAAATCGCGTCGAGGATCCCGCCGACAGGTGGCTTGGCGACGAGCGCACGGACGGGTACGGGCAACTGCTCGATCAGCTCGCGCAGACGTCGGTCCAGGGAGTCTGTGCGTCGATTGCTCCAGTTGTCCTTGATGAACCGCACCGTCTCTGCTGGCAACCCGACCGTTGCCAACGCGTCGAGCACTTCCGCTCGACTCGTCTTGAAAGTTGCTTGCTTCTCGTCGTCGTCGGCGCTGTGCTCGTACGAATGGAGTGCCTCGAGTGCCTGTACGAGATAGAGGTAGCGAGCACGCGACGGAAGGTCGCTTTGGCGCTGGGTGAGACCGAATAACTCTAGGAAAGGATTTTCGTCCTGCTTCAGCGTTCGCCAGCTTCGCACGAGCGTCGGCAACGACATCGGAATGGACGCCATCGTGAAGAGCGGACGGTTCTCGCTTTCGCTCCACTCATCGCGGTACTCGGCTTCGTAGGGCGCCTGCGCGATCCCGCTGCCGAACACGGTGCCGGTCGTGCTGGGCATGCGCTCGTGGTCGGAGGTTACGCGCGGCGCTGTGCTGACGGTGAGCCAGGACAAACGCTGCGGACTGCGTGTTGCGAGCGTCGCTAGCAGGAGCAGCGGCCTGACCCACTCGTCGAGCCACCGGTCCACGGTGAGCGGCTCGTCGCTGGCGATGGAGATGACTGGAGCGAAGGCGACATAGTGCTGGTGGCCGGAGGAGATCGGGTACTCGATGTCGTACGTGCATTCGATCGATACGCCAGCGTCGTCGTCGATCCATTCGTGGTCGGCCGCAGGATTGGTCTCGATGGCGTACCGTCCGTCGAGGTGCGGTCGTCCGTCTGGTGGCCACGTCACCGACTTGATCGGAGCCGCGTCGAACAGCAGGTCGAGGTTGGTGATCTGGAACCGAGCACAGTGGAAGGCATCACCCGGCACGTCGGCGACGTCGTGGCCGACGACGGCATGACTTGCTAAGCCCAGGCTGCGCTCCGGGTACCAGATGGAGAGACGAGCGTCGGTTAGTACGACATCTGGGCCGGAGCGCAACCGCCCGACGACGCGATTGAGGCGGTGATCCTCCGGAAAGCTTCCGCCATGGCTCCAGTCCTTCGGCACGACGTCGCCGAAGAGTTTCGCCTGCGGCGACCGGTTCTGCTCCAGGTGCAATTCACCGGGGATAACCCGGTCGTCGAGGAACCACTCGACGGCGTAGTCCCCTGGTTGTGTTGGCAGCTTCGGAAGATGGGCAGCGGGCACAGCGTCGATGATGCCACCCTGCGGGTGCTCCGGTGCGGGATCGATCTCGGCAGCGCGACTGCGAGGAACTTTCCTGAGGAATTTCAGGGTGCCTGGCTCGGAAAGATGCTGTTACAACCGAGGCCGTCGCAAGGTGGAGTGAACGTTTTGGCGCTGGAGGATCGGGCCGACCTACCCATGAACTCAGGACCGGCAAGGTGAATGGAGCTAGACCACCTCACCAAACTGCGCACAATCCGTTCTGCGGCGCCGCCTTAAGGAACCCGCCGTCGCGCCCAACGAGGAGGAACTCTGGCCGGTCGATCGTCAGCGCGTGGCGGGCGTAGTCCCCGGGGGTGACTGACCACAGGCCCACCACATCCAAGCCAGCTCGTTCGGCAAGGAGGCGCAGCTCCAGTGGGGTGAAGCACGTGGTGAACAGCTCGACCGGCGTCCGCTCCCCTGCCTCATTTCGGAGTTCGGTCTGCTCTCGGTTGACGCCCGTGCCCGCGTCGAAACTGTCGGTGGATTCCAAGTGCTGCAACTGGAAGTAGGCACTGAACGCGCTGAGCGCAATCCGACCGCCCGGCTTGAGTGCTCCGACCATGCCGTCGAGCACCGATGAGTCAGCAGCACCGTCTTCGGTCCGACCGACGAGCCCGAAGCCTCCTTGGCAGAGCGAAATCACGGCATCGAACTGACCATCGAAACCGAGCGCACGCGCGTCGCCTACTTCAAACCGTGCGCTCAGCCCTTCAGCCTCGGCCGCCGTGTTGCCGAGATCGACAAACGTCCGAGCGATGTCGACCCCCAAGACCGAAACACCGATTCGAGCCAGTGCCAGAGCGTGGCGGCCTGGGCCACAACCCACATCGAGCACCGTCATCCCTGGCTGGAGCCCGAGCGCATCCCAGAGGAAGGCGACCTCGTTGGCAGTGCCTTTGGTGAACGAATAGCGAAGGTACGCCGGACCCAGAAAGTCCGCGAAGTCTTCGAAGAAGTGACGACCCGGACCGGCGGTCACCCTTTCGCCTCACCCCAGTTGGCTCCCCAAGCGACGTTGACCTCCAACGGAACATCGAGGAGTGCTGCTGTCTTCATGGTCTCGATAGTGAGTACACGTACGGCATCACGTTCCGCCGGATCCACTTCGACAACAACCTCGTCGTGCACCTGCAGGATGATGCGTGAGACGTGCCCCGCATCGTGGATGGCTTGGTCCAGCCGCACGAGAGCAACCTTGAAGATGTCCGCAGCCAACCCTTGGATGCCGGCGTTCATGGCTTGGCGCTCCCCCATCTGACGGATGCGGTAGTTGGGCGACTGCAACTCTGGGATGTTGCGGCGGCGGCCGAAGAGCGTCTCGGTGTAGCCCTTGTTGCGAGCGTCGGCGACGGCACGATCCATGTAGTCCTGCACGTTGGGAAACGCCACGAAATACGCGTCGAGTATTTCTTGCGCTTCGGCTACCGGAACATTGAGGCGCTGCGCAAGACCGTATGACTCCATACCGTATGCAAGCCCGTAGGAAACCATCTTTGCTTTGCTGCGCATGGCAACGGTGACCGCTTCAGCCTCCACGCTGAACACTCGCTTTGCTGTTTCTGTATGCACATCTGCACCTGTGGTGAACGCCGTCATGAGCCCTGGGTCCTGTGCAAGGTGCGCGATGACGCGGAGTTCGATCTGGTTGTAGTCAGCTACCAATAGCTCGGCCCCGTCACGCGGGATGAACGCGCGACGGAATCGGCGGCCCTCTTCTGAGCGGATGGGAATGTTGTGTAGGTTCGGCTGGTCGCTGCTCAGACGCCCGGTGCGGGCAACGGTCTGGTTGAACGACGCGTGAATACGGCCGTCGACCTGTACCTCGGCCAGCAGGCTTTCGCCGTACGTTGACCGCAGCTTCTCCATCTCCCTGTACCGCAGCAGCGGTTCCACAATTGGATGCTCACCGCGCAACTTCTCCAACGACTGCGCGTCCGTGGAGTAGCCGGTCTTGGTCTTCTTGTCGGTCTTGAGGCCGAGCTTTTCGAAGAGGATGCGGCGCAGCTGTGGCACTGAGTTCACCACGAACACTTCGCCAGCAGCCTCGTGCACCTCGGCCTCGGCCTTGTTTGCTTCCTCGGTGAGCTCCTGTGCGAGTTCCTTGAGATACAGCGAGTCGACAGCCACACCAACCACTTCCATCCGCGCCAACACACCAATCAGCGGTCGTTCGATCTGCTCGTACAAATCGGTGAGTCCGCGGGCCTGCATGGCTGCACGCATCGGTTCCACCAGAGCCCACACCGCCGCTGCCTGCCGCAGCGAGATCTGCGCCGGGTCCTCTGCGGTCCCGCCGAAATCAAGCTCGCCCTCTGGTGGTGCATCGACAGCGCGCAGATCAATGTTTGCGTACCGCGCAGCGAGTTCCTCCAAGTTGTAAGTGGCCTCAGCAGGGTCCAACAGATACCCGGCGATGGCCGTGTCGATGCCGATGAGATCGGAGACAGAGCGCGATCCAGGAGCGGAACCCAGGAGGTCGACGCCATGCTCGGACAGGCTTCGCATCAACTCCTTTGCTTTATGCGCATGGAGCTTCTCGATCGCCAGCAACTGGGGGGCTGCGTGGGCCAGCTGAGCCTGTGGCACCCACCACACGCTGCTTCCATGAGCCACCGCGATTCCCTCGAGGGCTGACCGGCCTTCTGCGCCGCGCCAGCGTCCGACAACGGCAACAGCTTCGAGTCCAGCAATGTTTAGTTCCTGCTGCTGTTCAATGGCCAGGCGCTCCGTAGCTGGAGCATGCGTGGCTGCTCCCGGTTGCGTGCCCCACGTGGCGGTGAACGCATCAAGGATGCGTCCACTGAGCGCCTTGAACTCCAGCGTCTTGAACAACTCGCTGGCCGCGGCAAGGTCTGGGCTGGGCGAGTTGATTGCCTCGATGGTGACGTCGGGGACGTCTCGCACCAACGGCGTGGCTGTGGCGTTGCTGCGCACCTGCGCTTCGTAGTTGGTGAGGTTCTCTCTCAGCTTCGGCGTCAGGGCTGCAAGGTTGGCGTAGATGCCGTCGATGTCGCCGTAGTCGTTGATGAGCTTCGCAGCAGTTTTCTCGCCAACACCCGGTACACCGGGCAAGTTGTCGGACGGGTCGCCGCGCAGCGCTGCGTACTGGTCGTAGATCGTGGGATGCACGCCGGTGCGCTCTTGAATGCCCGCTTCGTCGTACAGCGCGTAATCGCTGACGCCACGCCGGTTGTAGAGAACCCGGATGCTGCCGCCGCCGTCTACCGGTGCGTCTTGCACAAGCTGGTAGCTGTCACGGTCGCCAGTGACAACAATGACCTGATCACCGCGTTCGTATCCCTGCGTAGCGAGTGTCGCCAGTACATCGTCGGCCTCGTAGCCAATGATCTCGACGGTTGGCAGATCGAGCACATTCACCACCTGCCGGACAATGCCCATCTGCTGGCGGAGAATGTCTGGGGTCTCGGCGCGCCCAGCTTTGTAGTTGGGGATCATGTGGTGCCGGAAGCTGGGCTCGGGGCGGTCGAACGCGATCCCCACCAGGTCTGGCTTGTGCTCGTTGAGCATGTACTGCAGCATGCTCGTGAACCCGAACACGGCGTTGGTGACTTGGCCTGACGCGGTTGCCATATCGGCAGGGAGGGCGAAAAACGCCCGGTACACGAGCGAGTTCCCGTCAAGCAGCATCACCGTGGCCATGCTCCGACTCTACGGGAGGAGTGCGGGCTCGGCCGCCGCAGTTGCCCGGGCATGATGCACCAGGCGGAGCCGACTAGTCGACCGGGTCGGCGAGGATTGCGTCGGCAACTGCACGCATAGTGGTTCGTTCATCCATGGCGCGCCTTTGGATCACAACGAACGCCTGTTGCTCGGACCGACCGTCGCGCTGCAGCCGAGCCTTTGCCCGGTCCACAACCTTGCGCGTCTCAAGCTGCTCGGACAGCAACGCCGCACGGTCCGCTGACGCTGTCAGCTCAGCGAAACGTCCCACCGCAACTTCGATGGCAGCGACGAGTTCGGCTTGATGGAACGGTTTCACCAAGTACGCCATCACGCCGGCGTCACGCGCTTGCTGCACAAGTTCGCGCTGGCTGAAGGCGGTCAGCACAACCACTGCAACGAGACGACGTTCGGCAAGTAACCGCGCTGCGCTGATGCCGTCTAGCCCGGGCATCTGAACGTCCATCAGGACGAGGTCGGGATTTGTTGCCTCGACCAATGCCAACACCTCGTCGCCCCGACCCGTCTCCCCCACAACTTCGTAGCCTTCCTCGGTGAGCATCTCGCATAGGTCCAGCCGGATGATTGCCTCGTCTTCGGCGACGACTACGCGCAACTGGGTCACCAAGACCCGCCGCCTGCCTCGTTACCCATTCGATCGAGCAACCGATCTTGTTTGGTGCGCAGCTCGGACACGGTCGAATCAAGCTTTGCCACACGCTGCTTTGACCCGTCGAGGTGCCGCTGAGCACGAAATGCCTCGTCACGGTCTGCGGCGTTCCCAGCGAGCGACGCGCCGTGTGCATCGGCAGCGTCGTCAGTAAAGGAGAGGCCTTGCTCTCGTTCGACGCGCAGCTCGGCCTCGGCCCGTTTCAGCGCCGTAGAGGTGCTCTTGAGCTGGCGAGTTGTGACCAAACGATTGACGAGTCCCACGGTCCAATCGTACCGGTCTGTCGCCGGGTTGAGGCAGGTTCCAGGACCGGGAAACTTCGCCCAGATGCTGATGTCCGATTTCCGCCAGACTCCTGTCAGCATCCCTGCCACACTCTGTCTCGATGACTACCTCGACCACACTGGATGACGAGCAGCGCTACACCGCAATGCTCGCCCGCGAAAGCCGGTTCGACGGCGAGTTCTTTGTAGCTGTCAAGACCACCGGGATCTACTGCCGTCCTAGCTGCCCAACGCCCATTCACCCAAAACGCATCAACGTGTCATTCCATCGCAGCGCGGCGTCAGCACAGCAAGCTGGGTATCGGGCGTGCAAGCGGTGTCGACCCGACGGATCCGTTGGGGCCCCTTCGCAGCTTCGCAATGATGACCTGGCTGGTCGTGCGCTTCGGTTAATCGAAGACGGACACGTTGACCGGTCCGGCGTTGCCGGTCTCGCAGAAGCGTTGCACGTCAGCCAACGGCAGCTCAATCGGGTGTTGACCAGCGAACTCGGCGCCGGACCAATCGCGTTGGCCCGCGCACGCCGTGCGCAGACCGCTCGTGTCCTCATCGAGACGACATCCATCCCGTTCGGTGACGTTGCGTTTGCTGCAGGGTTTTCCAGTATTCGCCAGTTCAACGAGACCGTGCAAGAGGTGTTTGCGACCTCACCGTCTGACTTGCGGGCCGGTCGATCTCGGGCTGAACAGGATGCCGGCGTGATTCGGGTTCGTCTCCCGTTCCGAGAACCATTCGATGCAAAGGGCCTGCTGTCGTTCTTCGCTGCGAGGGCGGTTGAAGGCGTGGAGTTGGGCGCAGAGCATTCCTATGCGCGCACATTGTCACTGGCTAACGGTCCGGGCGTCGTCCAAGTTGAGCATCACGCTTCCGCACTTGTTGCGTCGTTCTGGCTCACTTCGCTCAGCGACCTCGGCGCAGCCATCTCGCGGGTTCGGCGTTTGTTCGACCTTGATGCAGACCCGCAGGGAGTAGCAACCACATTTGACACCGATCCTCACTTGGGGCCGGTTGCTCGACGCCACCCGGGTCGTCGAGCACCTGGTGCAGTGGATGGAAACGAACTAGCGGTGAAAGCCGTACTTGGGCAACAAGTCTCGGTGGCCGCAGCCCGCACGTTGGCCAGACGTATCGCAGAGTCACGTGGAACTCGCTTCGAACTCCCCGGAGCGCCCCTTGGCCTGCTGTTTCCATCAGCGTCGCAGTTGGCCGCAGCGTCGCCAGAAGAGTTCGCCATTCCCCGGTCACGCGGGGTTGCACTCATCGGGTTGTGTGCAGCCCTCGCTGACGGAACGGTCGATCTTTCGATTGGGGTGCCGCGAACGGAAGCTCGGGAGCGTCTCTTGGCGTTGAAAGGCATTGGGCCGTGGACAGCTTCATACATCGCCATGCGCGCACTCAGCGACCCTGACGTGCTGCTTGACGACGATCTGGGAGTCATCCACGGTGCACGGGCTCTCGGCCTCCCAACGGACCGCAAGGCGCTTGCAGAGATCGGGCGTAATTGGGCGCCGTGGCGTTCGTATGCAACACAACTGCTTTGGCTAGCCGCTCAGGAGGCGCAACCATGATCACGTACACGACACTCGAGACACCCGTCGGGACGCTCACACCGTACGTACGCATTGAAAACGGCGGAGAGCACTTGGTGGCGCTGCTGTGGGACGATGAGCCCAGCAGACCACTCCTCCAACACAGCGAACCATGCAAGGGTGAACCCGCAGGTGTACTTCGTTTGGTCTTGGACCAGCTGACGTCGTACTTCGCTGGCACTTTGACCACGTTCTCGATTCCGCTTCAACCGGCGGGTACAGAGTTCCAATTGGCCGCATGGAACGCACTCACCAAGATTCCGTTCGGTGAGACGTCGACCTATGCCCGCCAGGCAGAACGAATCGGAAAGCCAACTGCAGTTCGTGCTGTTGGGGCAGCCAATGGACGCAACCCAATTCCGATCATCGTTCCGTGTCATCGAGTGATTGGCAGCAACGGAACACTCACTGGTTTCGCTGGCGGACTCGACGCAAAACGTTGGCTGTTGGACCATGAGCGACACGTTGCTGGCAGCTCGCCGCAACTCTGGTAGCTAAACCGTGCAGCGGGAGCGGGTCGGCTGTGTGTCGCCGTCCACCGGTTGTCCACATGAAGAGGGGTCTATCGGTCCACAGGACCACGTCCGTACAGTCGCAGACATGCGATACGAGGTGATGCTTGCAGACGGGTCCGCAGAAACCATCGATGCGGTCGATGGGTACGCGCCCGACGGCACACTGACAACGTTCTTCACCGTCCAGCCCGGCCGCGCCGTTCGGCTGGACCCCTGGGCGATCCGTGTGTTGTCGTTGCGCACAGACCGAATTGTGCGCATCGCCAGCCTCGCGGCCTAGTGGTCTGTCAGCAAAACAACAATGTGCTACCTTGACGCACATGTCTTCGACCGTTGGAATCCGCGCTCTGCAGCAAAATGCGTCCGCTGTTGTCGCCCGGGTCGAATCCGGAGAGTCAATTGAGGTAACCGATCATGGACGGCCAGTCGCACGCCTTGTGCCGGTCCCGAGGTCAAGAGTCGAAGTGCTTCGCACCGCCGGACTTGTCCGCGATGCCACCCGACCGCTGGACCTGATCGTTCGTCCCCCGAAGCGCTCCAAGGGGCAGAGATCCTTGAGCGCCATCCTTGCTGATATGCGCGCAGACGAACGTTAGCGGTCGATGATTGCCTATATCGACTCGTCTGCACTCGTGAAGCTGATCACCCTTGAGGCAGAAACCGACGCACTCCTCCACTGGTTAGGCGAGCATCGGCCATCGCTATTCACCAGCGACCTACTCCGTACCGAGGTGGTCAGGGCTGTTCGAAGGTTCGATCCAGCCGCTCTCCTTGCAGCGAAGGAATTGCTTCTGAGTGTGAACCTCCTTGCCATGCCGTCATCTACCTTCGCGCACGCTGCCGAACTCGATCCGAAGATCATCCGGTCACTCGATGCGCTCCATCTAGCGTCAGCACTTGATCTCGGTGATGAGCTCGACGTGCTCGTTACCTACGATGATCGTCTGGCCGAAGCCTGTGCGCTCCACGGAGTAGCCGTCGTATCTCCGGCGTAACTCTTGACCACTCACAGCTTTGGGGAAGCGGGTTTGAATCAGACTACGCCCGGAGTGCTGCGCCAGCGGCGGTGCCGGCTGCAACACACGCGTCGCGGAGCCCTGCGAGTTCCTGCTCTGACAGCGTGCGGTCGAGTGCGACGAACCTGAGGCGGAACGCAAGCGAGCGGCTGCCCGCAGCGACGCCTTGGCCCCGGTACACGTCGAACAGCTGGACGCTTTCGCAAACATCGCCGGCGGCTTTGCGGAGCGCCGCAGCCAACGTGTCAACCGTGAGGGTGTCCGGAGTGACAAACGCGAGATCCAGATCCGAAGATGGGAACGCCGAGATTGGCTGCAACTCCTGTGCACGACGAGGCAACCCGCAGATGTTGTCAAGGTCGACGTCGAACCAACCTACGCGGCGGTCAATTCCGAACCGTTCCAGTACGCCAGGGTCAACCTCGCCCAGCGACCCGAGCGGGAACCCCGTGCCTGCTCCGATGATGAGTGCGGACCGAGTGGGATGCAACCCGGCAATTGAGTCTGATGCACGAAGTTCAATCGCCCCGTCGGCAACGCCAAGCATCGCAACCAGCCGCTCGAACAACAACTTAGCGGAGCCTGCATCGTCTCCCTCAGCAGCAAGTACCGCTGACAATCGTTCGCGCTCATACGGAACGATCTGGCGCACACGAGGCTCGCCGAACACTCGGCCAGTTTCGAACAACCGAATATCAGGGTTGCGGCGAGTGGCGTTGTAGCGCAAGGCCTTCAGCAGGCCGGGCAGCAACGAGGGCCGAAGCACAGACTCTTCTGCAACCAGCGGGTTGGCAAGCGTGACAAGCCGATCTGTCGGCAAACTCGCGTCGGCAACATCGGCAACAGAAATCAGCGTGGTGGTCCAGGCCTCGTGTACACCAGCGCCGGTCAGCAGCGAACGAACCGCACGCCGATCTCGTTGGCGAGGCGAGAGGCGACCAACCCGTGGGCTGAGCGGCACCACGCGCTGGATCTTGTCGTACCCGTAGTGACGCCCAATTTCTTCAATGACGTTGATCTCTTCGGTTGCGTCTGTTCGCCACGAAGGGATGGTCACAGCGGACACACCAGGAGCGGAAGCTGCTACTTCGAACCCGATGGGCACCAACAGCGTGGTGATCGTCTCATCGTCGAGCGACGTGCCAAGAATGAGGTTCACCCGCGAAGTCCGGACATCGACAACACGTGGGCCGGGTTTGCCACCGGGACGAATGTTGTCGTGCGCCAGCACCCGAAGATTTGGGCAGCTTTCGCCCAGCACCTGAACAAAGCGTGCGATTGCAGCGTCGACCGCCTCGGCGTCAGCGTTGCGTTCATAGCGAGCCGAAGCTTCGGAACGAAGACCAAGCTTTTTCGCAGACCTGGCCACCGCCATGGGCGACCAGTGCGCAACCTCAAACAGCAAACGCGTTGTTGAGTCCGTGACCTCGGTGCTCAAGCCACCCATGATTGCCGCGATGCCGACAGCGGTTCCGGCGCCATCGGTGATGACCCCATCGGTAACACCGTCGTTAGACAAATCGCGTTCTTTACCATCAAGTGTGACAACCCGTTCGCCCGCTGCGGCCCACCTGACGCCGATTCGTTCACCCACAAGCGTGTCGATGTCGAACGCGTGCGACGGAATGCCGATTTCAAGCATCACGTAGTTCGAGGCGTCCACCACATTGGAGATGGGACGCATGCCAGCGGCGCTGACGCGAGCCTGCACCCACGCAGGGCTAGGCCCAACCCGCACGCCCTCAATGACTGTGGTGGTGAGCCGGTCGCACAAATCGTTGGCCGTGATGGAATCGACGTTTCGTGCTGGTACCTCCAGCACCGACAGATCCAACGCAGCGGGATCGGTGTAGCCCAAGCCCAACTTTGCCGCCAGGTCCCGCGCCACACCACGGATGGACATGGCATCGGGTCGATTGGCTTCTACGCCGAGGTCGAACACAACCTCTCTGGTCACGCCAAGGGCACGCTCTACGGGCACGCCAAGCGGTGTACCCGCTGGCAAGATCATGAGCCCGCTTGCGTCTATGCCAAGGCCAAGTTCTGGCGCCGAGCAGAGCATCCCGTTAGACGGTTCGCCGCGCAACTTGCGAGCCTCGATCTTCAACCCGCTTGGCATCACGGTGCCAAGCGTCGCGAGGGGAACACGATCGCCGACGGTGAAGTTCCACGCGCCGCATGCGATCTGCGGCCCGGGTTCGGCACCTTCGGCAGTGCGCACGTCGATGAGGCGAACCTTGTCTGCGTTGGGGTGCTGCCTGATGGCGACGACCTCGCAGGTGATGACGCCAGCAAGCTGGAGGTCGTTGGTGTCAACTGCCGACCCAGCCAAACCGGGGCTGAGCGACACCACTGAATCGGTGCCCTCAACCACGAGGCCAAGCGAATCGAGTACTGCGATGATCTCGGCCGGAGTCTGCGTGAGCTGCGGTACGAACTCGCGGAGCCAGGAAAGAGGAACAAGCATGATGGTTCGCGTCCTTCAGAACTGCCGGAGCAGCCGTACGTCGTTGGCGAGCAGGTCTCGGAGATCGGCCAGGTTGTGACGATTCATAGCGAGGCGGTCGATGCCGAAGCCCCACGCAAACCCTGTCCATTCTTCGGGGTCAACTCCCCCGGCGCGCAGCACGTTTGGATGCACCATGCCGCAGCCGCCCAGTTCTATCCAGCCGGTCTGGCTGCAGACGCGACAACCCGCTCCACCGCAGAACGGGCACGTGATGTCGAACTCCGCGCTGGGTTCGGTGAACGGGAAGAAGCCAGGACGTAGGCGCGTCCGCAAATCGTCTCGGCCGAAGTACGCGGCGATGAACGCGTCGATGGTGCCAGCGAGGTGACCCATCGAGATGCCCTTGTCGATGACCAACGCCTCGATCTGGTGGAACACCGGAAGGTGACGCGCGTCGGGTGTGTCGCGCCGATAACAACGGCCCGGCATCACTGCATAGATGGGCGGCTGCATTTGCTGCATAACGCGGATCTGCATCGGGCTCGTATGTGTACGGAGTACCACCTCGCCCGGTTCCCCGGTGTCGACATGGAACGTGTCGTGCATGGTGCGTGCCGGGTGGCCAGGAGGGAAGTTGAGCGCTTCGAAGTTGTACCAGTCGGTCTCTGCTTCAGGACCTTCGAACACCTCGAAACCCATCCCGACGAAAATGTCTTCGAGGTCTTGGGTGGTTCCTGTGATCAGGTGCATCCTGCCAAGTTCGGATTCAGCAACAACCTCGCCGAGATCGAGGCGCTCCGCTTCGAGTTGCTGGCGGCGGGCCTCGACCGCAAGAACGGCACGACGGTCCGTGATTGACGCGACGATCGCAGTTCGAACAGCGTTGATAGCCGCGCCTGCTGTTTTGCGGTCCTCGGCACTCATCGCCCCCAGCGTCTTGTTGAGGTCGGTCAGCGGAGCACTCTTGCCGACGATGGCAATCTCGCACGCCTTCAGCGAGTCGATCGATTCCGCCTCGGCAATCCGAGCCAGCGCGTCGCTCTGGATTGTTGAGAGAACGGCTTTCAGGTCGGGCGCTGCATTCACCCGCTCATTCTGCCCGAGTGTTTGCGGGGTCTCGATCACCATTGTTGGGGTGGTTCGGGGCACACGCTCAGCCACGCTGACGGGCTGCTTCGAAACACAGCACAGACGTAGCCATTGCAACGTTCAGCGACTCGGTGTG
The DNA here is from genome assembly GCA_043720595.1 of Acidimicrobiia bacterium. Taxonomy (GTDB): domain Bacteria; phylum Actinomycetota; class Acidimicrobiia; order Acidimicrobiales; family JANYDT01; genus JANNBN01. The sequence continues at coordinate 17,131 of JAYSSK010000204.1, forward strand.
GCCATGCATTGGGATGGTGATCCACGTGTCGATCAGGCCCGAGACCTCGTCAGCAAGGCCGTGGGCCTCGTTGCCAAGCACGATGGCGACCGCCCCGGTAAGTAAGCCGCTCTGCGTATAGGGCACACTGTCGCCGCGAACCGCGGTGCCGAGAAGCCGGAAATGTTCTTCCGACAGGTACGACAGCGTTGGCGAGGCTTCGACATCTTGGATGACCGGGAAACGGAACAACGCTCCAGCGCTGGACCGCACCACCTTCGGGCTGGTCACATCGACACTGGACCCGGTAAACACCGCCGCAACAGCACCCGACAATTCTGCGGATCGAATCATGGTGCCGGCATTTCCCGGATCACTGATGTCGACACCGACAACCACGAGTCCGCCTGGCCACGGAGACAAGGACTCCAAGGTCACAAGCGGGGATTCAACAATGGCTACCACCGGCTGCGGCGCCACGGTATCGCCCAGCTTTGCCAACAGACCAGGGGCGAGACGCCGAACTACCGCGCCGCTCGCAGCGGCTTCCGTGACGACGGGATGTTCTGTGTGGCCGTCGACGAAGACCGTCCCCACACGGTGGCCACCCGCCAGTGCCTCGGCTAACACCTTGACGCCCTCGACAACGCACAACAACTCGTCGGAACGCGCACTCCGGCGCCCAATCAGGCGCCGGAGTGTCTTGACATCTACATGCTGATCAGAGGTGAACGCGCTCATACCCACGCGCCCGGTGACTGACTTGAATCAGCTTGCTGCTGCGGTCTGTGCCGGCTGTGCAGGCAAGGCTGCTTTGGCCTGCACAACCAGCGCACCGAATGCTGCGGGATCGGTGACGGCGAGATCGGCGAGGACCTTGCGGTCTACTTCGATGCCTGCGAGGTTCAGACCGTTGATGAAGCGGCTGTAGGCCATGTCGTGTTCACGACATGCCGCGTTGATGCGCTGGATCCACAATTTGCGGAAGTCGCCTTTGCGTGCACGACGATCGCGGAAGCTGTAGAGCAGGCCGTGCATGACGGCTTCGTTCGCGGCGCGGAACGTACGGCTGCGGTTGCCGTAGTAGCCCTTCGCCTGCTCCATTGTTTTCTTGTGTGACTTCTTGGCGTTCACACCATTTTTGACACGTGCCATGAGAGTTCTCCTTCGTTCCTTATCCGCGGCTCAGAGGCCGAGCATCTTCTTGGCGTTCGCAGCATCTGCCGGCGACAGGACAGCATCGCCAGTCAGCCGACGCGTGCGGGTTGAGCTCTTGTGCTCAAGCTTGTGGTAGCGGAACGCACGAGCGTGCATCACTTTGCCGGTACCGGACAGGCGGAACCGCTTCTTTGCGGCTCGGTTGGTCTTCATCTTTGGCATGGTTGTTCTCCGTATGACTGCACCTGAGGCACAGTGGCGGTGGTGATTCGATGGTGTGGGGACGTGAACTGCCGGTGTCGGTGACACCGGCCGGCGTTACATATTCAGATCAGAAGTCCGGCTATTCGGCCGGTGTTTCGACTGCCGTTTCAGCATTTGGTGTTTCGACAATCACGGTCTCGGCTTGTGGTTCGGGATCGGCGGCCTGAGTTGGCTGCGGGCCTGACCCGTTTCGCGAGGGCTTCGGGTTACCAACGGATGGCTTTGGGGGCCGGGTTGGCTCTTCTTCCTTGACGCCGTCTGGCTTTGCCTTCTTTTCGGGCGCAAGCACCATGATCATGTTCTTGCCGTCGAGCTTGGGCATTGCCTCGACCTTTGCGCTCGCCTGGTAAACGTCGGCGATGCGGTCGAGGATGCGTTTCCCCAGCTCGGGGTGGGCGATTTCACGCCCGCGGAACATAATGGTGATCTTGACCTTGTGGCCCTCGGCGAGGAACTCGCCGACTTTGCGTGTCTTGGTGTCAAAGTCCCCGCCGCCAATCTTTGGCCGGTACTTCATCTCCTTGATGGCAATGGTTTGGGCCTTGCGGCGGGATTCCTTGTCTCGCTGGGCGAGCTCGTAGCGGTACTTGCCATAGTCGAGAATCTTCGCGACCGGTGGACTAGCCATCGGGGCGATCTCAACGAGGTCCAATTCCAGTCCGCGGGCCATGGTGAGGGCTTCGGGGAGCGGCTTGATACCCAGCTGGGCACCATCAGGACCAATCAGGCGTACCTCACGAACGCGTATGCGCTCGTTGATACGGTGCTCGTTCGGGTCAGTTGCGATTCGGCATCACTCCTCGGTGCGGTTCGGGGCTGCGGCAAGCGAGCACCCGAAAACCGGCCCGAGGGGGCCGAGCAATCGGAAGACGAGACCCAAGTGCCTATTCGGCATTGGGTGGGCGCCACCGGAAATGCTGTTTGCAGGACCTCGACGATTCAACCTGTGAAGGTTGAACCCTGGGGTTGCCTGCGAACTCCGGTGATGACCGCTTGAACACAAGTTGTAGCCAGTTAGGGTAGCAGTGATGAGTTCACTGTGGACACCAGGCGGCGAGCACCCAGTGCCACCAGCCCGGTCAACTGCCCCATCCGCCTCCGATCCTCGCGCAGCTGCGCCTTACCAGGCTGCCCAGAATCCCGGCCAGAATCTCGGCCAGAACGAGGACGATGACGATTGGGAGGATTCGCTCTCGCCCGAACAAGAGTCCGAACTCCGTGCCATGCAGGAACAACTCATCAGCGTTCCGGCTGCTTCGGTGATCGCCAACCACGTGGTGAACATCTTCCAGTTGGCAATGTTGCACCTGTTCGCCGAGCCACCGAAGTTCGAAGAGGCATCGTTGGCTATCGACGCCGCCACTGCGATTGTCGACAAGCTCAACGGCCGCCTTGGTCCAGACGAACCAACCCTTGTCGATGCAGTCCACCAGATGCGGCTTGCGTTCGTGCAGGTCCGCAACAGCCAGGACTAAGCGGTAACGACCGTACCGTCATTGGGACTACAGCCCAATTGTGGCCCGGAACACCGTTCCTTGGCCCCGCACCGTCAGGTGTTGCGCCCCGGCCGGTACAAAAGCAGCCCGCCCGGCGTCCAAACGGAGCGCGTCGGCAGTGGTGGGGCCATCTAGCGTCGTCACCCCGATCTCGACGGACCCGGTGTGGCACCACAGCAGCTCCGGGCCTTCCACGGTGAGCGAAGCGTCGCGCTCATCGGTCGAGACGACAACATCGAGACGAAACTCGTTGCTTGGAGACGGGTAGCGCATCACCCCAGGCGATCCATCCACCGGAGTTGGACGAACCACCGGATCTTCGAGTGGATTCCAGTCCACGACGCCGATCAGCCCAGTCACATCGACGTGCTTCGGAGTAAGCCCGCCGCGCAGCACGTTGTCCGAGTTGGCCATCAGCTCGACCCCGACACCCTGAATGTACGCATGCAAATTGCCAGCTGGCAGCATCAAAGCCTGCCCGGGGGCAAGTACCACTCGGTTCAAGAGCAGCGAAATGACGGCACCGACATCGCGGGGGTACTCGTTCGACAAGCGCACAACAAGTCGAGCTTCGCCCGACCAAGCACCCGAATGTTGGCTGCAAGCCAGTGCGACTTCCGTGACGATGTGCTCTGCGCGCTGACGATCGGCTCCGAGCAGGTCAACCACGATGCCTCGAAGTGCTGCTGCAGGATGGTTGGACCGAAGCCGCGCAGCCATTCCGATGGTGGTCGGAGTTGCCAGAGCCTCAAGCAAGGTGACGGTTAGCTGTGGCGGACGGAAGCCGCAGAGTGCTTCAAAGTCCGTCAGCGCGCAGATGAGTTCCGGTTTGTGATTGCGATCCTTGAAGACTCGTTTCGGATCGGACATGGCAACGCCTGCAGCCTCTTCGGCATCGAAACCAGCAATGGCCTGGGCCCGAGACGGATGCGCCTGCAACGAGAGTGGAGCTTGGGCGGCGAGAATCTTCAACAGAAACGGAAGTGCGTCTCCGAATGCCTGCCGACACCGGTCGCCCAGTGCGATGACTGGGTAGCGCTGGATCAGCTGATCAAGCGCAAGCCCGGTGTCGTGCTGCGTGGACGGTGCGTTGGTGTGGGCGCCGATCCACACTTCGGCTTCGGGCACAGCGGACGGCTCCCTGCCTTCCAAGCCCGCAATTGCGGTCAGCGAACCCCACGCGTAGTTCTGAATCGGGTTGTCGAGCAGGAACGGCCGCCTGTCCATTTGTTCCTCGTTTCTCAGCCCCGAGCGAGGGGCTGCACTTCGCCGGTTTCGAGCTGGATCATCGCTCGCATTGCATTGTCCCGAGCCTCGCGGAGCGTGATGGTATTCGCGCCGCAAGCATCAGAATCGTCTCGTTGTACGGGGTCGTCTTCCCAACCGCACGAACCACAGATGTCATAGGAGCCTGGTTCCCCCGGTACCGAAGCTGCACATACTGGGCAGAGGAACAAACCGCCACAGGCCCGTATGTCCACCGCCTCCCACACTCCGGGAAGGCCCGCCGCGACGTCGAACTCGACTTCAGATCCGACAGCAATCGTTCGAGCACCGCTCGAAATCTGCGTGCAATGAAATGGCCATGTGGTGCCGTCATCGGTCACGGTACCGGCACCCTCGAGCGCGCCGAACGATGCGACACGGCCGGAACAAGGGGCAGATCGGTTTGCGGTCACGCCACGATCTTCGAGATGGGCACTTCGAGGATGGCGGTTGCGCCGGCTTCCACGAGGTCAGGGATGAGCGTGTTGATTGTCTTCTTGGCCACAACCGTTTCGATGGCGTAGCCAGCGTTACCGGCGAGCGGGCTGACGGTTGGCTGACCCATCGACGGAACAATGGCGAGCACCGCCTGGTAGGCCTCGGCGGACACGTTGAGCTTGAGCAACACTTTGCCACGGGCTTCCATCACACCGTCGAGGAGTGTCTTCAACTGCATCATCGCCTTGCGCTTCGCCGGGTCTGCGTAAGCATCGGCATTCGCGACGAGTTCTGTATAGCTGGTGAGCACCGTGTCGATGATGCGCAAGCCAGCAGCTCGCAAAGCCGAGCCGGTTTCGGTGATCTCCACAACAGCATCGGCAATATCTGGGACTTTTGCTTCTGTTGCCCCGTAAGACAGGCGAACGTCTGCACGGATACCTTTACCTGCGAAGTAGCGCGTTGTGGCCCCGACGTACTCGGTGGAGATGCGGACACCGTCGGGTAGATCGTCTGCGCTCTGCCACAGCGAATGGTCGGGAACCGCCAGGACCAAACGGATGGGACGCGATGTTGCCTTGGAGTAGCGGAGCTCGCCGAGCGACACAACGGGTGCCTGAGTCTCTTCGATCCAGTCGCGCCCGGTGATACCCAGATCGAACAGGCCCTCGGCCACGTATGCCGGAATTTCCTGTGGACGCAGAATGCGCACTTCGCTGACCCGAGGGTCATCGATGCTGGCGAGGTACTGCACCGCCGATGACCTGAGCACGGGCAGGTCGGCCTGCTCGAACAATTCAAGCGTCGCGCGCTCGAGAGAACCTTTGGGCAGTACCAGTTTCAACATGCGGCGCCAGCCTACTGGCCGAGATTGGGCACTCCCCGACTGTCACGATGAACTGTTTCCCACAGCAGCCGGCCCGGTACCCTGCCGTCATGACAGCGCACACAAATCTGAAATTGGGTCTGCAAACCGGATATTGGAGCGCAGGCCCTCCGGCCGGAGTCGCAGAACAGATCGAGACCGCCGAGGCGCTCGGTTTCGACTCCTTGTGGACTGCCGAGGCGTACGGTTCCGATGCCCTCACACCGCTTGCGTGGTGGGGCGCGCGGACGACCCGCATCAAGCTGGGTACTGGGATCGTGCAGATGTCAGCGCGCACACCATCGGCAACGGCAATGGCGGCAATGACCTTGGACCACTTGTCCGGCGGGAGATTTGTCCTTGGTCTCGGTGCAAGTGGGCCACAAGTCGTCGAGGGTTGGTATGGGCAGGACTACCGCAAGCCACTGGAACGGACCCGAGAATATGTGTCGATCCTGAGGTCGATCTGGGCACGCGAGGCACCGGTGACGTTTTCTGGCAACCAGTATTCGCTCCCCTTCCTGGGTGGAACTGGTTTGGGAAAACCACTCAAGGCGACTGTCCATCCACTGCGCAAAGACATTCCGATCTACCTCGGTGCTGAGGGGCCGAAGAACGTTGCTCTGGCCGCCGAGATCTGCGACGGGTGGTTGCCGCTGTTCTTCTCGCCAAGCCAGGACCACTGGTATCGCAAGTGTCTGCAAACAGGATTCGACGCGCGCACCGATGGGCAAACGATTGATGGGTTCGAAGTCGCCGCAACCGTGCAGGTGATTGTCGACGATGACGTCGAGCGGGCAGCCGACCGCATCCGGCCATACCTAGCGCTCTACATGGGCGGCATGGGGGCCAAGGGCCAGAACTTCCACTTTGATGTCTTCGCCCGGATGGGCTTTGAAGACGTTGCAATCAAGGTGCAAGAGCTCTACCTGGCTGGTGACAAGGCAGCTGCGACCGCCGCGATCCCTACCGCGCTAGTGGAAGAAGTGTCGCTCATCGGGCCGAAGGCCAAGATCGCTGAAGATCTGTCCAAGTGGGAAGACACCTGCCTCACCACCCTGCTGCTCAGCGGCCCGCCAGCCCTGTTGCGAGAAGTCGCAGAGCTGGTGGGCGGTTAAGGGGAAAGTTCAGCGACAACTGTTGCTGCCCGACCAAGGCAGGCAGCAACAGTTCCTCGCAATGCCTATCGAACGGCCTATCGAACGATGGTGAAGTCCGACGTTGAGGCAATGCCGAGAGGTCCAATGAAGATGCGGTTCGGTGCAACTGGAACGCCGTTGATGGCGAAGTTGAATCGCAATGCTGTTGCGCACGAGGCAGAGATACGCATGCTGTCGATGTCGTAGTCGCTGCGCAGCGAGAAACGAGCGCTCTTCCTGTAACGACGCAACGAATCGCCCCGTTCAAGGCCGTAGCTGCTGAAGGTCACCTTGGTGTTGGCGGAAACGAACCCCGAGAACGTGACCTGCCCTGGGCCTGGGTTATAGACCTTTACCTGCCAGTACTTGCCGTCGTGCCACATGTACACACCCTGCGGTGCCCCAGTGGTGAACGTGGTTGGTCGTCCGTACACATACTTTGGCCACGACACCCGCACACATGGCTTCGGAGTCCCTGGAGGGGTTGGGGCCTGCCCCGGCAGCGGCAAACCGCTTCCGGGCAGCGGGGTAGACGGTACAGCGGTTGGCGGCGCAACAGGGATCGCTACAGGGTTGGTGGTTGCAGCAGCACTTTCTTTGCCGTTTGTCCCGATGGCAAAAATCTGAGCGAGGTAGGTGGTGCCGGCACGTGGTGAAGCGAAGGTAGCTCCAAGCGTGTTGGCGTCAACGGTGACACTGCCGATTGACGGAACAGTGACGACTCGATAGCGCGCGATCGGCGTTGGCGTGCTGGTAGGAGGCGTCCAGGTGACCCGCAGCTGGCCGTTGAGCAGAGCCATGACCGGGTTGGTGGGCGCAGCTGGCGATGCTGGCGCCGTGGTGGTCGGGCCGGGCACGATGACCGGAGCGGTGAACGCCGTGTTGGGGCCCGCACCAGCGGCGCTCTCTGCCCGGAGGTAGAACGCGTAAGCCACACCAGGGCGCAAATCGTTGAGCACATATGAGTTGACGTTTGGTGCAATCGTGATGGGGGCCGATGTCGTCGATGAGTTTCCGACGATCGTCAGCACAACCAGCTTGTACGCCGAGATGGGATGGCTGCCAAGCCGCTCGGGGGCCACCCAAGTAACCGTGACCTGCGCCGTGCCAGTGAGCGCAACGGTGAGGTTGCGCGGCACCGACGGCGCATTCGGGGCGATCGTGGTCGAAGTTGTGGTTGACGTGGACGTTGTCGTCGATGTGGTCGATGTGGTCGTCGGGACGGTTGTGGTGGTTGTGGACGTGGAGGTGGTGGTCGTTGTCGATGTGGTCGTCGGGACCGTTGTGGTCGTTGTCGAACTCGTGACCTGCGCACCGGCTGGGCCGACGCCGATCAACGTCAACAGCGCGAGCGCACCAGCGAAGCTACGACCACGCGCACGGTTGACCGGTTGGCCCGAAGCCCGCCGCCTGCTTGATGGGAGCCGACCAGGCCGTCGGGAGACGTCGGCTGTGGCGTCACTTGTCGTGTCGAAGAGGGCGTGAATCGCATCTGAGTGGCGGATCATGGGTTCGAGGTTCTTCTTCGGACGTGTAGACGGCGTGGGCAGAATGTGAGGACTTCGTGATGCCCGAAGGCTCCACATCGGAGAGAATGGCTGCGTGACCCAACTTCCCTACCTCGAACAGGTTCAGGCCGACACGTTTGCCCTGATCGAGATCCTTCGCCGAGACCCTCAGAGAATCGTTCCATCGTGCCCAGGTTGGGACGTGGTTCGGCTTGCGGGGCATGTCGGCCGGGTACACCGCATGGCGGCCCAGGTCGTTCAAAAACAACTTGCAGCGCCGCCGGCAAAGGGGGACATCGAAAGCGTGCCAGACGACCCTCATCGTATGGACGCATACTTGCTGCGAGGGTTGGCTCGGTTGCTCGAGACACTGCGTGCGGCACCAAAGGGTTCCCCCGCCTGGAACATGACCGGCCACAACCAGAACGCCGCATTCTGGCCACGCAGGATGGCGTTCGAGACAGCCGTGCACCGAGCCGACGCGGAGCTCGCCATGGGTACACCGGTCACCCCGTTGGCTGCACCTCTTGCCGTCGACGGTGTCGATGAGTTTTTGGCCCTGATGCCTGGCCGCGTTCTGGGAAACCAACCGAACGCAAACCTTGGTGGGACGCTGCACCTCCATGCCACCGACGCCGACGGCGAGTGGATGATCTCTCTCCAAGACGGCGAGCTTCGCGTTGAGCACAGCCACGGCAAGGGCGACGCAGCCGTACGTGGCACAGCGTCCGATCTGCTCCTCGCCGTATGGAACCGACTCCCACTCTCGGGCGACCGTTTCGAGCGGTTCGGCAGCCCACAGGTGATCTCGGCCTTCGAGGCCATCGGCGCCTTCTGAAACGCGCTGTTCGCCCGGGTTCGTTGCAGCGGGCCGATGAGCGACGATCAGCCGGAGAGGTCGTGGAGAGCTTTGTCGACCGCCCGCCGTGCCTTGGCCAACCGTCGCTCTTGGTTCGCTAGCCCCACCCGTTCAGCCTCTTCGGAAGTGTCCACGGCGCGCGCAAGCAGGTCGATGGAGAGGTCGGCCAAGCGCTCGGCGATGCGTTCGAGGTCGGCCCTGATCTCGTCGAGTTGCAACATCTCCTTACCGTACGCGACCGACCAGTAGCGCGACGCCGCGTCCGAGTTGCCTAGACGCGGCTGCGAGTCGGGAAGTGGCTTCGCCTACTGCTTGGCGGCTGCGATCGGCGCCGGCGGGGTTGTGGGTGGTGCCGTGACGGGTGTACCCGCCCCTGGCGTTGTCGGCACTGGCACTGTGGTGGTTGGCCGAGGTTGTTCCACATATGGCGGAGCAGCCGTCGGCGGGAACCTCGGATCGGCGGGCCCAGAACGGAACTGCCACAGATAGGGCGCCCATGCCTGCGTAAAGACCTGCCAGTCATAGAACGACACACCGGTGCTGCCACTCTCCCGAGTTGCTTGCAGGAACCCGGAGAAGTCGTTCAGCGTCATCCGGGTACCTCCCACGCCACCAATGAGCTGAATCGGAACGTCGGAGCGGCCCAGCGCGTTTCGAAGCCGCGAGATATTGTCGAGGCTGTAGCGATAACCATCACGCCAACCGGAATCCGCTGACCGGTCGGTCCAGTAGTTCTGAATCATCCACATGTCGTAGAACGGCGCGATTTCCGCGTACGGGAACGTGCCGCCCCACCACTTGACGTTGCTCTTCGGCACCCCGTTCGCCTGGGTCCAATAATCGGGAGCGCCATCGAGATAGTTGGTGGCGTAGATGTTGTTCCCGATCGTCCGACCGGGGAGAAGTGGACGCAGTGCTGCTGAGTACTGCACCAGACGCCGGGTGCGTTCAGCGAGATTGCGGACACCATCGCGATCTTCGATGTCGATGTTTACGCCATCAACGTCGAGGTTGGCGATCGCCACCGTCTTGCGGAGATCGGTGTTGACGTCCTGCCACACCGGGAGATACCACACAACTACGAACATGCCCAGTTGGTGCGCCCGATCAATAAGGGGGATCAGCTTCTCGGGCTCCAAAATGTCGTTCACACCCGGAGTGCTCCAATGCGCTGCCTGGATATAAATCGTCTGTACACCTGCATTCGCGAGGACGTCGAGTGTCGCCACGTTCACGGGCGGCGTGGCCCGGCCCGACCAGCGGACCGTCCAATCGAATCGGTCGATCCACATACCCACGCCGCGGTACGGATCGAGGGTTGCCGCTGTTGCCCGAGTTGGCAAGTTGGCAGGTGCGGGCGGTGGCGCAGGAACCAGCGTTGAGGTAGTGGCTGGCCGCGTCGTGGAGCTGGACGCGACTGGCAAGAGCGTGCCAATGGGGGCAGTTGGCTGAGCCACGATCGCAGTAGTCGGAGCGACGTCCGCCGACATAGCTGGTATCGATGTCGATGGCGGCGTGGGCGCTGCGGTGACAGGGACCTTGGCCGTGGTGGCCGGACGCTTGGTAGTCGTTCGCTTCTTGGTCGAACGACGCTTCGTGGTCGGCCGCTTCGTCGTGGGCCGCTGAGACGTCTTCTTGGCAGTGGTTGCGCGCTTGGAAGCAGAAACCTTTGTGGTGGGTGTCTGCTTCGTTGCAGCAGCAGCCCTGGCAGCGGCTGTGTGGGCCTCGGCTGGGGTTAACTGCGCGGTCGCGGCACCAAGCAAAAGCGTGAAACAGACCGCGACAGCAGCGACCGGGGAAGAGGTTCGAGCCATGCCATGCACGTTACCGGCACGACATGAAGACCCTATGAGCCCTTATGAGCTCTATTTGCGGCTCTCCCGACGACGGTCTTCTTCCTTCAAGCTCTTCTTGCGGACACGGATTGCGACCGGCGTAACTTCTACGAGTTCGTCCGGGCCGATCCACTCGATGGAAGTCTCGAGCGTCATATCGCGTTTTGGTGGAAGCTTCACGATTTCGTCGTGGCTGTGTGTACGGATGTTCGTGAGCTTCTTCTCACGGCACACGTTGACGAGCATCTCGTCAGCCCGGCTGTTCTCACCGATAACCATGCCCTCGTACGTCTCATCGCCGGGTTCGACGAACATCGTTGCCCGTGACCAGAGATTGTCGAGTGCGTACTCCGTGGCGTTCCCG
>JAYSSK010000205.1:0-82910 GCA_043720595.1 Acidimicrobiia bacterium
CCCCCGTGGGGGACGATGACATCGGCGTATCGCTTGGTCGGCTCGATGAACTGGAGATGCATGGGGCGAACCGTCGCCAGGTATTGCGTGATGACGCTCGAGGTGGTGCGCCCACGCTCGGAGACGTCGCGTTCGAGCCGACGGATGAAGCGGACATCGGCATCGGTGTCGACGAACACCTTCAGGTCCATGACGCCGCGTAGCGCGGGCTCGTACAGCACGAGAATGCCCTCGATCACCACGATCGGAGCGGAGGCGAGCCGCTCGGTGTGACGAGTCCGCCGATACTCGGTGAAGTCGTACGTCGGCACCTCGATCGACTCGCCGCTGACCAGGGCGGTCACCTGGCGCATGAGCAAGGGCCAATCGAAGGCGTCGGGATGGTCGTAGTTGAGCGCGGCGCGGCCATCGAGGTCTAAGTCGTCTCGATCCTGGTAGTACGAGTCCAGCGCAAGAACAGCGACCCGTTCGTGCCCTGCCAAGCCGATGACGCGGTCGGCGACGGTGCTTTTCCCAGAGCCGCTTCCGCCGGCCACGCCGATGACGAAGGGGGTTCTGCGTTGGTCTGGAATAGTCATGCTCGTCCTGGACGTCGGGTATTGCGGGTGCGCCAGCATGGCGTGTGGAAATGGCGGCGGTGATCCAATGCGTCGTTCGGGACGACGACAACGTGGGGCACGCCCACCGCGATGGTCTGATTGCAGATGGGGCAGTCGTACCGTTTGACGGCCTGGTCCCCGCGGACGTTTCGAACGCTCAGTTGGTCATCGGCATAGGTGCCGATTCCTGGGATCAGGTACGGGTTTGGATCAGCGGCCTCTGCAGCGAAGCCCCCGATTCCGCTGGCATCGAGCCACTTCGGTGGGGTCCATGCTGGCACCTGTGGCGCTTTGCGCCGCCCCATCAGCGCCGCCCCATCAGCGTCGTTCCTGGTGCGCTGTTCTCCGGTGGCTCATGGCTTCGACCCTATTCGAGCACGACGGACAGTTAGCCGCGGGCGATGTCGTAGACGAGGCGAGCGAGCAACGCGGCAACAACTACGAGGAACACTTGCCGAACCCATGAGCTGCCTTTCGCGATGGCCAGCCGTGAGCCGATCTGCGAACCCGCAAAGTTGGCGGCACCCATCGCAAGGCCAAGCCCGATGAGCATGTTGCCGTGGCTCGCGAACCAGGCGATGGCCCCCAGGTTGGTTGCTGTGTTCACGGTTTTAGCAACGGCGTTCGCCTCGATGAACGCCAACCCCACCACGCCGACGAGGAGCAGAACGAGGAAACTGCCCGTGCCGGGCCCGATGAGGCCATCGTAGAAACCGATGCCGATCCCTCCGCCGAACAATACGGAGCGACGCCGAGACGGCGTGAGTCGTTCGTGGGTTACCGCACCCAACGTGGGCTTGCGCAACACATAGACGAACACAACAGCCAATGCGACGACGACCAGTGGCTTCAGTGCAGCAGTCGAGAGGCGGGAAGCAATGACGGCGCCTGCTAACGCCGCACACCCAGCTAACCCAGCCATTGTGAATGCCTCACGTCGGTTGATCTTTACTTTGCGGTTGTAGACCGCAGCGGCAGACCCGGTGCCCCAGACCGAAGCGAGCTTGTTGGTGCCGAGCAGGGTCGCGGTGGGTTGGCTGTGCAGCGTGAGAAGCAACGCTGGAATCTGCAAGAGCCCGCCTCCACCGACGATGGCGTCGATCCCGCCGGCGCAGAATGCCGCCGCCACGAGTACAACCCATTGCCCGGTGGAGATGGTGGCCAACACGAAGCGAGATCGTAGGCGCACATTGTGTCCGTCTCTGAGCGACCCCATTGTGCTGTGACACACGCCATTTGATTTCGATAGGTGAGGAGGCGCTTCTAAAATGTCAAAGTGACCGGGCTTGCGGCATACCGACGGCCAACCCGGGAAACCAGACCGAACCGAGGTTCCCAAGGATTAGCGCTCGGTCCAGGTCAGGTGTTGCGGCGCCATGTGGACTTCCGCAGGGTCATCATTGCGTCGGCCGTGTCAGACATGGGCACCTGGATGCAGCTCATGACTGTCGGAACCCTTGTTGCACAGGAGACTGGTAGCGCACTGCGGTCTGGTTTGGTGGCAGTTGCCACCTTCTCGCCCCAAGTGATCACCGCACCGATCGGTGGTGCGCTCGCAGATCGATACGACCGGCGGAAGCTGCTTCGGGTCATCCTCGCGTTGCAGACCGTTGCTGCGGCGGTGTTGGCCCTGGCCGTTGCGGGCGGGATGGCTCCGAATGCACTCACCCTGCTGGTGTTCGTGCAGGGCATGCTCACCTCGATGGCCAACCCGGTTTTCGGGTCGATCGTCCCCGACCTTGTTCCGAGCGACTCGTTGCTTGCGGCCACATCGCTGAGTTCGGTGTCTTGGAACGCAGGTCGCATCGCTGGCCCTATCGCTGCAACGGTGCTCATCCGAACAGTTGGCGCCGCCTTCTGCATTGCTGCGAACGCTGTGAGTTTCGCAATCCTGTTCGCCGTTATGTCCACGTTGAGACGGTCCTTCTCGCCAGCTGCCACCGACGTTCATGAGTCCATTCGTGCTCGTTTCGTGCAAGGGATACGCGCGCTTCGCTCGGTGCCGACCATAAGGTTCGCGCTGTTCTTCGCTTGCTTCAACCAGGTGCTGTTGGCACCGCTGATTGGCCTCATTCCTATCCTTGCGGAACGTCGACTCGGCGGGACGGAAGGCACTGCCAGCATGCTCTATGTCGCGCTCGGTGTCGGCAGCCTGCTGGGCTCCTGGTCGCTTTCTTCGCTCGTGAGCCGCTTCGGACGCACCCGGTCGGCGTTGTGCCTCAACGGTGCGGCAACGTTGTTGTTCCTCCTCACCGCTCAGATGACATCTGCCAGGGTTGTGGCTGCCTTGCTGATCCCGCTTGGATCCTGCTTCATCGGTGGCTTCGTGTGCGTCAATTCGGTTATCCAGCGCGACGCACCTGCGGGAGAGCGCGGCCGAATCTTGTCGATCATGTCGGCCTGCATCGGTTGCTGTTACAGCGTTGGTGTGATCTGGATGGGCACAGTGGCCGACGCCCTATCCATCCACGTTGCGCTCACTGCAGCTGCCGCAACAGGGGTGGTGATGTTCTGTTCGTCGTTCTTGTTCCAGCGGCCGCAGTGGCGGTCCCTCGGGGTAGCTGACCGACTACCTCACTGAGACGGTTCGTTGTCCCGGTGCTTATCCGCTTCAACCCGGCGCTGCCGAGCATGTCAGCGGGACGCGAGGCGAGCGACGATTTCGACCAGTTCCGTCGGGTGGCTGATGAGCGCAGTCGGCGAGAGCGCCTCGAGCTCGCCAGGGTCCGCGTAGCCCCACCGGACACCAATCGAATGAAGTCCGTGGGTGTGGGCCCCAAGGATGTCGACGTTGCGGTCACCGACCATGACTGATCGATTTGGGTCGGCTCCGGTGCTGAGCAAGACATGTTGGATGACGTCGGCCTTGTGACGACGAACCCCGTCTGCTGTTGCGCCGCCGAGAAACACCAATCTCGAATGGATGCCGAAGTGCTCGACGATGCGCTGCGCTGGGCCTTCTGGCTTTGAGGTGGCAAGGGCGAGGAAATGGCCGTCGGCGACGAGTGCATCCAAGGCGTGTTCAACGCCGTCGTACAGGGTTGCGTCAAACAGCTTCCCTCCTTCGTCGTAAACCGAACGATAAGCGTGAATAGCATCGTCGATACGGTCGTGTGGAATGCCAAGTTCTGGGAAGGTCTCCTGAAACGGTGGACCGATCATGGACCGCAGGGTCGCATCGGCTGGTACGGGAACTCCAACGTGGGTGAAGGCGTGCCGAATGCCAGCTGCGATTCCCGCGTACGGGTCGGTCAGGGTGCCATCGAGGTCGAGGAGGATGTGCACTGTTCCGTCTTTTGCTACAGCGCGGCGGCGGTGTGCGCAGCCTGAGCACGCGTGGCGGATCGATCGATCGGCGGAAGTGACATTCGTTCCAGCACCAGCTGGACGAGTGGCCCGATGCCGAACATGAACATCAGGGTGCCGACGCCAGCTGTGCCACCCAACAAGAAGCCAAGACCGAGGGTGGTTACTTCGACAAGTGTGCGACCAGTCCGAACTGACAAGCCGAGCGTCTTGAGGCCGGTCATGATGCCGTCTCGTGGACCAGGGCCAAGACCGCTACCGATGTACATGCCGCTTCCCAGAGCGATAATCACCACGCCCGCGATCATGAACAGCCAGCGGGTGACCATCGAGGTAGGGACGTCGATCATCGGCCGCACAAAATCCACGACGAAGCCAATTTCAAGCGTATTGAGCACTGTGCCCAAGCCAATGCGTTGCTTCAATGGGATCCAGAGCGGAAGCACCGCGAGGCCCACGACGTTCATGACCAACCCAAGTTCGGCGTTCAATCGTTTGGCGAGACCTTGGTGCAGCACGTCCCACGGGGCGGTGCCCAGGTTGGACTGAACCAGCAGCGCGATGCCGACTCCGAAAACCGCCAAACCAAGCACGCAACGCGGAAGGCGTTGACGCAGGTCTGCAGCAGACAGCGGCTCTTGGCGTAGCGAGCGAACGAGTAAAAACCCAAGCGTGACGACAAGAAGGAGGCGAGCGACTGCCGAACCGGACATACAGGCTGTCTAGCGGTACACGTAGAAGCCGCGACCTGATTTTCGACCGAGCAGTCCGGCTTCGACCATGCGGCTCAGCAGAGGGGGTGGCGCGTAGAGCTGTTCCTTGAACTCGGCGTAAAGGCTTTCGGCCACTGCCATGGTGGTGTCGAGACCGATGAGGTCGCACAACCGCAAAGGACCCATCGGGTGCGCGCAGCCTTCCACCATGCCTGCGTCGATGTCTTCGGCCGTGGCGAAACCGGATTCCATCATCCGGATGGCCTGGAGGATGTACGGGATGAGGAGCGCGTTGACGATGAAGCCAGCGCGGTCCTTCGAGCGGATGACGCGTTTGCCCAGTGTGTCTGCCGCGAAACGCTCGGCGGCGGTCGCCGTTTCAGGCGACGTGAGCAACGACGTCACAAGTTCAACCAGTTTGAGTACCGGCACAGGGTTGAAGAAGTGAATTCCAACTACCTGAGCCGGCCGCTGCGTGGCCATGGCCAGCTTCATGATGGGAATCGAAGAGGTGTTGGAGGCCAACACCGCAGTCGGGCTGCTGACGACGTCGTCGAGGCGGCGGAACACGTCGGTCTTGGCCGCTTCGTCTTCGAGGATCGCCTCGACCACAAGGTCACGGTCATGGAGCGAGTGGAGGTCGTGGGTGACGGTGATCAGATCGACTGCCCGGTCTTTGATCTCTGCGTCTAACTTGCCGGCGCCGACGGCGCGCTCCAGCGAAGTGTGGATTCGCTTCAGAGCCCGTTCTGCGGCCGCTGCGTCGGATTCCACCACGATGGTGGGGCATCCGGCCCGAGCACAGACTTCGGCGATACCCGAGCCCATAAGCCCACCGCCGATGACGCCGATACGGGAGAAAGTCTTGCTAGTCACTGGCCCATCCTGTGGTGCGATTGCAATCGAAGGTTCCTGACCCGCTGGTTCTGGGGTAGGGCCGCCCAGTCTGTCAGGCGATACGGTGGCACCGGTCCCTTTGGGGACCCGAACACTCGTTACAAGGAGCTACACCGATGAAGGTCCAGTTCACCGTTGGCGACTATCTCAACCGGGCCGTGCTCGTGTACCCCGACCGAACAGCTGTCGTCGACGAGCCGGGAACACCCGGGTCCCTCGGCTCGTTTACCTACGCCAGCTTCGGTAGGCGTGTGCGCAATTTCGCCCGCAAGCTGGAAGACCTTGGCATCGGCGTTGGTGAACGCGTCGCGATTGTTTCGCCGAACTCGGCCCGGTTCCTCATCTCGTTCTGGGGTACGTCCCAGTACGGCCGGGTGCTGGTTCCCATCAATTTCCGGCTCAACTTCGAAGAGATCAATTACATCATCGGGCATTCCGGTGCCACGGTGCTGTTCGTCGACCCCGACCAGTACGAGGTATGCAAACACCTTCCGGTGAACCACATTGTGGTCATGGACGGTGTCGCCGACGCAGGGTGGTTCGACGAAATTGCCGATGGGGCAGATGAACCAACGCCATGGGAGGCGACCGAAGACGGAACCGCCACCATCAACTACACCTCGGGTACAACTGCGCGCCCGAAAGGCGTGCAGATCACCCATCGCAACGCGTGGACCAACGCTGCCATCTTTGGCTGGCACACGAGCGTGTCCGATCGAGACGTCTACCTCCATACGCTGCCCATGTTTCACTGCAACGGCTGGGGGCAGGTCTATGCGGTCACTGGCATGGGCGGCACCCACATCGTGTTGCGAAAGGTCGACGGCGAAGACATCCTGAATCGAGTGCATCTCCACGGGGTCAACTTCATGTGCGGCGCGCCGGCGGTGGTGTCGATGACGCTCGACGCTGCCGCCAAGCGACGCGCAGCAAGCGAGCCCGTCCCCGGCCGCTATCTGGTTCGGATAGTGGTGGCAGGGGCTCCGCCGCCCTCGAAGACCATTGAGCGTGTGGAGACCGATCTGGGGTGGGAATTCATCCAGATTTACGGTCTCACCGAAACGTCGCCATTGCTGACGATCAACCGCACTAGGTCTGAATGGGACCACCTCGACGTCGCCGACCGGGCCAAGTTGTTGTCACGGGCAGGCGCGCCCGCCATTGGCGTCACGATGAAGATCAGTGACGAAGGCGAAGTGCTCGCACGGGCTAACCACGTGTTCGAGGGGTATTGGGAACAGCCCGAAGAAAGCGCGAAAGCGCTGCAGAACGGCTTCTTCCACACCGGAGACGGCGGCTACCTCGACGGCTCGTACATCGTGATCGCCGACCGTAAGAAAGACGTCATCATCTCGGGCGGGGAGAACGTGTCCTCCATCGAAGTCGAAGACTGCCTATTCCAACATCCAGATGTTGCTGAGTGCGCGGTTATCGGGGTACCCGACGAGAAGTGGGGCGAAACTGTGAAGGCGCTCGTTGTGCTTCGTCCAGGTGCCACCGCCACCGAACGCGAGTTGATTGACTACACGCGCTCGAAGCTGTCGCACTTCAAATGCCCGACGTCCATCGAGATTCGGCCGGAATTGGCGCGCACGGCGACCGGCAAACTGCAGAAGTTCAAGCTGCGCGAACCGTATTGGGAGGGTCGCGAGAAGTTTGTCAACTGACGGCCACTTGCCGCTGGTGGCCGGTGCAGCGCTCACAGCGATAGGGACCCTGAGCGCTGCGGCATCATCAAATCTGGGCATGACTTCTTCGGTCCGGTGTGTCGAAACAATAAGGGTGAAGACGCGGAATCGACGGGAGGCCCCTGATGCCAGGCCAGTTCTTCGTTGACGAGTACGACCGGCAGGTTGTGCTGATCAAGTGGGACATGGGTGTCAAGTTCATCGACATCGAGTTTGCTGGTACCCGTCTTGTTCGTCTCGACGGTCCCGACGTGTTGTTGTCGACGGGGATGCAGGGTGCCGCTCCAGACGGCAACCATCTCGTAGTCGGCGCAACACGTGAAACTGGCCCGATCACTTTTCACGTGCAGTACGCCGGTGTGTACCTCACGCCGGAGCCGGTGGATTACGCAATGCATCCCCCTGTGGTGGAAATCATCGACGCGTTAAATTCCACAGGCCGTGCAGGTGCGTCACAAGCTGGGCTGTCGATGGATTCCAAAGGCCGCCTGATGAAAGACGGCCTGGTCGTCGATGACACGGTGCTGACCTACGCCGGCGGCGCTCGGAAGGTCGACTACGGGGCAATCACCAAGGGCCGGGTGTGGATCGGTGTCGTTGCTGGTCTGTCGCTTCCATTCGTTGCTGTGTTGGCACTCCTCGGGGCCTTCGCTGGATTGTTCGCGGTTGTCTCGCCCGATCTCACTCTTGTAGAGAAGCTTCGGATAGTTGGGGCGGTGTCCTGGGTGACCGCAATGCTGATTCTGCTGGTGCTGGCCCTGGTCTTGTCGTTCAAAAAGATCCCGTCGTTCGGTGTTGCCAAGCTTGCAATGGTTCTGTGCCTCATCGGGTCGCCGATCATTGGCTGGGCGATCATGTACTTCGGGTTGAAGGCTCTTGGGACCGCTCAAGATCAGGCGGAGTCCATGGCCTACAACGCAGACCGCGAAAGACACATGGCCGGTAACGGCGGGGCACCACAGCGTTAGCCCGGCCGGACGTACGTGCCTTGCGCAACCGCCACATTCAACGCGCCGTCTTCTGTTGGCGAATCCATCCAGCACCGCACGCTTCCAATGACGGATCGCCGGCCAGCGTGGTTGATGTCAGCCCGGGCGTACAGCGTGGTGCCTCGCGCCGGACGCAAGTAGCGAATCGACAACTCGCTGGTGAGTGCCATCGGCTCGATTCCCACCGATGCGAACAGCGCGTACCAAAGCGCGCAGTCGACTAACCCGAAAATAGTAGGCCCACTGATGATTGCACCTGGCCGAAGCGTGTGCTCGGCTGGTGTCATCGCCACGATGGCCCACGTCGGCCCGGTTGCGACAGCCGCTCCGCTTGCACCGCCGGGCCATAACTCTGCAACTACTGAGTTGATCTCGTCTGGTGTGGCAAGCGCGTTCGGTGGAGGCCAGGTCATCGGCTGGCCAGTTGCTCGACTGGAATTGCGAACAATTGACCTGCACCTGCGGTGACCTGCTCCGTGTAACCGTCGATTGTGGTGAGAATCTGTCGCATGTAGAACTCTGCAGTTGCCAGCTTTGCCTGCGAATACGGGTCTGTGGGGGTAGCGCCTGCGAAGACCGCTTGCTTGCCCATGAGCCAACCTCCGACGACGGTTGCGACAACCCGCAGGAACGGGGTGGCGCCGGACATGCCGTCGGCGGCCGACTCTCGCCCGGGGCCGAGCATCCACTTCGTGAGCGACTCGGCGGAGTCGAAGGCGGCTGACAAACGCTGCGCCATCTCTGCGTCGATCTGCGACAAAGGTTGAAGATCAGCGCGCATTCGGGTGAGGAGGTCGGAGATCGCAGCTCCGCCGCGAAGGCCGAGCTTGCGACCGTAGAGGTCGAGCGCCTGGATGCCGTTTGTGCCTTCGTAGATCGCCGCGATGCGCACATCTCGGTACAGCTGTGAAACGCCTGTGTCTTCGCAGAAGCCCATACCGCCATGGATCTGTACAGCGAGCGAACACAGTTCGTTGCCGAGGTCGGTACACCACGCTTTTGACAGTGGTGTCAACAGGTCAGCCAGTTCCTGGCCCGCTGCCTGCTGGTCAGGGGTGCTTCCATGGCGCGCCTCATCGATAGCGCGTGCGTTGAGAAAAATCAGGTGGCGCATTGCCTCGATCTGGCTACGCATGGTCATGAGCATCCGACGAATGTCTGGGTGGCCGACAATCGGGTCGGTGGTTGACCCGCCGACCGGGCGCCCCTGCACGCGTGTCGTGGCGTGGCCGACGGCATGTTGGTATGCGCGCTCAGCAAGTGCCAGGCCCTGCTGCCCAACAGCGAGCCGTGCGTTGTTCATCATCACGAACATCGTTCGCATGCCGGCATCGAGTTCGCCGACGAGTTCCCCGATGGCTCCATCGCCTTCGTCGCCGAAGGCGAGCACGCATGTGGGCGATGCATGTATGCCCATCTTGTGTTCCGTGGAAACCAGCCGGACGTCATTCGATGCCCCCGGACTGCCGTCTGCTTTGGGCAGGTACTTGGGCACGATGAAACAGCTGATGCCTTTCGTCCCCGCCGGTGAGCCGTCGACCCGGGCAAGGACGAGATGCACGATGTTGTCGGCCATGTCATGCTCGCCCCACGTGATGTAGATCTTCTGGCCGGTGATGCGCCAAGTGCCATCGGGGGATTGCACCGCACGAGTACGCAACGCACCGACATCGCTTCCGGCGTCTGGTTCGGTGAGGTTCATGGTGCCTGTCCACTCGCCGCTGACCAACTTGCGGAGGTAGGTCTCCTTCTGGGCCTCGGAACCGTATGCATGCAGTGCATCGATGGCACCCTGCGTGAGCATGGGGCAGAGTGCCAGTGCCATGTTGGCGGACTGCAATAGTTCGCTCATTGCGATGCCCGTGAGGTGCGGAAACCCGCCCCCGCCAAATTCGGGATCGAGCGAGACGCCAGCCCATCCGCCCTGAGCGTACGCCTGATAAGCGTTGCGGAAGCCGGCGGGTGTGACGATGGTCGACGCCGCTGTGTCGACGCGGAGCCCCTCCCGGTCGCCAACCTCGTTGGTGGGTGACCACACGTCGGTGATGAGACGGGCGAACTCCTCGAGGAGGCCTGAGACGGTTTCGGTGTCGGCGTGCTCGAAACCGGGAAGTCCGGTCAGCGCGTCGGCCTGAACAAGGTCGAGCGAGAATTTGATGTCACGCAACGGAGCGGTGTACTGCAGCATGCCTCCAGTCTGCCTGCCCTGGAGGCGTCCGCGTGAGCCCGCTGTTGATGATTACGGCTGCCAGCCGGAGAATGCGTCGATCATGGCGTGAACGTCGCCAAGCGGATACAAGATCGGACAGGTGGCACCGTTCTTGATGTACTCAGCGACTTTGGTGCGAGCCTCGGACGGTGTGCCCGAAGCGGTGAGCATCTGCACGATCTCGTCTGGGACAAGCTTTGACGCTGCCTCGACCTGGTCGTGGGTGGCCGGCCAGGTGAGCACCTCGCCGACCTTGTCCAACAGGCTCTGCGGCACACCACTGGCTTTCATGATGTGGGGCTGCTGGCCCAGGTACTGGGTGACCATCATCCGCGCCATGTCGAGGGCAGTCTTGCGGTCTTCGTGTACTGAGCAGACCACCAGCTGTGGGCGGTCAATGTCGTATGCGGACTTACCGCGCTTCGCAGCGCCGCGGTCGAGGGCCTCCATCGCTTTAGCGTTGTAGTCCGGCGAAACGAGATAGTTGAGCACCACCCCGTCGGCGATTTCGCCCGTGAGTTCCATCATCTGCATGCCGGTTGCGCCAATGTAGATGGGCACGTCTTTTGCCCGGCGGTCCTGGTAGACGTAGTCCAGTTCGATGCCATCGACCTTGACGTAGTGGCCGTTGAACGTCACGGTTTCGTTGGCGAGCAAGGCCCGGCAAACGGTCACGACTTCCTTCATGACGGTGAGCGGCCGGGCTCGTTCGATGCCAACCTTGGCCGCCAATGGGTCCCACCATGCGCCCAAGCCCAAGATGATGCGACCGGGGGCCAGGTCGTCGAGCGTGGAGAACGTCGCTGCGAGACGCGCGGGGTTTCGGCTCCAGCAGTCCGCGACACCCGAGCCGACCTTGATGGTGTCGGTGACGGCAGCGAACGCTGCCATGGGAGGGATGGAGTCGCGCACGAGACGGCTCTCTGCCTGCCAGACCGCGTCGAAACCTTTCTGCTCGGCGTATTGGACGATGTCCATACCCTCGCGAATGGTGTGGGCATCCTGCAGGTAGAGGGCAACTCGCTGCGTCGTCTGGGTCATGTGGCAATTGTACGAAATGTAAAGCCCCGAAGCACGCGCAACTCGGGGTACACATACGCGCAACTCGGCCTTTCGGGCAAAGTTCCAGCCCGTTTTGGCCGAGTTGTGTCAGAAAATCGCCCGAGTTGCGCGCATTGGTGGGATGCGCTTCGCCGGGTGGGGCCGGGAAGGGCCGGGTGGGCGCAGGTGCGTTAGCGCCGGTTCAGCTTGACCAGCAGGCGCAGGATCTCGAGGTAGAGCCACGCCACGGTAACGAGCAGACCGAACCCGGAGTACCAGGCCATGTGGGCAGGTGCGCCGTGCTTGATGCCCTTGTCGATGAGGTCAAAGTCAATCAGCAGGTTGAACGCGGCCAACCCGGCGATGAGTACGGACATTGCGATGCCCAGCGGCGAGGGGCTGGAGAGGAACGAAACGTTGATGAAAAAGCTGGCGATGAACGAGAAAAGGTACATCGCTGCCACGCCGAGGGTGGCGGTGAGCACAATGCTGCGCAACTTGTCGGTCACCTTGATGGTGCCGGTACGCCAGAGCGTCCACATGACTGCGAACACCGCGACGGTGGCGAGCAAGGCCTGGAGGGCGATGCCGTCGTAACGGACGTTGAGCACGTGAGAGAACGAACCGACGAAGAGGCCCTTCAGCACTGCGTAGGTCAGGCCGAGCGGCATGGCCTGCTGTGGGCGAAACGCGGTGACCAGCGCTACGCCGAATGCTCCGATGGCAACGAGCATCGTCCAGGCAGGAAAGTTTCCGAATACGTCTGGCTTGGTGAGCTGCCAACCAAACGTGGCGGCGATGCCGAAGACACCGAACAACGTGGCAATGGCGTTTGCAGTTGCTTCTTTGGTCATGACTGCCGAGCCGCCGGTTCCGGCGCGCTCGAAGGCCTTGGGGGTGAGGACAGGGTTAGACATAGAAAGAGTCTCCCACACGCGGTCAACTCGTTGCAACTTAGAGTTGCAAAACCAGGGTAATTCACGAGCGACAGGATCTAGGGGGTCCACTGCACATGTTGTGGGTCGGGGTTCGATTGGAATGACATGCCCCAGGTGAATCCGTGCGCACGGAAGATGTCGATCATCTGCTGTACACCGGGCTGCTGCGCAACGACCTGGTCCCAGTCGGCGTTGTCGGCGAACGAGCGGAGGTCAGCTGCCAGCCCGTAGCTGTGCTTGGAAATGCAGCCATCGATGAAACCTCCCGTGACGGCGTCCTTGCAGCGGCGGCGGTTCACGGTTCCGAAGAAAGTTACGTGTCGCCCAAGGCCGGAGGAATCGATTTCGGTGACGGCGGCCGCGAAGCGAGCGTGGACTTCCTGGTTCACCAGCACGGTGCAGGCGCCGTTGTTCAGCGGACGGATCTCGGTGCAAGCCGCGAAACTGTCCGGCAGCCGCAGTTCCACCAGTTCAACGCCCTGGCACGTCACCGTGTCGGACTGGCCAATCGCCGAACAGGAACCGATGCGCTGCCAAGCTTGATGACGGTTCCAGGCAGCGCGTCCAGGCCAGAGCAGTACAGCCACGGTGGCCAGCAAGAGCGCTGTCGCGACAAGTGCGGTGGACCGATCCCGGCGAGTTCGTGTGCGCCTGACTGGTTGCTTCGGCCGCTTCCGAATCCCCGAACCCTCGTCAAGGCCCAGACGTGGACGGGCGCCGCTCGGAGACCTGACCACTGAGCTAGTCAACCAGACCTCCGGAGAACCAACGTTGCCTGTCTCGCAACGAACGTTGCCGACGCAGCAACCAACGTGAGGTGGGGAACGCTTGCACGGGCCTGAAATCGCACGCTTGGTTGCAAGACCACCCAAGGTTGGAGCCTCGACGGGACCTGGCGAGGGCGTGACGGGAACATGCCAGCTCACGCCAAGGGTTGATCACAGCGCCGCTAGCGTGATGCGCCATGTCAAAGGTGCTGATGAATCTGCCGGTCGGCGAACGAGTAGGGATCGCGTTCTCTGGCGGTCTCGACACCTCCGCTGCGGTCGCCTGGATGCGCGAGAAGGGGGCTGTGCCGTATACGTACACGGCCGATCTCGGTCAGGCCGACGAGCCAGACATCGCTGGCGTGCCTGATCGGGCCAAGGTTTACGGTGCAGAAGTCGCTCGCCTCGTCGACTGCCGCGAGGAGTTGGTGCACGAGGGTCTCGTGGCCCTTCAATGCGGGGCGTTCCATATTTCGACCGCTGGCAAGACGTACTTCAACACCACCCCGCTTGGGCGTGCCGTCACCGGCACCCTGTTGGTCCGTGCGATGCACGCCGACGGGGTCGAAGTGTGGGGCGACGGGTCCACGTACAAGGGCAACGACATCGAGCGGTTCTACCGCTACGGGTTGTTGGTGAATGCCAACCTGCGGATCTACAAGCCATGGCTGGATCAGCAGTTCGTTGACGAATTGGGCGGTCGCAAGGAAATGAGCGAATGGCTCATTGCCCGGGGTTTTCCGTACCGGGACCCCACCGAAAAGGCGTACTCGACGGACGCCAACATTTGGGGCGCCACGCACGAAGCCAAACAGTTGGAGTTCCTTGACGCAGGCATGGACCTTGTCGAGCCCATCATGGGTGTTCGTCATTGGGACGCCGATGTGGTTGTTGAGCCTGAATCGGTTGTCATCACGTTCGACCAGGGCTGGCCCGTTGCGCTCAATGGTGTTCGATACGACTCCAAGGTCGACCTGCTGCTTGCGGCGAACCAGATCGGTGGGCGTCACGGACTTGGGATGAGCGATCAGATCGAGAATCGGATCATCGAGGCAAAAAGCAGAGGCATCTACGAAGCACCTGGCCTGGCGCTGCTGTTCATTGCCTATGAGCGCCTGGTGAGCGGCATTCACAACGAGGGCACCATCGACAACTACCGCTCCTTCGGCCGCAAGCTGGGCCGGTTGCTGTACGAAGGCCGATGGTTTGACCCGCAAAGCCTGATGTTGCGCGAATCCTTGCAACGCTGGGTTGGGTCAGCAGTGAGCGGCGAAGTCACCGTCCGCCTGCGCCGTGGCGACGACTGGACCATTCTCAACACCGTCTCGGACAACCTCACGTACAAGCCGGAGCGCTTGTCCATGGAGTCCGGCGAAGGTGAGTTCCTCCCGCTCGACCGCATCGGCCAGCTGCACATGCGCAACCTCGACATCACCGACACCAAGGCCAAGCTCGACGTCTACCGGGCCGCCGGAACCCTGACCGGCGGCGACAGCCTCTTGCAGCTCGAGTAGCAACGAGAGAGATTGCCCCCACCGCTAGGGGCTGACCACCTCCGAAGCCCGTTCCGAGGTGTTCTGCCTCACCACTCGAGCGAACAAATCACTCTCGGTGGTTGAACGTGATGCCGAGTCATCTAAAGTGATGACTTATGGCGTGGAATTCGGCAAATCGGATGGATCAGCGGGGTCCAGTTCAGTCTTCAATCGGCTTGACAATTGGCCGCAGCAGGCCCACGGGGTACCGCACGACAATGGTGTTGTGCAGTGCATCGTTGGTGGCCCTTGTTCCGCTGATCTTGACAATGCGGCCAAGCGAGGCGGCCGTTCGCCTCGCCATGGTTGCGCCAGACACGGCGGTTGTAGGGGTGCCCGCAGTTGTCGATGTGTCCGGTCTCATCCGTGGAGCCAACGTCGAGCTGCTAGAAGGAGCCCAGGTGCTCGCAGCTGCAGCCGCACCGCGGTCGGGTCGCTTGCGCTTCAGCGTGACCTTTGGTGGCCCCGGTCGGCGCTACATCCGTGCGTCTGAGGCGGTCGTTGGCCGACGGACTACCCGAGCAGTTGTCCTTGCCGTCGAGGTGAGCGGTCCCGTCGGTCCGGCCGAATCCCTCCCATCATCGACTGCTCCCCCGTTGGTGCCGGGCAACCCAGCACCCGTGATTTCGGTAGCGGCTCCGACAACGGTGGCAGCGAGTTCGGCCGCTCCGGGCAGTTGGCTTGCCAATGGATCGAGTTACGCCGTTGCGCTTCCAACGGGGACCACCGTTGCCCCCACGGTTGCCCCCACGGTTGCCCCCACCGTGACGACCGCCGTCTCGACGCTCGTTTCAACGGTTGCGACGACCACGAGCGGAACCACGGTGGCGAGTTCCACAATCGCGAGTTCGACAATCGTGCTGACCACCCGAGCTGCCACAACGCTCGCACCCACAAGTCGGGTCCCCACGACAGTCGCTGCCACGACCCTCGCCTCCACCACGAGCGTCACTACGACTCGCGTGCCAACGACCTCTGTCCCGACGAACCCCAACACGACGGCCCGCCCGACCGTGCCGCTAACCACCGTCGTCGTCACCACGCTCCAGCCGCCCACCACCCGACCGCCGACGCCTCCGATTTCTCCGAGCCCTCCAACCACTCGGACGACCACAACCCAGCCTCCGACGACAATCCAGCCTCCGACGACAGCCGGGCCGACGACAACCGTGCGCCCCCCGACGACGGCTCGTCCTACCCCCTTGGCCACCACCACGACCGTGGCCACCGTGATTCCGACACCAGCCCCGACAACAGTTACAACAACTACCCGTCCGACCACAACTATTGCTGCAAGTTGCGCTGTACGCGTCTGGCCGCTCGGCGATTCCTTGACCGTCGGTGGCTACGGCGACCGGATCGGGTTCACAGACTCGTACCGGCACGAGTTGTATCGACAGTTGGTTGGTGCCGGACAACAAGTCGCGTTTCGAGGTCATATCGGAGCACCCGGGTCGGCGCTCCGATGGGGTGCGATTCCGCCGCCAGGCGTGACCGACGAGTTTTCGCACTCCGGTCTTGGCGGATACAGCGTGGGCGACATGCTGCTCGACGTAAGTCGATTCTCGCTCGGCCTGACCCCAGACGTCATAGTGCTCAATATCGGAACCAACGGAGGCTCACCACAGGACTACCGCCAACTGGTGTCTCAGCTGCAGCGCCTTGCTCCGAACGCCGACATCGTGATGGGCACAATGACGCCGCTGCGCTCCGAACTTGCACGCCGACAAATCATCGACCCCGAACGCGCATCTCTGAACGCCGCGATCCGCTCGATCGGTGCAGCATCAACTTCGGATCGTCTGTACACCGCCGATGTCACGGAACGACTGTTCAACCAACAGGTGATGGACGCGAACGACTATTGGGACGGAACACATCTCGAGATCTCAGGCGGAACGAAATTCGCCCGGACTCTCTTTCCAGAGGTGTTCGCTCGGGTCGGTCAAGTTAGTCGTTGCTGAACTCGCAACTCAGGAAATGGCCGGCGCTGATTCTCCTACAAACTGCACACGGAGTTCGCGCTTGAGTACCTTGCCGGTGGCATTGCGTGGCAATTCTTCGACGATGGCGATGTCGTTCGGAACTTTGAACTTGGCCAACCTCGACACGCAATGTTCCACAACGGTTGCACGGTCGATGATCTCTCCTGACTTCAGCACCAGCACCGCCAAGCCAACCTCGCCCCACTTGTCGTTCGGTACGCCGATCACCGCTGCGTCTGCAACGGCTGGGATCTGGAACAGCACGTTCTCAACCTCTGCGGGGTAGACGTTCTCGCCCCCCGAGATGTACATGTCCTTCCAGCGGTCGACGATGTAGATGAAGCCTTCGTCGTCGAGCTTGGCTGCGTCGCCGGTCTTCAACCAACCGTCGTGGAAGCTGCTTGCGGTTGCCTCGGGTTTGTTCCAGTAACCAGGCGTGATGTTCGGCCCTTTGGTCCACAACTCACCGACCTCGCCTGGGTCGCAGTCCGTGCCGTCTTCCCGCACGATGCGCACACCAGTGTGCAACAGCGGCTTGCCTGCCGAGCCGATCTTGCGGAGCGCGTCGGCAGGGTCCAGCATCGTGACTCCCGGACTGGTCTCGGTCATGCCGTAACCCTGCACGATTTCCACGCCGCGACCCGCCCAGGTCTCGATGATCGCAAGCGCGCAGGGAGCGCCGCCGACACCGGCCACACGGAGACGCGACAGATCGGCCGTTTCGAAATCGGGGTGCTGCATCATGAACTGATACGGCGCTGGCACCGCGAAAAAATGGGTGACGCCGTAGGACTTGTCGCTGATGACCCGCAGCGCTTCACCCGGGTCGAATGCCTGGGCGATGATGACCGTGCCACCAGCATGGAAAACCGGGTTGGAATAGCAGTTGAGGCCGCCGGTGTGAAAGAGCGGGAGCACACTCAAGTGCACGGTGTCTGGCGATATCCGTGCCGGGATACCGAGGTTGATGCAGTTCCAGAACGTCATCCCGTGGGTGATGAGCGCACCCTTCGGGTGGCCGGTGGTCCCCGAGGTGTACATGATCGCCCACGGGTCGTCGTGGGTGAGCGGCTCGTGTGCGACTGGAGTCGCTTCGTGGGCGGCGACGGCCTGTTCAAACGGGTTTTCGTCTCCCGCTCCCTGGTCGATGCAGAGCAGTTCGCCGATGCCGCAAAGACCCTGTAAGTCAGTCGCAACCGGGGCCAGCGTCGAGTCGTGGATCATGAACCGTGGAGTGCAGTCGTTGCAGATGTATTCCAGCTCGGGCACCGTGAGACGCCAGTTCAGAAATACTGCGATCGCTCCGAGACGGCCGCAGGCGAACTGCGACTCGAGGTACTCATTGCCGTTACGGGCGAGTACCGCGACCCGATCACCTTTTGTGATCCCTCGGCTGCGGAGAAATGCAGTCAGGCCGTCGACCCGCTTATGCAGGTCGCCGTAGGTGAGCCGCCGACCTGTTCCGAGGTCGATGATGGCGACCTTGGACGGCCGGAGATCGTGGTGATGTTGAATCCAGTCGAAAACAGGGATGCTCATGGTTGTCAGCTTGCCTGCTTGCCCTCGGCCCCGTCCACCCGGCCGGTTGCTGCCCCAGAGTGCGGTAGACGGTCAGGAGGAGAGCGAAGCTCTTGGCAGCTCGAACCAGCGCAGGTGTTCGAAGGCCGCCGACAATGTGCCGGCCGTCAGGGGCTGTTCGGTCCACGGTTCAGCTGCTGCGAAGCGTGCGCGGGCATCCACTAGGTAACCTCGAAGCGCTGACTCGGGTGCTCGGAGCTGTGCCACTGCTGGGCGGATCATGTCGCCTGTTGCGGGGTCGTAGGAAACATCAGACAATCGCAACGGCGGTTCAACGGGTCCGCTGTGGTGTCGCCACAAGCCGGTGGCCGGGTTGAAGTGGTACTCGGGCAACAGTTTCCAGCCATGCTCGGCCACCAAGTTGACCGCGTCGACCAAGTACGAGAACACCGTCTCGGAGATGAAGTAGTTGAAGCTCACCCGCGTCCAGCCGGGCTTGATGCCTTCGCAGCCGTGAGTGATCTCGCTCTCGAACTCGTGAGAGCGTTCGATGTCGATCCCAAGAAGTCTGTGCCCATACGGCCCGGCGCACGAGCATCCGCCCCGTGACTGAATGCCGAACAGGTCGTTGAGCAACGCCACCGCAAAGTTGTGGTGCAGATATTTGCCGCCAGGACGACGGATGACGAACGACACGATGGAGAGCCGCTCGGACCGCGTGTTGCCCAAGACCTGCATGGCTGAGTTTGCGTCCCAAGTTGCCACCGCGCGTTGCCAGAACACCTCTTCGTGCGCCCGTATGGTGGCTACACCTACCGCCTGCTTGAGTTGGAAGACTAGGCCGGCGCGGATGGACTCGACGATGGCCGGTGTACCACCTTCCTCTCGGTGCACAGGGTCGTCAAGATATCGATGTTCCAGCGGGTTGACGTAGGCGACGGTGCCGCCGCCCACGAGATGTGGCACACGGTTGCGCAGCAGTTCTCGCCGTGCCACCAGCACTCCTGGAGTGCCGGGGCCACCGACAAACTTGTGCGGGCTGATGAAGACGGCATCCTTGTACGCAAGCGGATGGGCTTCGCACGTGGGAAACATCTCTATGTCTACATACGGTGCGGCGGCTGCGAAATCCCAGAAGGACAGTGCTCTGTGGCGGTGCAGAAGGTCGGCGATGGCGCAGGTGTTGGAGATGATGCCGGTGACGTTGGACGCCGCGGAGAACGACCCGATCTTGAGCGGTCGGTCGGCATAGGTGACGAGTTCGGCTTCAAGCCGGGCCAGATCGATGTGACCGTCGGCGTCTTCGGGGATGACCACTACATCGGCGATCGATTCGCGCCAGGGCAGTTCGTTGGTGTGGTGCTCGAACGGACCGACGAACACCACAGGCCGTTCATCAGCCGGGATCTGTGCCGACAGGTGGTACCGGTCGTCGAGGTCTGCCGGGATGCGCAGGTTCATGATGCCGATCAGCCGATCGATGGCGCTGGTGGCACCCGACCCAGCGAAAATCACGCACACGTCTTCGTTGCCTCCAAGGGCGCCGTGAATAATGCGCCTCGCATCTTCCCGCAGCCGGGTCGTCTGCAACCCGGTGCCCGATGACTCGGTGTGGGTGTTGGCGTAGCGGGGGAGCACTTCTTCGCGGATGTAGTCCTCGATGAACGACAACGAGCGGCCTGACGCGGTGTAGTCCGCGTAGGTAATGCGCCGGGGACCGTACGGGCCGTCCATCACCAGGTCGTCACCGATGACCGACTGGCGGATGCGAGCGAGGAGCGGAGTGTCGGCTGGTGCCGCATCGGGCGCGGTGCGGACGAGCCGGTCACCATGGGTGTTTGCAGCGTTTGTTGTCTGGCTCATGTGTTGCTCCGACACCCCTTCGTCGTCGGTCAGCCTCGCACGGAAGCGGAGAGTTGCAGACCCAGCCTCGGCGCGGCTCGTTCAGGTGTCACGTTTTGGTCATAGACGCGCGAAACGTGACACCTGAACTCCTGGCCAGGGCGCTAGAGCTTTGCGAACAGGCGGGCTGCTTGTTCTTGGGCTTTGGCCCGCACCTCCTGGCCATCGACAGTGAGCGCCCGGCACTCGTCAAGCAGCACCTTGCCGTCGGCCCTGACGACCCGCTGAGCTCTGACACCCGGTGAGAACGCAATGTGCCATGCCTCCACCGGGTCGTAGTTCCAGGTGACCGTGTCGGTCTTGGCTTCAGGCATGAGATCCCACCCGTTCTCGAGCCAACTCCACACGGTGTCTGGGGTCTGCTGAACGTCGTACTCTCGTAAGCGCGCATAGGACAATCGAAACTCTTCCAGCATGTCTGCGCCGATGCCATCTGTTCCGAGCACGATGCGGTTCGGCCGAGCAGCCGGTGCGGCGTAACCGACCGCGTTGTTCATGTTGGACCGTGCGTTGTGGGCGATGGTGCCCGGCAGGTCTCGGTCGAGGTGCACGCAATGGACAAGGAGCCAGTTGTCCTGCGCAAGGCGTTCAAGGCGCGCACCGGCGTCGGCATCGCCGGGGCCTTCAGAGACGTGAACGTGGACGCCCACCCCGAGACGAGACGCCACGTCTGCAGCGGCTTCGAGTGTTTCGGTTGAACATGTGAAGCCAGCGTGGATGCCGACCATGCCGTGTCCGCCTGCCTTGATAAAGCGTTCGTTCTCGGCGAGGCCCCGGCGGGCAGCGTCGGTCATTCGGGCCGGTCTGGAAGCCGAAGATGCTGGCGGTTGGCCTTCCACCGCGATGACGCCCGAAGACGTGTGCCGGTCTGTGACCCCGTACGTCGTGAGGACACGAACGCCTACTTCGGCGCATGCCTGTGCGATGACGTCAAGGCTGCCTTCTATGGCATTTGGGCTTTCGTGATGGTCGATGATCGCTGTGGTGCCGCACTCCAGTGCTTCTAATGCGCCGAGCATGGCGGACCAGCGGATCATCTCGAGGTCGAGCGCGCAGTCCAGCCGCCACCACACCTGTTCCAGGATCTCTCCGAAGCTGGTGGCCGCCTTGGGCGGTGCGGGCATGCCGCGCGCCAGCGCTGAATACAAGTGGTGATGCCCACAGACAAGGCCCGGAGTTGTTGCGCTCACGGCTGTGAGGCTAGTGGTGCTGGGCCAAGATGTGCCGGTGACCACCTCTGGCGACCTCACCACACCGGCGCTCCTGCTCGACGCTGCGGCGTTTCAGCACAACCTTGCGCTCATGGCTCAGCGTCTTCCAGGCGCGCGGCTGCGGCCGCACGTGAAGGCCCACAAGAGCACGGCTATCGCCAAGGCCCAGGCTGCAATTGGCCACCGGTCGTTCACCTGCGCAACCATTCGTGAGATGGAAGGGCTGGCCGCGGCTGGCTTGGGTGAGGACCTGTTGCTCGCAAACGAGGTCGCCGACGCGCGTCGGCTGGGAGCGCTGGTCGATAGCAGTGCGCGGGTGACACTGGCAGTGGACTCCGACGAAACCATTCGGGCTGCTCGTCGTGGCGGTGTGCGCGAAGTGGTGATCGACGTGAACGTCGGCCTCCCGAGGTGCGGTTGCGAACCCGAAGAAGCCGGACGACTCGCAGACCTGGCCCGTTCCGCTGGGCTGACGGTGCGCGGGGTGATGGGCTATGAGGGCCATCTGATGATGGCGCCGCCCGATGAACAGCTGGCGAAAGTGGAGCATGCGATGTCGTTGCTGTTGGCCGCACACGCCCAGGTGGGTGGCGAACTGGTGTCTGCCGGCGGCACCGGGACGCACCTGGTCAACACGTGGGCCAACGAGATCCAAGCTGGCTCGTATGCGCTGCTCGACTCGCAGTACGCGACCCTCGATCTGGGCTTCCGCCAGGCGTTGTGGGTCGAGGCGAGCGTCATCTCGGTCAACCGGGCTGGGAAGAGCTTCGCCGTCGCCGACGCCGGCTTGAAGGCTTTCGGCATGGACCACGGCAACCCGGAAATCGCCGGCGCCGATGTGTGGTTCTGTTCAGACGAGCACATCACGTTCCACCCCCATGCCGATGGTCGGTTGGCACACATAGGAGTTGGCGACCGCGTGCGAATTGTGCCAGCGCATTGCGACCCGACGGTCGCTTATCACGAGGCGTATTACCTCATCGACGATGCTGCAGCTGCATCGGGTTGCGCTGTTCTGGATCGATGGTCCGTCGATCTTCGTGGTTGGTGAGGCTCAGCCTTTGACGAATCTGATGTTGTTCGGAGTGTTCGTGTTTCCGCCTGAGACCTGTGAGGATGGCGTGTGGCCGGTTCACACGATCAGTTCGACCAGTTCGACGCGGCGTACTACGCACGGCACTACGACCACGACAAGGTGCACGATCAGCAGCGCCTGGATGCGCTGCTGCGCGGGATCATGGGGCTCGCAGCCTGGTGGCAGATCCCAGTTCGCTCGGTGCTCGACGTGGGTGCAGGAACCGGTGGGATCGGGCGTGCGCTGGCAGTGCATCACCCTGGCGTTCGGTATCGCGGCACCGAGATCAGCAAGCACGCGTGCACCACGTATGGACACAAACAGGTGGACATCGCGGGCTGGGCTCCAAAGCGCGCATATGACCTGACGATCTGCCTGTCCGTACTTCAATACCTGGAAAACGACCGCTGTGCCGCCGCCGTGGCCAACCTCGCTGCTGCGACTCGATCATTGCTCTACCTTGAAGTAACCACCTCATGGGATCGCACCCATGCAGTCGACCCCGCTCACACCGACATGGACGTGCACTGGCGCAGCGGAGCATGGTACCGCCGTACTCTCGCGCCGTACTTCCGCCAATTAGGTGCAGGTCTGTGGGCGCGTCACGACGCTCCTGTGGTGCTATTCGAACTCGAGGCCCTTCGTCCGTAAGAGGCCTCCGACCCTGGCTAGACCTGTGCCCAGGGGTGCCCGGCAGGCAACTGGGCCGGCTCGACCACGCCCTTCTGTGCCGTGATGATGCTGTAGTGCTGCGGCTCGCGGTACCGGCTCATCTGGAACAGCGTGTGCTTGAACTTGAAGCACAGATCGAGGTCGGCATCGGCCACGATAACTTCGTCGTCGGTGGTAAGCGCTCGGGCGGCGATCTGGCCTGACGGCGCGTAGATGGCGGACTGGCAGAGCGACTCGACGCCTTCTTCGTTTCCGCCTTTGGCAACTCCGACCACCCATGTACCGTTCTGGTACGCACCCGATTGCATGCAGATGTCGTTGTGGAAACCCTGCAAGCTGTTCTGCGCAGGGTCTGGGGCGTAGTGGATGGGCGTGTTGTAGCCGATACCGATCAGCTCCACTCCCTGCAGGCCCATCACTCGATAGGTTTCGGGCCACCGGCGATCATTGCAGGTGGCCATTCCGACGATGCCGCCGAACGCTCGATGCACACCGAACCCGTCGGGGCCCGACTCGAAGTAGTAACGCTCGAGGTGTTGGAACGCTCGATGCGGCTCGTAGCTTTCGTGGCCAGGAATGTGCACCTTGCGATAGCGGCCAACAACCTGTCCGTCACGCTCGACGCAGATGGTGGTGTTGTACCGGTGGCGTGTGCCGTCGGCGGCGATCTTGAGTTCGCCGTAGCCGATCATGAACCCGACTTGGAGACGCTTCGCTTCGTCAAAAAGCGGTTGTGTGACTGGTGACGGCATCGAAGTCTCGAACCAAGACTCGATGAAGGCCTGGTCTTCGGACCACCATCGCGGGAAGAACGTGGTGAGCGCAAGTTCTGGGAACACCACAAGCTTGGCCCCGCGTCCCGCGGCGTTGCGCAGCATCACGATGAGGCGTTCTACAACTTCAGCGCGCGTATGGTCTTTCTGCACAGGACCCATCTGCGCGCCAGCAACGGTGAGGACTCGGGGGGTTGGTTGTGGCGAATTCATCAGACGACGTCCGTTTCGCTGAGGGTGAGCATGACGCTGGCGAGAATGTTGGCGCCCATCACGAGATCTTCTGGGTTGGTGTACTCGGCAGGGTTGTGGCTGATGCCCTTGTGGCTTTGCGTGAAGATCATGGCGGTGGGGCACATGCGGGCCAGCATCTGGGCGTCGTGACCTGCACCAGACGGCAGCCGTTTCACCCTGTTCCCCATGTCCTGTGCCGTCCGTTCGATGAGCGAGATCATCTGCTCGTCGAATGCCACTGGTTCGAACCTGGCGAGGGTGCGAGACGTGATGGTGACCCCCTCATCTTCTGCAACCGCGGCGATGAACGACGCAAGGCGCTGTTCTGACTCTTGCAGCAGCGCCTCGTTCGTGTTGCGCAGATCCACCGTCATGACCGCGGTAGCTGCCACCACGTTGACCAGGTTTGGGTGCAGCTTGATCTGCCCGACGGTACCCACGTGCGGGTGCCCGATCGATAATGCAAGCTCGCGTACGAATACAGCAATACGGGCGGCCACATACCCCGGATCGTGGCGCATCGACATTGGTGTGGTGCCCGCGTGGTTGGACTGTCCGCTAATGGTGAGTTCCTGCCACGAGATGCCTTGCACCCCAGTGACCGCACCGATTCGGAAGTCTTCCGCTTCGAGCACCGGGCCCTGCTCAATATGCAGTTCGACGAAGGCATGCGGTGCCGGGCCGGGACAGGGCGACGTTCCGAGATATCCGATACGCACCAACTCGTCACCTACCCGAGTTCCGTCGATGCCTACAACGTCGTGGGCCTCTTCAGCAGTCATCCCGCCGCAATAGACCAGGCTGCCCATCATGTCTGGGTTGTACCGGGCGCCTTCTTCGTTGGTGAAGTATCCAACGGCGACGGGCCGGTTGGTTGGTGTCTCGGTTTCTTCCAACCGTTCAATAACTTCCAGCGCTGCAAGCACGCCGAGATTGCCGTCATACAGTCCGCCAGTTCGCACCGTGTCGATGTGGCTGCCGCTCATCACGGGGCGCTCAATGCTGCCGTCGCGGTTGGGGCGAACGCCGATGACGTTGCCGATGGTATCGATGGTGACGTGGAGGCCGAGGTCGGTCATCCAGGTCTTCACCAAGTCTCGACCCGCGTTGTCCTCATCTGACAGGGCAAGGCGCGCCGAGCCAGATTCGCCGTTCGGTCCGGTGATGGCCCCTATCTCGCCCAGTTCACGCAACCGCGCCAGCAATCTGTCTCCGTTGACCTGTAACACGGGGTCGAGGGTAGCTGAGGGGCGAGTCGAAGGTGCGTCTGGACCGGGTGGGGCAACCTGAACGCTGGGTGCGCCCACATTGCTACTTCGCAGTACGAGTCCACCAGCGCGTGGCTTGGGACCGCAGCGCTGTGGGTGCGATCGCTTCCGTTGGAGCTGACTTCGAAGCGGAGGCCGCCTCAACGATTCGGCGGACCCAGTCCGACAACGCAGCATCCGTCGCGTGTGGATGTGTGGGCAATGGAATCGAGTGAACGTTCTGGTTGATGAACTGAACGGCGCCTGCCTCTTCGGTGAACTTTCTCGAAACTATGGCGTCGACCGCGTATTCGCAGAAGGTCTGTTGACGTTGAGTGGAATGGAACTCGAACTTCAGCGACGGAAGAGCGGTGGCCGCCACTTCCTCCCAAGTGGGCTCCGGGTCGCCATACTCCCAAACTTTCAACAGAATCACGTCTGCAGTCGGAAATGCTTTGGATTCGACAAAGTAGCCCTCAGCTGCAAATTCGTAGGCGCTTCGCCGACCTTCTTCAAAACCAACCGGTCTCCACTCTGGTACGCCGACCCTGGTGATGCCGGTTTCCGCCACCAACTCGTCCAGTTCGCGAGGAACTCGCACCCATGCCGCTTCCCTCTCAGCGTTCTGCTCATTCGACGGCACATCACAGTCTGCCTGACGACGACAGCCTTCGCATATCCCAACAAGGGAACGAGTCCACACCGACGTCCGGCACATCTGCCGCCGTTGGCCGACCAGGCGCATTTCTCGGGCCGGTAGGTTGGGGATTAATGCGAAAGGCGACGACCTCGGTGACAGTCACGGTGCTCACGCCGGGCGGGTCAACCATCAAACCGGACAGGCTTGCCACGGAGGAGCCGTTGTCCATCCGTGCCGGCGGGCCGGGGCAGCACAGTGCCGACGTATCGGTAACCATGCGGACGCCCGGGCATGACTTTGAGTTGGCAGTCGGGTTTCTGTGGTCCGAGGGATTGATCACCAGCCCGGACCAGGTTCGGGAAGTGAAGTTCTGCGAGGTGCCGGAGGGCGAGGAGCAGCGCTACAACATCGTCACGGTTCGAACCGCGCACCCGCTCGACGTGAGGCCACGCGCGTTCACCACCAACTCGTCGTGCGGGGTGTGCGGTACGCAGACGTTGGACGATCTCGCTGCCTGCACCACTCCCGTGCCATTGGAAGGCTCGTTCGTCGTGAGTGCCGCTGCGCTGCTGGGGGTTCCTGAAGTGTTGCGCCAGCGGCAAAAAGTGTTCGCGGCAACTGGTGGGCTGCACGCAGCTGCGATCCTGGACCCTCAGTGTTCGGTGCTCATGTCACGCGAAGACGTCGGACGTCATAACGCCGTCGACAAGGTGATCGGCCGGATGGTTCTCGACGGGCGCGTGCCGGCCAACGACCGAATTCTGTTCGTGTCGGGCCGCACCTCATACGAGATCGTGCAGAAGGCGGCAGTCGCTGGGCTTGCCATGGTGGCTGGGGTCAGCGCACCGTCGAGCCTTGCGGTCGAAACGGCTCAACGGATGGGGATCACCCTCGCCGGCTTTGTGCGCGGCGAGTCCATGAACGTCTACACGCACCCGCAGCGCATCGCTTCGTAGGCTGCGCTCCTACTTGGCCACCTTGACGTCGCCGACCATCCCTGGATGCAAGGTGCACTTGTATTTGAACGTGCCCTCTTTGTCGAATGTGGTGCTCCAAATAGAGCCCTTCTTGGCGAGCGTCTTGCTCTTGCGGGTTTTGTCGAAAACCACGTTATGCGCTACCGACTCGTCCCAGCGGAAGTCGACCTTTTGCTTCACCTTCACCGTGACGGACTTTGGTGAGAACTTCAGCGACTTCAAGCCGACGACAACGGCTTTGGCAGTTCCAAGTGATTGGGCCTCAGCAGGTGGGCTGACAGCGGCGCTGGCGCAACCGGTGGCCACCAGGAGGGCAACAGCCCCAAGGCCGGACCGAACGCGACGCGCGCGAACAGGCTCGATGTGTTTCGTAGTCATGTCTTCTTTCTTAGTGCGGGTGAGCCGCAAAGCAGAAGGCCCCCGCATCTGCAGGGGCCTTTTGTGACAAGGATCATGCCCGATGAGTCCGAGATGACCCCGCCGGCGTTGTGTGGCGCGGTGTCCTGACCTCGACCTAGACGAGAGCGATCCAGAGCACCATCAGCACCAGTGCCAGCGGGGCACCGATGTGAGCGATGTTGGCGTGCTTTGCAAGTGGCTTGGTGAGTGGGCCTTCCATGCCTCCGATCATGCCGAGCGCGCTGAGTTCGAGCACGACCATCACGACCAACACAATGACCCACAAGAGGTTGACCCCGCCCGAGACTTCGCCACCAAAGAAATGGCTGGCACCCGTCATGAACATCATCATTGGGATCGACAGTATTGCGTTGGTCCGGCTGGCAAGCAATGCCTTGCGTCCCGCCGCTGCTGCGCCAGGATCTGCTGCCTTGCCTTCCAGCAGGCCTCGAGCATTGGCGATGACCTTTTGCTGGTTTGGCCAGATGACCAGCCACACGTTGCCAAGCATGAGCAAGCCCATGAGTCCGCCCATGTAGATGGCGTGCCCGGTGCCGCCTGAAGCTTTTCCGAAGGAGTACGCAGCGTCGTCTCCACCGGTATAGAGACCGAGCATCACGATGCCCGTTGCGGCGGTTGCCAATGCGGCGAAACGGAAGTACCACAGTGCCTGTGGAACCAACTTGTCGATGGCGCCGTTGCGGTGAGCGGCTTCCATTTTGGGGAACGAGGGGACCTGGACGAAGTTGAAGTAGTACAGCAGGCCGATCCAGGCGACCCCGAAGAGGACGTGCCACCAACGGAGGAACCAGTGGATTCCTTCTTTGGAGAAAAGATCAAGTGTGGCGACGAGCATGGGCGGAGCCCCTTTGGGAGTGATGACGGTTGCTGTAAGGGAACGTATCAAACATGAGCACCGATGTCTGAGGTCTGGATCAGTCTTGAGGCAACCCTCAGCAGCATTCCGCCGCCCGAGATCATCTCCAGCGTTTGTTACCGGTTTGCTACAGCGTTGCCAGGATTGAGGCAACGTCAGCTTTTGTTGTGCGCGGGCTGATGAAGCAGAACCGCAGCACCGGGTCGCCGTGCCAGCTGCTGGGCACCACAAACCCTGTTCCTGCCGCCAACAGCGCATCGGACCAGGTGTCCAGGTCTTCGTCGGTCCACCCTGGCCTGCGAAACATGACGACGGACAGCTCTGGTTCCAGGACAAGTTCAAGCCTTGGGTGGGCTCGCACCATGTCGGCGGCGACGCGGGCCATGGTGAGGCTTGCCTCGATGGCATCTCGGTACGCGTCGGCACCATGGGTGGCGAGGGAGAACCAAAAGGGCAGGCCGCGAGCACGACGGGTGAGATGCACCGCATAATCGCTTGGGTTCCAATCGCCGTCGTCGTGAAGCACGTCGAGGTACGAAGCCGACTGCGTGTGCGCAGCCTTGGCAAGCGGGGGGTTGCGATAGATCAGAGCGCAGCTGTCGAACGGGGCGAAGAACCACTTGTGTGGGTCGACGATGAACGAATCGGCATGCTCGATGCCGTTGAACAGATGTCGCACGGAAGGGGCCGCGAGGGCTGCGCCCCCATACGCGCCATCGACGTGGAACCACAGCTGCTCTTTCTGGCAGATCTGCCCAACGCCGCCGAGGTCATCGACAATGCCAACGTTGGTAGTTCCGCCGGTTGCGGCCACAGCAAACACCATCGCTTCAGGTGGCGATGGCTGATCTGCAGCGAATCCGGGCTGACGGTCGATGTCCCCGACTGCGATCCCGGAAGCGCGAGCCTCGTCCACAGCTGCACGCAACGCCTCGCCGGTCATGCGGCCGCGCTCGTCGGCCTGCACCGAGAGTATCTCCGCGTTCATCACCCGCGCTGCGGTGCGCACGCTGGAATGGACGTCGGTTGTTGCCGCAATGAGCCACCGTCCCTTTCGGTGACCCCACTTGGACATTGCTGTCTCTCTGGCAGCCACCAGTGCACTCAGGTTTCCCTGGGTGCCGCCGCTCACAAACACTCCGCCAGCTTCGGCAGGTAAGCCCGCAAGGTCGGCGACCCAGCGCAGCGCTTGGTTCTCTGCCCACACAGCACCAGCGCCCTCCATCCACGACCCGCCGTAGATGGAGCTCGCCGCAAGGACGAGGTCGAACACCACCGACGCTTCGGTTGGTGCGGTGGGAACGAATGACAACGCCCGTGGATGGTCCTGGCTGATGGAAGCTGGCGCGAGGTGTTCACAGAAAAGGCGAAGAGCCGCCATTCCGCCCATGCCGCCAGAGGTCACCGTTGGGCTGTAGACGGACAGTTCCTCGGCCGTCCTCGGCCCGTCGAGAGGTGGCGGGTCCAGGCGGATGCGGTCTAACGCATAGTGGACCGCCGCGTGGGCCAGGCCTTCCATTCCGGGGTCGAATCGGTGCATCCGGGCCGCGTCGAGCGGAAAAGAATCGACGTCGAAACCCTCGGCGCGCGGATCATGTGCGGTCACTCCGAAAACCTACCGGCGATTGTGTCCGGCTCCTTGCCAGGTGGGGTGGCGTTTCTCGAGGAACGAAGCGATGCCTTCCTGGCCGTCATGGCTGACCCCGTTTGATGCCATAACTTCCACCGCGTAGTTATAGGCCGTCGCCTGATCCATGCCAATCTGAGTGTAGTAAGCGTGCTTACCAGCAGCTTTTGAGAATGCAGAACCCCTGGTCGCCCGTTGAATAAGCTCATTCACCCGAGCATCGAGTTCGTCAGCTGGGACAGCGTGGTTGATCAGGCCCCATTGCACTGCCGTCGCTGCGTCGATCGGATCGCCGGTGAGCGCAAGCTCCATCGCATGTTTTCTGGACAGGTTGCGAGACACTGCGACGAGCGGTGTGTGGCAGAACAGGCCCCCCTTGCCGCCGGGCAACGCGAAACTGGCTGTGTCGGCCGCAATGGCCAGGTCACACGTCGCAACCAATTGGCAACCGGCGGCTGTAGCCAGCGCATGCACCTTGGCGATGACAACCTGTGGGACCGCCTGCACCAGTGTCATCAGTCGGGTGCACAACTGCAGCAAGGACCTCAGTTCGCCAAGGTCGGCGCCCGCCATATCGGCGAAGTCGTGACCGGCCGAAAACACTGGTCCGTTGGCAGCAAGGATGATCCCGGCTGCGTCGCTGGCGGCGATCGTTTCGAAAGCCTCGACAAGCGCCGTCATGGTGTCTCGCGACAGTGGGTTGCGGCGTTCGGGGCGATTCAACGTGATGGTGACAATTCCGCCGGAATCGGCCGAATCGCGCGAGACGCTGATGGGCGAACCGGTAGTGGCATGCATGAGCTGAAGCTACTCCTCTCCGGCAATTCCCTCAGGCTGACGATCAAGGTGGTGCTGCGAAACAGTCGATGAGCCGACAATGCCCGGTATGCCATCGATGCAGTTCATGTCACCCGATCCAGCGCTGGCTGTCCAAGCGGTCGGACTTCAGAAGCGATTCGGCGAGAAGGTAGCGGTCGAGCGCGTCGACCTGCACGTGAAACGCGGTTCGTTCTTCGGTGTGGTCGGTCCCAACGGCGCAGGCAAGACCACCTCGATGCGGATGATCACGTGTTTGTTGCGGCCGGACTCGGGAATCGCATTCGTGGATGGGCTGAATGTGTGGGCCGATCCAACTGCTGCGAAGCATAGGTTCGGCGTCCTGCCGGACGACCTGCGCCTGTTCGAGCGCCTCAGCGGGGTTGAGATGTTGACCTACGTTGGGCTTCTGCGACGCCTGGACCCGGCGGTTGCAAAACGACGTGCCGACGAACTGTTGGAAGTACTGGGCTTGACGAAGGCGCGCAACGAACTGGTGACCGATTACAGCCAGGGGATGCGAAAGAAGATCGGCCTGGGAGCGGCGATGCTGCATGTGCCAGCGGTGCTGTTCCTTGATGAGCCCTTCGAGTCGGTTGACCCGGTGTCTTCGCGCATCATCCAAGACGTGCTCGGCCGCTATCGCGAGAACGGTGGCACGGTGATTTTCTCATCGCA
Source organism: Acidimicrobiia bacterium (assembly GCA_043720595.1). Classification (GTDB taxonomy): domain Bacteria; phylum Actinomycetota; class Acidimicrobiia; order Acidimicrobiales; family JANYDT01; genus JANNBN01. The sequence goes on from JAYSSK010000205.1 coordinate 31,314, forward strand.
CGTCATGGAAACCGTGCAGCGGTTGTGCGACGAGGTGGCGATCGTTCACGATGGTCGCGTAGTTGCGACTGGGAAGACTGCGGATGTGTGCGCCGGCCGCACCCTTGAACAAGCGTTCATCGATGCCGTAGATGCTGGTAGCCGAGAAGTTGGAGACCTTGACTGGCTGCAGATCGAGGATCGCCCGGACACGTCAGCGCCGACAGTCGTTATGGCACGCGCGTGAGCGCAGATCTTGTCGGTTCGGGCGGGCCACGCGGCCCGTTTTCGTTTTCCTCGCCATCCGGGACTCCATCGATGACCCACCATTTCGTGGCCATCAAGCTGCGAATTCTGCGCAACGCGTTCACGGGCGACAAGCGGCTTCGGTACGGCATGATCGTCATGGTGTTTGCATCGCTCGGCGGTGCTGTCTTCACGTTCTTGCGGATCTGGAACGAGCGCCGGTTCGACCCCATCAACGCAGCTGATCACCTCGTGTTGCAGTTCAACCTCATTTTCGCTGCCTGGGTCTTCGGGCCGTTGCTGAGTGGCGGGGTAGATGACACACTGGACCCGTCGCGCGTCACGCTGTTCCCATTGCATCCGCACGAGTTGCGCCGCGGGTTCGTCGCAGCTGCACTTACTGGTTATGTGCCACTGGCAACACTGACCGGCGTGTCTGGAGCCGTGTTCGCGTTTTCAGGATCGCTCACCGATGTTGTGTTGCTGATCGCCTGCACATTGACGCTGATTGCTGTCTCGTTAGCTGCCTCACGCTCGCTTGCTGTATTGCTGGCCCTGAGCGGTCGATCGCGACGCGGGCGAGACATCGGGATCATCGCAGCGTCGTCGTTCGGCGGGTTGCTGTTCCTCGGCGCAATGTCGACCACGGTCATGTCCGAGACCCAATACGACCACGCGATCGACGTGATTCGGTGGCTTCCTGCAGGGTTCATCGGCCAGGCTGTCATCGACGTGCGCGAAGGACTGCACGGCCCAGCTGCGCTGCGCATCCTGGCAATGGCTGCAGTCGCCTGGACACTGCTGCTGGTCTGGATGAAAGGCCTTGACCGCCTGCTGGTCTTGCCAGAGAGCGTGCGTCACGAACGCCGGGTCGGCAAGCAGCGCTATCCGATCATGGGTCGCACCGTGACGGTGTTTGGCCGTAAGCCTTGGGCAGCGGTCGCAATGAAAGAGCTTCGCTACCTGTTCCGAGCACCACAACGCCGAAGCGCTTTCGTCATCGGCACGGTGATCGGCGCGCCTTTCGCGTTCGTGCAGATGCTCCGGACCGGTTCGACCGACGGCCTGGCCATTTGGTTCGCACCGGTGTCGCTGTTGTTCGGCCTCGGCGCTACCAATAACCTGCTTGGCGCCGACGCCTCATCGTTGTGGATGGAGACCAGCTCCGGTGTGTCCATGCGGACGCTGCTTGCGGGGAAAAGCCTGGCAGCGGTGCCCTACCTGGTGACGCCTGTGATGGTGTCTTCCGTCGCACTGGGAATCTTTGCGGGCGACATTTCCAACATGCTGTTGATGGTGGCGCTCACGCTTGTCTGCTGGGGAATACCACTCGGCACCGGTTGCATGGTTTCAGTTCTCAGCCCGTTCGCTCAGCACGACCAGGACAACCCGTATGCGAACAGACGACCAACCTCTGGGGAAGGCTGCCTCATCGGTCTGCTCGGTGTCGGTTCGATGGCTGCAATCGGCGCATGCATTTTTCCGGTGGCTGTTGTCATGGGAATTGTGGTTCGATTCGGACCTGGCTGGATGACTCCGATCGGCGTTATCGCCTGCGGTACGTGGTCAATGGCCGTGTGGTTCACGGGCCTCACGTTCGCGTCTCGGATCGCGCAACGCGCCGAAGCTGACCTGCTCACCAACATGGGTGCACGCAAACGCTAAAGCCAAGGGCAGACTGGTCTCATGGAGCGGCTGGATCGAGAAGCGTTGTACGCCGCGCGCGGCGAGTGGGATCGTCAGGTCGATCTGACTGTTGGAATTGATCATTGGTCCAGCGGAAGCGACTGGGCGTTCGCCACGCACACCATTTGGGGTGCCGGTCCCGAATTGGTCCTTTGTTCAGCCGATGGGTTCGCAGCCTTCGGGCGGCTTTCCATGGAAGGCGCCGATGCACTTGTCGGGCTAGATCCGATTTGGGCGTTCGCTTCGCCGCTCGTGGGAGAAAACCCACGTCGCCTGGCTGTCGCCGTTGCCGACACGTTGCAACATGAAGCCGGCTGGGACCTGGTGTTTCTTACGGGCCTCATCTCAGAGTCACCAATCGACACGGCATGCATCGAGGCGTTCGGACGGCGGCACTCGTTGTTTGCCGGGCCCGACGCCGTGCGCCTTGTCGCAGACGTGTCGGATATCGAGCGATGGTGGTTCGAACGAGGTGACAAGTTCCGCCGCAACATCCGTCGGGCTCGTCGGCACGCCGATGCCGAGGGTCTCGTCATTGAAGTAGTCGATGACTGGGAGCCACAGTCGTTGATGGGTCGTTTGCTCGCGGTGGAGGGCTTGTCGTGGAAGGGCCGCGAAGAGTCTGGCTTGCTCGGCGGCGAGATGGCCGAGTTCTATTCCACGATGTCGGGCCCGCTGCAGGCCGATGGGCGCCTTCGTGCTGCGGTTGCGACGCTCGACGGGCTCGATGTCGGGTTCATTCTTGGCGCTTTGCGAAGCGACACGTATCGCGGGCTGCAGGTGTCCTATGCGACTGGATACGAAGCGTTCTCCATCGGACACCTGCTCCAAGACCACGAGATTCATCGGGTCTCGGGCGGCGGCATCACCCGTTACGACCTCGGAATGGACATGCCGTACAAACACCATTGGGCTGACGCCACCGAAGAAACCCGCACCGTCATCGTGCGGCGCTGATTCGCGGCCAAACGTCGGAGGGCATCCGCGATAGTGCAGTTGCGGCGTGATTTCCTAGCGCTATGAAACAAGCATTGAAGGACTTCAAAGTCTTCGCCTTCTCGGGCAACGTCATCGACCTCGCGTTGGGCGTGATTATCGGCGCTGCCTTCTCGAAGGTTGTCGAAGCATTTGCGGGCGACGTACTGATGGGGTTCATCGGTGCGATCTTCGGCCAGCCGAATTTTGACAACCTGACATTGAAGGTCGGCGACGGCCGCGTCGGCTACGGCAAATTCATCAGCGCGCTGGTGAGTTTCGTGATCATCGCCTTGTGTCTGTTCGGCCTCGTCAAGCTGCTGATGCGAATCGGCATGAACTTCCGGGCACAGGGCAGCCGTGAGTGTGATTTCTGCAAAGAGTTCGTGGCCGTGGATGCCACCCGCTGCAAGTTCTGCACCTCCGAACTGGTTCCCGTCGTTCCCGATTGACATCCACACAACTCGGCGCGCTTTCCGACACAACTCGACCTCTGAAGCGAGAGGCCGCACGGAGTTCATCGGTCAGCTACCACTCTGTTCACTGGTTCCGTCGTTGCTACGTCAAGGATGTGGTGTTTAAATGCTGGCAATTTGCCGAGCCTTTGCCCATCTGGCGGCATGGTGAGTGCTCGTTCAGTACGCTGCCGACTCTGATCGAAGTTGGCATTTGAAAGGCTTGATTCGTTGTGCGCTTGATGTCGGGACCTCGTCGTCCGTTGTTTTTTCTCCTGGTTTTGGCCGTTGGGGTTGTTGGTTTGGTTGCGTTGCCGCCTGCTCTGTCACAGTCGTTGCCAGCCTTGAGCCCGGCAACGTTCTCTGGTGCGCCCGGAGCGTCAATTATTTCGACCGGATACGCCTTCAGCTGCGGCATCGAACCGGCTCAGCAATTGACTTGTTGGGGAACAAACTCGTTCCAGGAGTTGGGCGACGGCACGACTACTCAGCGTCCATACGCTGGACCTGACACCGTTGGAACACCACGGATGGCTTCTCTCGCTACGGGAGGCGGCAACCATATGTGTGCAGTCGATGAAAGCACTCAGGTCTGGTGTTGGGGTCGCAACGAACGCGGGGAGACCGGGACCGACCCGACCCCAGGGATTTCTGCACCTGCGATAGTCACCGGGATCGGTCTTGTTACTTCGGTCAGCGTCGGGAGAGCACACACGTGTGCCTTGTCCATCGATGGAACCGTCCGGTGCTGGGGAAGCAACCAGTACGGCCAGCTCGGAAATGGTTCCACAACGAACTCCATCACACCCGTCCTCGTCAGCGATCTTATCGGCGTGCTGTCCATTGAGGCCGGCGGCGAAAGTACCTGCGCCATTCGAGCCGATCGGACCGCCGCGTGCTGGGGACGAAACGACTTCGGTCAACTCGGCGACGGCACAACAACGAACCGTCCTACCCCAACAACCGTTGCGGGACTGAGCGACGTACGAACTATCGCGTTGGGAACGCTTCACACCTGCGCAGCACTGCAGACCGGTGCAGCGAGATGTTGGGGGCTCGGGAACACCGGTCAGCTCGGAAACGGAACCACCACAAACCGAACCACACCGACTGCCGTCACTGGGCTGTCGAACGTCGAAGACCTGGCGTTAGGAGCGCAGAGTTCATGCGCCCTCTTGGCCACCCAGACCGTGTCCTGTTGGGGAAGTAACTTCTACGGCCAACTCGGCAACGGGACAAGAAGCAACTCATCGATCCCGACGCCAAGTCTGGTGAGCGGCGTCCGACAGCTGTCGTTCTCGCTGTCCCACGCTTGTGTGCAACTGGCCGACGGAACCGCCAAATGTTGGGGATTCGCTGGCAGCGGCGAGCTCGGCAACGGCCGAACCGGAATCGACACCTTTGAAGCAACCCCCACCGTCGTCTTGAGCGAAGCCACCCTGACCGACGGAAAAGCCTGTTGGCAGAACTTTCCGCAAGCTACGGAAGGAGTCAAGGTCTGCGGCCAAACCATCACCAACATAAGCAATGGGTGGGCCCTCGATCAGATCAAACTATCCACGTGGACACACCCGGACGGCCGAGTCTTGATCGGAATCGCTGGCCCGCTCGCCAAGTTCGAGAACGGAACCCAAGTCAGATTCAACGCCAAGTCGTTGGGCGTCCTTGTACTTGAAGTGCGAAGCGATTTCGTCATCAACGGAAAAACAGACAGTGTTCTGCTCCGCGGGCCCTTCGAGAAGGCAGGCGTCGTCCTTGTATATGGGCTGAGCATCGCGGCATCGGAGGCTCAGAAGGCAGGGTCGTTCACACTTCGACTAGTAGTTGACGAGAACGGCAACGGGGTCGCTGACTCGGGAGAGTCTTTCGAAGACCGTGTCGGTCGACTACGGAGACCTATCGCGTTCGGCGACTCCTACTCCTCCGGTGAAGGTTCCGGCTATTTCGATGCGTCATCAAACACGCAACAGAACAGCTGCCACCGGTCGAGGTATGCATATGCGCGGCAAGTTACTGCGCCGGACCCGACTACTGGTCCGTTGGGCTCGGTGAACTCCAATGTACGCCTCTACTCCTGCTCAGGTGCCCGCACCTACAACCTCACCACGAGCATCCTACTTTCGGACAACCTTCGCACCGATGAGAGCGATCCGATGAGGGCAATCAACGGCGGCAGCCAGCTACCGTTGGAAAGCACTAGCCCCTACGGTCCGAATACCGCTACGACCAACGAAAAGCGCCAAGTCTTGCGCTGGGATGACGAAACGACCACGATCGGTTCCGTGGTCAGGCGCCCCGATTACGTCACTATCGGGATAGGCGGGAACGACATGGAGTTCGCCAACTACCTTCTTGATTATTGCCTTGCACTGCCCAAGAAGGGTTCAGGTCCGTGCAACGCCAATTCGCCTTGGGCTCCCAAAGGCGGGGATGCAACGGACTTGGCGTTGTTCGACAACGTGACCACATTCGGTCAGTTCGTCGATCGCAAACTCGACATCACAATTGCTCGCATGGGTCGAACAATCAACGAAGTGAAAGCACGTTCGGGGACCACTCCCATCATTTTGATGGGCTACCCCATGCTGTTCGGTTCGGTCTCCGATACCGACTGGAACCAGAGCACGGCGTGCAAGGCGGCCGCCATATTGTGGAAAGACAGCACTCCATATTTCCGCCAAAAGCAGGTCGAGATCGACCTTGCGATGAAGAACCTCGCAGCTTCAAAAGGAATCCACTACGTCGAACTGATCCCAACCTATGACGCAAACAAGGGTGGCATCTGTAGTCCTGGTTCCCCCGCGATCAACAACTTCGCCTTCTCGCAATCGGGTGCAAGTAGAGCTTGCCTTCATCTCGTCAATAGTCTTTCCGTTGTTGCGGGCGTGCCGGCGGGTGGGAGCACCGCAGCATTTCTGGGTTGTTTGCTGCCCGAGTTCGTGAAGGAAGACTTCAATGTTGTCTCGTTCGGGACGCAGTCTCACTTCCATCCGAACCGAACAGGCCAGATTCTCAACAAAAACGCTCTCGAACAGTTCTTCAGAAGCTGGCTCGGCGCACGAACAGTTCACGGGATACCAGTGAATCCCCCAGTTGTGGCGGCGACCGCCACGAGCGAAGGACTCAATCCCTCTCAGTCAACGACGGAACTATTCAGCGACACCGCTGTAGCAGTCGGCAGGGAGCTGACCTCAGCTGGCCGAGATGAACCTTTACCGCTCGCGGACTCACCTCTTGTCGCCCCGCAGCTCAGCATCTCGGTTCAGACCAGGCGCTGCGAACGAAGCGTCGCCAAGCCGCTCCCGGTTTCAATCTTCGGTGGAGGGACAGCAGCGTCCCCGATGCGACTCGTCGATGCCGTGTCCGGCATCGTCATTTCGACCTTCAACGCGTCGCTTTCGGGGGTAACCCAGCTCAGTATCCCGGTGAGCGCAACGAACCGGACGATTCAGTTTGTCGATCCGGCGAGCGGTAGCTCAAGTACCGCTTTTGATGTTCCCAATCCGCCTGTTCCGTGTACCAAACCGGATTTTGACACTGTTCGGGCCGGGCAGTCGATCCCGCTCGACGTGATTGGAAACGACACTGGGGCCCTCACGATCTCCGAGTTGATCAGCGACGTGCCGTGGCTATCGATCAGCGGGGACGGGACAAAGGTCGATGCGAGCCCGCCACGATCCGCTCTCGGGACCTACTACTACAGCTACGAGTCCTGCAGCTCCACCACGAGTTGTCAGCGGACTGCGGGGTCAGTCAGCGTGACGTATCCAGAATGCACCGTTGTGGCATCTCCATCTGCACCTGTCCTGGTCGGCACAGCGGGCCCAGACGTCATCTGTGCAGACACCACCACGGAACAAGTTGAAGCGCTCGGCGGGGACGACGTCATCATCGCTGACAGCGCGGTCAGCTGGGTCAACTCAGGCCCTGGGAAAGACACCATCGTGAGCGACGGCGTCGTGGTTCTCCAGTCTCCTGACGATGACTATCTGGAGACGACTCAACCAGTACTGCGGATCCCTGTCGAAGGAAGCACGGAGCTGCCGACATTAGGGACTCCTGCGACTCGCGACACAACACCGCCGGTAGTCAGTGTTGTTGTGCCTCCCGAAATCACGGTTGGAGACACAGCCAGCGCAACGGTCACCTGCACCGACAACAGCGGCACAGTCAACTGCCCCACCACAATCGCCCTGAACACCTCGACGGCCGGAACTTTCAGCGGGACAGTCACTGCAACGGATCCGAGCGGTAACGCAGCGCAGGCGTTGTTCACCTACGTCGTGAACGCTGTGACTACGACGACGACGACCTCGACCTCAACAACAACCACCACCTCAACGACAACGACGTTGCCGTCAACGACGACTTCGACTACAACCACTGCGCCCACCACTTCCACAACGACAACCACGTCGACGACAGTGCCAACAACGTCGGTCACGGTTGCGTTGGGCTCAGCTTTGTGGCAGGCCGATCCTGGCTGGGTCTCCTTCGCTGGAAACACAGCCGCCGCAAGCGCTATCGCAAGTGCGGTCGGGTCAGGTCGAACAGTGACCTTGACTGTCAGCGGGTACACGTCGAGATGGGGTGGGTCGGCTACCCGTCAGATCATCGTTCCCGCCCGCGGCCCGTTGCAGTCCTGGGAATACGCCACTGGATCAGCAAACGTGTCATTCAATCGAACCCAGCCCGGTTTCGAATCGGTGGGCGGGTCCGGTGGGACACTCGTGGTGAGTGTGTCCGGTCCTGTCCCTCCGACTACCACTCTTCCCCCGGGAACCACCTATTCGTTAGGCAGTGGCGTCAACTGGCAGGCTGATCCCGGCTGGTTTGCACTCTTCGGAAGTTCCACCGTGTCGCAGGAGATCAGAACAGCGATCGGGACTGGGCAGCGGGTCACGTTGAGCTTCACGGGATTTACGTCACGTTGGGGATCGACGGCACAACAAACAATCGTGATCCCAGCCCGACAGCCACTGCGATCTTGGGAATTCACCTCGACGAGCGTCGGGTTCAACCGATCCCAACCCGGGTTCAACTCAGTCGGTGGAACAGCAGGTACCCTCACCATCACGACTGGGTAGCCCTGGCTCGGAGCGGTTCCTGCGCTACCACAAAGGTGTACCTGCCCACCGCAGAACCTCGCGCACCCTGGGCGGTCCAACGTTGACGATTTCCACGAACTCGGTTCAAGTCGGAGTTGTAGAGGACCGATTACATAACGTGAATGGAGCACAGGTGAGGCACTGGAACAAGCGTCGCCTTGTCACCCCGCGGCGAAACCACGAACCGAAACACCCCCTCCGCATCTTTGCGCTTCTGATCGTTGGTGTTCTCGGTGTGTCGGGGTGCTCGGTGTTGGAGCGCTACGACAAGGCTGGAGCTGCCAAGTTGGCACAAGCAACCGGGCTGGGATCGGACACACCACCCGGGTTCACCCCTTCGTTCGCTGGTGCAGTTCCTGACGGGACTGGCGGGCCGGCATTGGCACCAACCAGCCCCGGCGGCGGGGTGGGTGGCTTCTGGCTCCTCGCTGACGGCGGCAAAGGCCTGTCAGAAGAAACCATGATCAGCTTCTACACCGAACGGATGATGCAACACTCCCTCGACTACATCTACGTCTCCTGCACCGGACCGGGCGAATTGCCAGACAGTGAACAGTCCAGAAACGTATGGGGATGGGGAAGCGGCCGAAGCACCCGATTCCACATCCCGGTGTCCTGGGCCGGAACAGTTGAAACAGGTTGGCATCTCAACCAAGAGTTGGTAGTCAACAAAAAGGTCAGGGACTACCCGAAAGGCAAAGTGCTCGAGTTCCGTTGCCGTTTCATTAACGACACCGTCCTGCTCAACCTCGCTGCCAAGTATGGGTACACCGCCAAACCCATCCCGCGCAACGCCCCCCTTGTACCGAGCAAAAAGTACCGGTGAGACACGGTACGGAATCGCTTCGGTTTAGTCGAGGGCTTTGTCCGGGAGGAGTAGCAATGTTGATTCAACCAACAAGCATTGCCGAGAGTCGCCGATACGGTCCTAGGTCCGGCCAGATCACCAATGACAGGTTCTGCATGGTCTGGTTCGACGGACCCGACGGCGACTGCTGTTGGTGGCTTGACTGTTTGACGGCGCACCGGTGGTTTTGGCTGTGTTGTTTGGTGACGTGTTGGCGGCCGGGTGAGGATGAAGGGGTCCTTGTAACGCGAGGGACCCCTCGAAAGTATTCGCCATCGGCGGCCACCTCCTCGGACCATCACCGGCCTCCTACGCGGGTACTTCCCGAAGAGCCCCGACCTCTATCAACACACCGCTGAACTTCTCGCCGAAGTCGAGAAGAAGTCAACGAAGGACCCCGCAAGATCCTCGGTTGGGACTCCCCACAACAACGTTTCGATACGGGTCGGCCCAGATTTGCCAGACCTGTTCAACTGGTGCGTCGAAGGCGGAATGCATTACGAGGGTGAGTGTGGCCAGGTCAGTGTCGATGGATGTAATGGTCATCGTTCAATCCGTTCGGTTGGAGTGCTGCACCAAGGTGCGGTTGGTTCGGTTGGTTCGAAAGGCTCAGTGCGGAGCAGTTCATCGATGCGGCCGATCCGTTGGGACCACAGCTCGGCGAGTTGATCGAGCAGCAGAGCAGCCTGCTGGATGGTGTCGAGGTTGGCTCGGACGAACTGTTCGCGTCCATGGCGGCGCTTGGTGACGAGACCTGATCGTTCGAGAACAGCCACGTGCTTCTGAACGGCTGCAAAGCTCATGGAATATGACCGGGCCAACGTCGAAACGGAGCAGTCCTGCGTGGCGACGCGGGCGACGATGTGGCGCCGGGTGCTGTCGGACAACGCGTGGAAGACGAGGTCTGTCGTCGCCGCGTCCAACGTTTCGAGAAGTTGATTACCTGCAACCATATGGTTGTAGGTAATCACAGATTTATTGTCACTGGCAACCCGTACGCTGTCTTTTGTGGCCAAGGTGATCGATACGACAGATCCCCTGAGCGCGTTCTCGCCGGTCACGTCGGCCTGGTTCACAAAGAGCTTTGCTGCGCCGACGGCGGCCCAGACGCAGGGGTGGGCGGCCATTGCCAAGGGCGACCACACACTGATTCTCGCTCCTACCGGTTCGGGCAAAACCCTGGCAGCGTTCCTCTACGCACTGGACCGCTTGGCCACTACCCCCACCAAGCGGGTCCCCCGAGAGACTGGGCGGCGGCCGAAAGGGTCGGCTCCTCGCAACCCCACTGCTGCGGGCGGGGTGCGGGTGCTGTATATCTCGCCGCTCAAGGCACTCATCTACGACGTGGAGCGCAACCTCCGCGCGCCGCTGACCGGGCTCACCCGCGAAGCAGCGTCTCGTGGGCTCCCGGTGCCGGACATCATGGTGGCCACCCGCACGGGTGACACCTCGGCCGAGGAACGCAAGGGCATCGCAACGGCCCCGCCCGACATTCTGGTCACCACGCCAGAGTCGCTGTACCTGATGCTCACCAGCCAGGCCCGCAGTGTGCTGAGCACCGTTGAGTACGTCATCATCGACGAGATCCACGCGCTTGCCGGAACCAAGCGCGGCGCTCACATGGCCCTTTCCCTCGAGCGTCTCGAGATGCTCATCGAGGCTGCTGGCAACCCGGCGCCACAGCGCATCGGCCTCTCTGCCACCCAGCGTCCCCTGGAAGAAGTCGCCCGCTTCCTTGGTGGTCGTGCACTCAACCCAGTCAGCGGCGAGTGGGCACCCCGACGCGTGGCGGTGGTCGACACCGGGGTTCGTAAGACTCTTGAGCTGCAGATCGTGGTGCCGGTGCCCGACATGGGCGAACTCGGCAAGCCGCTTGTCGACGCGGCCGGCGAACCGGTGCTGAACGGTGCTGCCGCCGGCGACCCCGAAGTGCGGTCCTCCATCTGGCCCGCAATCTATCCGGAGCTGCTCGAACTCATCCGTACGCATACGAGCACCCTCATCTTCGTCAACTCGCGCCGACTGTCCGAACGGTTGGCTGCGAAGCTCAACGAACTTGCCGGCGAAGAATTGGTCCGGTCTCACCACGGTTCCATTGCGAGAGAGCAACGTCTTGAAATCGAAGAGTCGTTGAAGGCAGGGCGGCTTCCGGCGCTGGTCGCAACGTCGTCGCTTGAACTCGGCATCGATATGGGTGCAATCGATCTGGTGGTGCAGGTCGAGTCACCGTCAAGCGTGGCAAGCGGTCTGCAACGCATCGGCCGTGCCGGCCATCAGGTGGGTGAGCCCTCCAAAGGGCGCATCTTCCCGAAGTTCCGCAACGACCTCATCTCGTCGGCTGTTGTCGCCAACAGGATGTTCGCCGGAGCCGTTGAAGCCACCCGGGTCCCCCGCAATCCCATCGACGTGCTGTGCCAACAGATCGTCGCGCTGGTCTCAACCGCCGACGAAGGCTCAAGTGTCGCCGATGTCATGCGCATGGCTCGCGGCACCTACCCGTTCGCCGACATTTCCGACGATCTCATCGACAACGTGCTCGATTTGTTGGCAGGCCGGTATCCGTCTGATGAGTTCGCAGAGTTGCGCCCACGGGTGACCTGGGATCGTCTCTCCGGCGGGCTCCGCCCCCGGCCCGGGGCGAAGCTGCTTGCCATCACCAGTGGCGGCACCATCCCTGACCGTGGGCTCTACACCGTCACCACCCCGCAGGGCACAAAGGTGGGTGAGCTCGACGAGGAAATGGTCTTTGAAAGCCGGGTCGGCGAGACGTTCCTGCTTGGTGCGTCCACCTGGCGCATCGAGGACATCACCCCAGACCGGGTGGTGGTCACCCCTGCGCCAGGGGTGCCCGGCAAGATGCCGTTCTGGCATGGCGACAAGTTGGGCCGCCCATACGAGCTGGGGCAGGCCATCGGGTCATTCGTACGCGCGCTTGGTAATAGCGAACTGGGCGATGAAACGCTTGCAACTGAATACGCACTCGACGAACTGTCCCGCGTCAACCTCATCAAGTACGTCGAGGAAGAACGCGAAGCAACAGGGGGAGTGCTGCCGACAGACCGACAGATCGTCATCCAGCGTTTCCGAGACGAGCTGGGGGACTGGCAGCTGTGCATGCTCTCGCCATTCGGCGCACAGGTGCACGCGCCATGGGCCATGGCTATCGAGCAGAAGGTGCGTGAACGGCTGGGCATGGAAGTGCGAGCCATCTGGAGCGACGACGGCATCATGGTGCGGCTGCCGGAAGCCGACGAAGCGCCACCGTCGGACTACGCCATCATCGACCCCGACGAACTCGACGAGCTGCTGATGAGCGAGGTCGGCAACTCGGCCTTGTTCGCCTCGCGATTCCGGGAAAACGCCGCACGAGCACTCCTACTGCCTCGACGCAAACCTGGCAGCCGAACCCCGCTGTGGAAGCAACGTCAGAAGAGTGCAGACCTGTTGAAGGTCGCCAGCCGCTACGCCACGTTCCCGCTGCTGCTAGAGACCTACCGCGAATGTCTTCGCGACGCGTTCGATGTGCCTGCGCTGCACGAAGTACTGAACGGAATCCGTTCACGCAAGATTCGGGTGGTCAGTTTGGACATGGCCAACCCGTCGCCGTTCGCGTCGTCGTTGGCATTCGGCTACATCGCCAACTTCATGTACGACGGCGACGCGCCGCTTGCAGAGCGTCGTGCCGCTGCCCTTGCGCTTGATCGAGACCTACTGGCTGAACTGCTCGGGTCCGAAGAACTTCGTGACCTGCTCGACGGACGCGCAGTTGCGGCAGTTGAGGCAGAGCTGCAGATGCTCGACCCCCGCCGTCATGCCCGCAACGCGGACTCGGTTCACGACCTGCTTCGTCGGCTTGGCGATCTCAGTGCCGACGAGGTGGGGGATCGCACCGAGGGCGGTGCCGATGCTGCTGCCGGCTTCGTCGAAGCACTGGTGAAAGAACGACGCATCGCCGGCGTCAGAATCGCTGGCATCGAGCGGTGGATCGCAGTCGAAGATGCCGCCCGCTACCGCGATGCGTTGGGCGTGATGGTCCCGTCGGGCCTTCCCAACGCGTTGTCGGTGTGGACCGGTGGTGACCCAGCCGACCTCGCCGACCCGGCTGGCGCCCTCGGCTCCCTGCTCGTCCGCTACGCCCGCACGCACGGGCCGTTCACCACCGACGACGTGGCAACGCGTTTCGGACTCAGCCCTGATCTCGTCGTTCGTTGCCTCATGCGGCGGGGCGATACAGGCTCGCTGCTCAGTGGCTCGTTCCGGCCCGATGGGATCGGCACGGAATGGGTCGATCCCGATGTGTTGCGCTCGCTGCGCCAACGGTCGCTCGCTGTACTCCGCAAAGAGATCGAACCAACCACCACCGACGCGCTCGCGCGGTTCCTGCCCGATTGGCATGGCATCGGCAGCGCAACCACTGGCGCCGGTATCAACCGCTTGTTCGACGTGGTCAGTCAGTTGCAAGGCGTGGCGATGCCGGCCAGCGTGTTGGAACGAGACATTCTTCCGGCTCGCATCCCTCGCTATTCGGGCCGGCTGCTCGACGAGCTGCTGTCGTCTGGCGAGATCATCTGGACCGGCGCAGGGTCGCTGGGCCGCGACGACGGCAAGGTGTGCCTGTTCCTGCGAGACCACGCAGCTTCGCTGTTGGCCACGCCGGACGCCGATGCGTTCGATTCGGTCGAACACCAGCGCATCAGAGAAGTGCTCGCAAGCAGAGGCGCGTGCTTCTTTCGCGAACTGCAGTCCACCAACGATATGGCCACGCTCGACGCCTTGTGGGACCTGGTGTGGAACGGTGAAGTCACCAACGACTCGATCGCTGCGCTCCGAGCGCTTGCACCAGGCCGCCGCGTATCAACCCCCTCTGCCGGTGCCACGCTCCGCCGCGGTCGCCCTCGGCTTGCGTCGCTCAGCGCCCTCGGGCCTCCGAAGGGCCAAGGCCGCTGGTCGTTGGTGGCGCGCGAACTGGGCACCGGTGAGTTCGCTGTCGTTCACCCAACCAAGGCTGCGCTGCGTGCGGGCCAGCGCCAGGCAGGCACCGAGCGGGTGCACGCGCTGGCGGTGTCGTTGCTCGAACGCCATGGCGTGCTCACTCGTGAAGCGGTCCGCGGCGAGGGTGCGTCTGGTGGCTTCGCCGGCTTGTACCCGGTGCTCAAGGCGATGGAAGAAGGCGGCACCGTCCGCCGCGGCTACTTCGTTGCGGGCTTGGGTGGGGCACAGTTCGCCGTGCCGGGTGCGGTCGACCGGCTTCGTGCATTCCGTGAAACGCCAACCACACCCGAGGTGGTTGTGCTTGCTGCAACCGACCCGGCCAACGCGTACGGGGTGGCGTTGCCGTGGCCGGTGAAGGGGCCGCAACGAGCCGCTGGTGCGTACGTCGTGCTGGTCGATGGGTTGCCTAGCGTGTACATCGAGAAGGGCGGTAAGTCCCTTGTTGCTCTGCGAGGGTTTGATGACACATGGGAGACCCACGCAGTGTCAGCGCTCAGCGCACTGGTGGGGCCAGACGACAGCCGCTCGGCACGGTTCCGCAAGCTCGTGTTCGAGTCGTACCCGGCCGAGTTGAAGGGGGCGCTCGTCGATTCCGGTTTCGTTCCCACCCCTAAGGGACTCGCTCGCTACGCATGAAGATCGGCGACGCACCCGCGAGGCCGGAACATGCCTGAGGGCGACACTATTTTTCGCAGCGCGGCCACCCTGCGCAAATGGATCGGAGGGCGGGTGGTTACTGCTGCCAGGTGCGATGTCGCCGGCATTGACCTCGCCCCGCTGGTCGGCCGTGTGGTTGCAGCCGTTACCCCTGTCGGGAAGCACCTGTTGATGCAGTTCGACCAACCCGACGTAGATGCGCCACCTCTCTTGCTGCGCACGCACATGCGCATGACCGGTAGTTGGCATGTGTACGCAGACGGGGCACCGTGGCAACGGCCGGCGCGTCAGGCCCGCGTGGTCATCCAGGCAGGGGGCCGATTGGCGGTTTGTTTCAATGTGCCAATTGTGGAGTTGACAACCGAATCAGTGTCCGCCGCTCGCGGCGTTGCACATCTTGGGCCCGACATCTTGGGTTCAGGGTACGACGCCAACGAGGTAGCTCAGCGGGCGTTCTCCCAGGCGCCCGGCGTAGCCATGTCAGCCAGCACGGTAGAACCCGATTTTCAGGTGTCACGTTTCGCGCATATAGGTCCAAAAAGTGACATGTCGACCAGCGGGCGCGGCCGAGCGGTGAACGGAGGGATCGGAGTTGAACCCGAGGTGGAGCAACCCATTGGGCGCGGGTACGCTCGGGAACATGACGTCGGAATCGTTTTCGCTGGCCGAGCTGGAACAGGCCGAGGCCGACATGGCAGCTGTGCAATCGGCAATCGACGCAATCGATGCTGGTTCCTATTCGGTGTGCCGGGTCTGTGGGAACGACATCACGGCCACCGTGGCGGTCGACCCGCTTGCGCTCAGTTGTGACGATCACCTGGCCCTCGCTTAGCTCGCTGGGGACGAACCCTTCCGTCTGCGTAACCCAACCACCTGGAGCGGGAGGTTCACCGCTCGTGCTTGGCCGGTAGCCAGCACCGCAACGACCGTCGCGCCGAATACGTTCATCACGCCATCAATGTTGGTGTCACGCCACGCCCATAGGCCCTGCCACGGGTCCTCCACATAGCCACGTGCGAACATGCGGTACTCGGCGATTTCAACCACAACGCCGCACAGCACCACCAACGCCACCGACAACACGATTCGCTCGGGCCGGCTCACGTAGCCCCACCAACGCGCCAGCAACGGAATGAAGAGTGCCGTCATTGCTGCGGCCCACACGAAGTGCTGGATACGGTTCGGTGCACCGTGGTGCTCGATCTCTCCCTGTGCTCTTGCCCAGAACCAGGCCGCAATGAACGGCGGGAATGCCAGTGCACTTAGCATATGGAAACCTCGTTGCACAGACGTCAACGAGGGAAACAACCCCAACCGCTGCGCGACGGCCATTCCTCCAACCAACACGGTCCACACCATGAGGAACGGGTACGTCTCCGTCCCGTCACCACGTGTCAGAACAGCCAGACACAACGCTTCTATCGCCGAGATCAACAACACCATGGCGTTGACATTGACGCGCAACGCGCCGACGGTCAACCCACCCTGATCGCCAGCGAGGGTCTTAAACCCTGAGTGAGTCAGGGTCTCAGGCTGCCCGGTCTCAGTCCTCGGCGAGGCCCATCCCCATCAGAAACCCGATTGCTCGTTCGGTCTTCGGGTAGCGGTTGACCACGTCCCAGAACGCTGCCGAATGATCGGCGTGCACTAGGTGAGCAAGTTCGTGCACCAACACGTAATCCACCACCCACGAAGGCGCCGTGGTGAGCTTGCCGTTGATGCGGATTGTCGCGGTGTCGATGGTGCATGAACCCCATCGGCTCTTGAGCTCGCGGGTCCACACCACGCTGGCAGGTTTCGGCAACCCGTAGGCGCGGCCGAGTTGGCGCGCTCGGTCCATCAGGTCGGTGTCGGTCTTGCGGTTCGCTTTGGCAAACCGCTGTTCCATAGTGGCGACCCATTTCTGCTCATCAGCGCGTGACATCCATGCCGGGATAGTGATGTGCAGCACTCCGTCGCGATATCTGGCGGACACGGTCTTGCGGCTGCGCTTCGAGCGTGTCACCTGGACGGGCGCACCCGAGTGGTGAGCGGAGGGATCGGAGTTGAGCCCGAGTTGGAGCAACCCATTGAGTCCCGGAAGGTCGACAACCGGCTCGGAAGGTGACTGCTGTTCCAGTGGCTCGTGCTCGTCGCCTTGATCGAATGACTTGGAGGGTCCGGCTGTCTCGGAAATGTCGAGCAGCTCGGTGGTTTCCGAAACGTCGAACGTAAACCCCAGTTGGCTTTCGGCGGAGCGGGGTGCACCGGTCACAACGCGTTGCTCTTTCGGCGTACCGCTCGGCGGTCAAGCGTGACGGCAGGCCCCGCTTGCACTCGCCGATGCCCGGCGTGCCACCGGTACCATCGACCCTCTAGGTTGTCGAACGGCCGTGGTGTGGAGCCGTATGCGTTTGCCAATGCATGCAGGACTCCGCCGTGCGCAACCACCAGCGCGCGCTTTCCGTTGAGCGAGGAAACATGCTCACGCATGGCCGAGGTCACTCGGTGAGTCATGCCAGCTTCGTGCTCACCTCCCGGTAGTTGATCAACGGATTCCTTGCGCCACGCGTCGAGCATGCCCGGCCATTTGGCTTCGATCTCGGTGGTGGTGAGCCCGGACCATTCGCCGATATCGCGTTCGACCCACCGGTCCTCGATGACCGACAGCTTCAAACCCAGACGAGCCCCGATGATCTCTGCGGTGTCGCGGGCACGCCGGAGGGGCGATGAGATGAGGACGTCGAACCCGGGTTCATAGGTGGCCAGAGTTTCCGCGGCCCGGCGAGCTTGTTCGATGCCTTCCTGCGCCAGTGAAACATCGGCGCGGCCCTGCCAACGGAACACGGCGTTCCACTCCGTGAGCCCGTGACGGACACACAACAGATCCCCAGCAGGGGCTTTGGAGGTTGGAGACGGAGCAGACACGACGCTCTAGTCAAGCGCGTCCGCAGTACCCGCTCGCGCTCGTGACCCGAGTTTGCCGGTCCGAACGAAGAGGATAGAAGCTGGGAACGGAATCGGGTGCAGGCGCCGTCCTACAGTCGATCTGTTGCGAACCCGATGATTCGAGGGCGCACAACTACCGAAGCGGGGCTGTATGAAGCACTTGAGTAAGCGTTTCGGGGCGGTTGCCCTCGCAGCAGCCGTTTTGATGACGGCATGCACCGAGAAGTCTGATCCGCTGTCGGGTACGGTGGCTGCAACATCGCAGCCCAGCGAGTCGACGTCCCCGGCCCCAGCTACCGGTGACGGGGGAACAACACCTCCATCCGTCGCCGCGGCACAAAGCGCCGGAGTTGCACCCCGGCTGTTTTCGGTGAAGTTGTCGCAGGGCAAACTCGCCGCCGAGCCAGCCTCCGCGGCAACCGTGGCAGCCGGCGAACCGCTCTCCGAGCTGCGTCTGGCCGAACTCACGGGAAGGCTTCCGAAATGGGAAGACCCGGCGTCACTCACAGCGCCCTTCGCTTGGCCGAAGCAAGCGCCTCCACCGCCTCGCACTGGCAATACCGTTGATCTCCCCTTCCCGCCCAAGGTGATCGCCGATCCGCCTGTGACGGACAACGGGCCGCTGAAAGTGCTGCGGGTTCAGCCCGAGGGCGAGGTGCCGATCGCGCCCTACTTCACCGTCACGTTCAACCAGCCGATGGTCGCCGTAGGAACGGTGGCCCAGGTGTCGGCTGTTGAGGTACCCGTGAAACTTGACCCCGCTGTTCCGGGCACGTGGCAGTGGATCGGCACACGCACGCTCCGCTTCGACGCAGACTCGGCCCTTGTCGACCGGCTTCCGATGGCCACAGCGTTCACAGCAACCATCCCTGCAGGAACCCGGTCCGTCGCCGGTGGGTCGCTCGTTGAGGCCGCAACATTCACATTCGCAACGCCCCCTCCGGCAATCGTGAATCGCAGCATCTCGGAATCAACGAACCTGCCCCTCGATCCCGTCGTTGTGTGGGTCTTCGATCAGCGTGTAGATCCAGCAGCTGTTTTGAAAACCGTCACGTGGTCGGCAGCGGGCAAGCCAGTCCCGGTCCGTCTTGCAACCACTAGCGAAATCGACTCCGACGAGTCGGCGAAGGGAACGGTTAGTGAAGCGGAACCGGGGCGTTGGATTGCAGTGCGTCCAGTGAACCCGTTGCCGAAGGACGCTGGGATGCGAATCGGCCTCGGCCCAGTTCCCTCCGCTGAGGGCCCCCGGCTCGGCCAGGTGGAGTGGTTCGCTGGTCGCACGTATGGGCCGCTGAAGGTGCTCCGCAAGTCATGTACCTACGGCGACGAATGTCCTCCCGGAACCGGGTTCTACATCGAGTTCACCAACGCACTCGACGCGAAGGCCCAGGCCAACATCGCAGCGCGCGTCGCCGTGAAGCCGGCGCTTGCCGTGCAGAAAGTCACCATCGACGGCGTCGTGTCAGTAGAAGGTGCCACGCAACCGCGTACTACCTACGACGTGACGCTTCCGGCCGGTCTGACCGACGTGTACGGCCAGACCCTCGGCAAGGACGAGGTTGTCTCGTTCACGATCGGAGCGGCCCGAAAGATGCTGCGCCAACTGGAATGGATCACCACACTTGATCCGTTTGCGAAAACGCAGAAGCTCTCGGTCCTGTCGACAAACCACAAGAAGTTGCGGGTACGGGTGTTCCAGGCCGACCCTGCGAAGTTCGCCGAGTACGCGGCATATGCAGCCCGCCGGTTCGACGACAGGGTTGCGCTGCCCGAGTGGAGGCAACTCAGCGATCGACGCATTTCGGTGACTGGAGACAACGACGCGACCACTGAGACCCTCATCGATCTTGGTTCCGAACTGGACTCTCGCCCGGGCCAGGTGATCGTGCTCGTGGAGGCCGACCCCACACCGTCTCGCAACTCCGAGGAGTACTACCAGAACCAACCGGTGTTGACGTGGGTGCAGAGCACCACGATGGCGCTCGACTCGTTCACCGACGCCGACGAAATGCGAGTGTGGGCAACGGACTTGCGCACCGGTGCAGCAATCGGGGACCTTACCGTGGCCACCCCCACCGGAACCACCAAGACCACCGATGCGTCGGGGCTCGCAGTGTTCGCGCTCGAGGGCAAGGTCATCGAGGTGGTGCGCGGTGTGCGGGGCGGCGAATCGTTCATCCTCCCGGTCTCGGTGACTGCGACCCCGACTCCGGACACAGTGGCCTGGTACGCGTTCGACGACCGTCAGATCTACCGTCCGGGCGAGACTGTTTCGATCAAGGGGTGGGCCCGTGACGTGAGCGGAAAGACAGGCGCGCTGAATGTCAGCGCGCAGAAGACCGCCACGTATGTTGTGAACGACGCGTTCGGTGTCGAGCTTGGGAAGGGCAGCATCGAGTTGGGCGCGTTGGGAGGCTTCGATCTCACGTTCGCGGTGCCGATGACTGCCAACATCGGAGGAGCATCGATCGTGTTCTCCGGCGCAGGTGGTACTTCGCAGTGGGCACATGGATTCCAGATCGCCGAGTTCCGTCGCCCGGAGTTCGAAGTAGACGTGCAGCCCGTCGTCGCTGGGCCCTTCCTCAGCAACCAGTCGGTCACCATGGCCACAAAGGCCGCGTACTTTGCAGGAGGCCCGCTGCCGGGCGCTCCCGTCAACTGGACGGTGTCGACACGCGAGACCACCTTCTCGCCGGCTGGTTGGGACACCTTCACGTTCGGGATCTTCCGACCATGGTGGTGGGGTGAGGACTTTGGACGCACGTTCCCCGGCGGTCCGGGCGGATTTGGCGAGCAGACCGTCAAGAACTACTCGGGCACGACCGATGCAAGCGGCAGGCATGCGCTGCAATTGGACTTCACCGGCGAACAAGGGAAGCTGCCCGATCTGCCAGTGTCGGTGTCCGTTGCAGGAACCGTGACAGACGTGAACCGTCAGGCCTGGTCGGACAGCCAGAGCATCTTGGTCCACAGTGCGAATCGTTACGTAGGCTTACGATCTGATCGCGCGTTCGTTCGTGAAGGTGACCCGCTGCAGGTCGAGGTTGTCGTGACCGACGTCGACGGAGCCGTGAAGCCAGGTAGCACGCTCGGCGTGACAGCCGGGTTGCTGCGGTCGGACTACGTCGACGGCAAGCTCGTCGAAGAAGTAATCGACCCACAGACCTGCGATCTCACCAGCGCAGCCGAACCCTCGCTGTGCACCTTCAAGACACCGGTTGGCGGGCAATACCGAATCACAACCAGCGTCAACGGCGCAACCGGTGGCAGCAACCGCACCCAGCTGTCCGTGTGGGTGAGCGGCGCCGCCAGCCAACCGGCGCGCACCGTTGAGCAGGAACAGCTCACCATCGTCCCCGACAAGCAGCGTTATGCGCCAGGCGACACGGCCAAACTTTTGCTGCAAGCCCCATTCCTGAAGGGCGAAGGGCTGATGGTCATCACACATGGAAGCGGCGTCCGGGAGACGAAGCGCTTCTCTGCAGCCGACGGCAGCGCGCAGGTCGAGGTGCCGGTCACGGAGGCCGACGTTCCGGGCATCGGCATCACCGCCGAAGTGGCGGGTGCGAGCGACCGTGTCGGTTTCGATGGCGCGAAAGTCAAGGGTGCTCCGCAGCGTCCCGCCTACGCAGTCGGCAGCATCAGCTTGTCTGTCCCGCCGCTCACAAGAACACTCGCCGTCGTCGCGAAGCCAGTGAAGGCGGAACTCGCCCCGGGCGAGAGCACCAGCATCGACGTGTCGGTGAAGGACTCGGTTGGCAGTCCGGTTCAAGGAGCGGAGTTCGCCGTGGTGGTTGTCGATGAGGCGGTGCTTGGGCTCACCGGCTACCGACTGGCGAACCCGATCGACATCTTCTACGGCGCCGGTTACAGCTCGCTTGCCACCCGGTTCGGACGTGAACAGGTTCGCCTGGTCGACCCCCTGAGCATCGTTGCGTCTGCTCCGCAGGAAGACGCTGCAGCAGAAACCGCTGCGGCGGCGTCTGACTCGACCGACAGTTCGTTCGACAACATCTCGGGGGTTCTTGCGGAAGCTGCTCCCGGAGCACCTCAGGCTCGCAAGAGCGCAGCATCAGGAGGTGACGGCCAGGCATCAGCTCCGGTCGCCGTGCGGTCGAACTTCGATGCCCTCGCACTGTTCCGGCCGACGGTGATCACCAATGCTGCGGGCAACGCCAGCGTCGAGGTGAAACTTCCCGACAACCTCACCCGCTACCGCGTCATGGTGGTAGCTGTCAGCGGGAACGATCGGTTCGGCACCGCGGAGTCCACCATCACAGCGCGGCTTCCGCTGTCGATCCGCCCGTCGGCCCCACGCTTCCTGAACACCGGGGACAGCTTCGAGTTGCCAGTCGTCGTGCAGAATCTCGACGCCAGGCCAATGACCGTCGACGTGCTTGTGCAGGTTGCCAACCTGGCCGCCGACGGCCCGCTGGCCAAACAGGTCACGGTACCGGCGAACGATCGGCTGGAGGTTCGATTCCCCGTCGCTGTGAAGCAGGCAGGCACCGCACGGGTACGCGTCAGTGGGTTCGCAGCAAACGCCGCTGATTCGGCCGAGGTCTCAATTCCAGTGTTCACACCTGGCACGACCGAGGCATTCGCGACATACGGCACGTTGGACTCGGGTTCCGTGCGTCAACCGATTCTTGCGCCGACCGATGTGATCGATACCTACGGCGGGCTGGAGGTATCCACGTCGTCGACGTCGTTGCAGGCGCTCACAGATGCTCTGCTCTTCATCAGCGAGTACGACTACCAGTCAAGCGACGCCTATGCGTCGCGCATCATGTCCATCGGCGCGTTGCGCAAGGTGCTGCGCGATTTCCAGACCGCAGAGCTACCCAGCGAGGCCGACCTGAACGCCGCAGTGGACAGGGACATCGCGGGCCTCATCGGACTGCAGAACGATGATGGGGGATGGTCGTACTGGCGTCGGTTCGATCGCAGCGAGCCGTTCAACTCGGTCCAGGCAACGCACGCGTTGGTCCTTGCGAAACAGGCCGGTTACTCCGTGGACCAGCGCTCGTTGGACCGAGCCCTGCAGTACCTGGCGATGGTCGAGCAGTACATCGGTTCGGACTACGGCGAACGCTACCGGGACATGGTGCGGGCATACGCGTTGTGGGTGCGAGCTTTTGCCGGGCAGCGTGATTCGAACAAGG
Source organism: Acidimicrobiia bacterium (assembly GCA_043720595.1). Classification (GTDB taxonomy): domain Bacteria; phylum Actinomycetota; class Acidimicrobiia; order Acidimicrobiales; family JANYDT01; genus JANNBN01. The sequence continues at coordinate 54,352 of JAYSSK010000205.1, forward strand.
CTGCCGAGCTGTTTCGGGAACGGGGCGAGAAGCTGAACCTCGACGCGTTGGCGTGGCTGTGGGGTTCGCTCGACGACGTCGGAACGAAGGCGACGGTCGAACGGACGATCACCAACCGGGCGGTCGACACCGCTGGTGCGCTCTCCTTCGCAAGCGGCTACACCGACAGCGACTACCTCACCCTGGGAAGTGATCGGCGCACCGATGCAATCGTGCTCGATGCGCTCATCGCGAACACGCCGACGAGCGACATGGTGGACAAAGTGGTGGCCGGCCTCCTTGCACATCGGACAAAGGGCCGCTGGGACAACTCCCAGGAGAACACGTTCGTGTTGCTTGCCTTGAAGCGCTACTACGACACCTACGAATCGGTTGCCCCTGATTTCATCGCCCGAGTGTGGTTGGGCAACCAGTTCGCAGGTGAAAGCACGTTCAAGGGACGTTCCACGGACAGGGTTCGTATCGACGTCCCGATGGCGGAGCTGATCAAGGGCGGGAACCGCGATCTGATTCTGCAGCGAGATGGGGCGGGGCGCCTGTACTACCGGATCGGGTTGAAGTACGTTCCAGCCGACCTGACGCTCGACGCGCTGGACCGCGGGTTCGTTGTTAAGCGTACATATGAATCTGTCGACAACCCGGATGATGTCCGCCAGGACGCCGATGGAACCTGGCGGATCAAGGCCGGCGCGAAAGTGCGTATCCGGCTCACCATGGTTGCCGAAAGCCAACGCACGTTTGTCGCCTTGGTCGATCCGCTGCCCGCCGGCCTTGAAGCACTCAATCCCGACCTGGCGGTCACACAACCGATCCCAGAGAATCCTAACGACCCAAACCCTCTGGCGAAGGTGGGCTGGTGGTGGGGGAATTGGTATGCACACCAACAATTCCGTGACGACCGCAGCGAAGCGTTCACCACCTATCTGCCGGCCGGCGTGTACGACTTCTCGTACATCGCACGCGCCACCACACCAGGATCGTTCGTGGTTCCCCCAACCCGGGCCGAAGAGATGTATGCCCCAGAAACATTCGGCCGTGCAGCAACGGACCGCGTCGTGGTGTCAGGCTGACGGGCCGCTGGTAGGTTTCGCCGGTGGCCACACTTCTGCTTTTCGCCGCCGCCCGCGACGCAGCGGGTTGCCGATCAGTCGTGATCGAAGCCGACACGGTCGGCGCCATCCTCGACGAGGCCGTTCACCGGTTCGGCGACCATTTCGCTGCAGTGCTCGCACACTCGAAAGTGTGGGTTGATGGCGAACCAGCGAGCCGGTCGGAATCGGTCACCAGCACCAGCGAAGTAGCAGTTCTGCCGCCGGTCAGCGGCGGGTGACCGGCGCCAGAGATGCGGGGAGCCCCGAACCAGACCCGGCCAGGTAGGCTGTGAGCCTCATGGCAAATCGCAACCTCGACCGGGTCCTCGCTTCGTCGTTCCTCGACGGCGTGGAAACCTGGAGCATCCAACTCTTGCGCGAGGCTCGCGCTGACGTGCAGTTGCTCGAAGACGCTATTTCGATGCTGCGGCGCCTCGTGCAGGGGCGCCTCGACATTATTGGTTCCGAGCTGCAATGGCGTGCGGCCGGCGGCGGAGAACGCACCCTTCTCGATTCGCTTCGCTCCAGCCTCTCCGATCAACCAGACCTTGCGCCCGAGTCAGACCCCAATGCTGGCAGGGCAAACACCCGCTTTGCGCTGCCGATGGCCCCAGCCGAAGCACAGTCACACTGGGCTCTGTATCGTGCCGACCAGGCCATGCTCGGCCACGACATCGCCGCCATTCCAGAGCTCACCGACGAAATGCTCCACACCCTCGCTGACGAACTCCACCAACTCGAACGCCAGGTCAGCAACGAGCGGCGTCAGCTGCACGACCGTCTCGACGTCCTACAGCATCAGATCGTCAAGCGTTACAAGGCTGGCGAAGCAACCGTCGAGGGTCTGCTGCGGTGAGCAAAGCCGAGGCTGGGCAGCGACGCGCTTCCGAGCCCGAGTCAGCACCGGCTGCCGCCGGTCACAATCCCGCCACGCTGGGTGATTTCATCCGAGAACAACGCCAAGTGGCGCGACTGTCGCTGCGAAAACTGTCCGATATGGCGCAGATTTCCAATCCGTACCTGAGCCAGATCGAGCGGGGTCTGCGTAAGCCGTCGGCCGAAATCCTCCAACAGCTGGCCAAGGCTCTGCGCATCTCGGCTGAAACGTTGTACGTGCAGGCCGGTATTCTCGACGAACGCCATCCCGGCGACGGGCTTGAAGCCGCAATCCAAGCCGACCCGGGCCTGACTGACACCCAGAAACGAGCACTTTCCCAGGTGTATAAGTCTTTCCTCGTCGAGAACTCGCACGAGCACCGCTAGACCTTTTGAGTCGTTGCCCCCGCCTGACCCTTCCGACCTGACCCTTTCGACTTGACCCTTTCGACTTGACCTGGATCCCGATGGAGCAGCCCGAAACAAACCCGTTTCTCGCACCGCAACCGGTGCCGTTGGTGTCATCTGGTCGGCGGCCGCTCACGATCGCGGTGCTGTGCATGCACACCTCGCCGCTCGCTCAACCAGGCACCGGCGACGGAGGCGGAATGAACGTCTACGTGCGCGAACTGGCCACGTCGATGGCTCGGGCGGGGGTTCGGTGCGAGGTTTACACGCGGGCCGACAGTCCTTCGCTGCCGCTCACGATTGACGTCGAGCCGGGGTTCCGGGTGCACCATGTGCCCGCTGGGCCGGTTGCGTTTGTCGAGAAGGAAGCGCTACCTGCGCTCGTCCCAGCATTTGCTGCGTCCGTTGAAAAACATCTGCGCACCAACGGCATCGTCCCCGATGTGATCCATGCCAACTACTGGTTGTCAGGTCGTGCGGGGGTGTTGCTCAAGTTTCGGCTCGATGCGCCGCTCGTGACCACGTTTCACACGCTTGCGTTGGTCAAAGCGGCAGGAAACGACCCCGAACCCGACGAGCGAGCCATCGCAGAGCGCGAAGTGGTGTCGTGCAGCGATCTGGTCTGCGCGTCGTGCAGCGTCGAACGCGACCAGCTCGTACACCTGTACGGTGCCCGGCCAGACCGTGTCATCGAGATTCCCCTTGGCGTCCACCACGCGTTCTTCTCGCCGGTGCCCGCCACCCCCGCAGGGCTCATCGACCGCACCGGGGCACGCCAGGCAGTCGGTGCCAACATCGGGCAGCTTGGCAACGGTCCGCTGATGGTGTTCGTGGGGCGTCTCCAGCCGCTGAAAGGTGCCGAGCTGGCGGTTCATGCGCTCGCCGAGCTGCATCGCCCAGACGTCACCCTGCTCATCGTGGGTGGCCCCTCTGGCCGGGGAGGCGACGCAGAACTGCATCGCTTGCACGACCTCATTGCGGCACGGGGGCTGCAGGGCCAAGTTCGGTTTGTCAGCCCGCAACCGCACTACTTGTTGTCCACCTTCTACCGGGCCGCCGATGTCGTGCTGGTCCCCAGCCGAAGCGAGTCTTTTGGCCTGGTCGCGCTTGAAGCGTCGGCCTGTGGAACCCCGGTCATCGCTTCGGCCGTGGGCGGGCTCACGTCGCTGATCGATGACGGAGTGACCGGCTGGCTGATCGCCAACCGTGACCCAAAGGACTACGCCGACCGGTTGCGGATGCTGTTCGCCAACCCGGATCTGGCGACCGCAATGGGTGTTGCGGCTGCTACCCGAGCGCGGCGTTACGCGTGGTCGGCAACCGCCAGCCGAGTAAAGGGCGCTTTTGAGGAGCTGGCGTCGCGTTCTCCGCTGCCATGTGGCGCATGCTGACCGCCTTGCAGGTCTCCGAGCGGATCGGGCTGATCGACGCGTATCTGGGCTCGCAGCTAGCGGACAACCCGGTCGTCATCCACCTGGAACGGGCCGCCGAGGCGGACCTCGAACTTGGAGCACGCACCCGTTGGTATGTGCGGATGAGCAGTGAAGAAAAAACGGTCGTCACGGTTTGGCTGACTGTGAAGGAACGCTCGTTGCATTACGAGACGTACTTGGCCCCGGCACCCGAGGAAAACTTTTCGCAGGCCTTCGAATACGCGCTGCGGGTCAACAAACGGCTAGTCGACATGGCGTTCTGTATCGGTGGTGAAGATGCGTTCTATTTGCAGGGCCAGCTTGGCCTCGACCAGGTTGACGAACCCGCACTCGACCGGATTTTGGGCGGTTTGTACGCAGCATCGGAAGAGACGTTCCCGACCATCATGCGGATTGGCTACGCCTCGCATTTCGGTCGTTCATAAGGACCGGAAGAACTTCACCAAGTTCTGCTTGCGGGGGGTCCAACCGCCAGCTAACTTGCTCCCCGGAGCCCGGTAGCGATCTACCGGTCGATTCGTTCGGGGAAGTGCGAATCGGCTGGTGTGCGACCGGGCTTCGCTTATTCTCAATACCCATGAGCAAAACGTTCGGGCTCCTCTTCATGGGTGGCGGCAAAATGGCCGAGGCGCTGCTGGGGGGAATCCTTTCGGGCATGGATCCGGCGCAGCACGGCACTGTTGCGGTGGTCGAGACGCTGGAATCGCGCCGCGACGACCTGCGGATCTTGTTCCCCGGAGTTGTCGTTGCCGAGTCCATCGACGACGTTAGGACCCCTGCGGCAGCGGTTATCGCGGTCAAACCGGGTGATGTCCCCGCGGCGTGCGAAGCACTTCGAGCCATGCAGGCACGGCTACAAAGCGGAACACGCCTCCGGGTTCTCTCAATTGCCGCAGGAATCACCATCGAACAACTCGAATCGTGGCTCGGCGACGCTGCGGTCATCCGGTCGATGCCGAACACGCCTGCCATGGTTGGCCGGGGTGCCGCGGCGCTGGCTGGGGGCACCCACGCCGACGCCGCCGACGTGCAGTGGGCTCTCGACCTCCTGGGTACGGTCGGCATCGCCGTTCAAGTGCCAGAGTCCAAGCTTGATGCAGTCACCGGCCTCTCGGGTTCGGGTCCCGCCTATGTGTTCTTGGTGGCCGAAGCGCTGATCGAAGCCGGCGTGTTTGTTGGCCTCACACGAGACGTTGCGGAGGCACTTGCCAAACAGACCTTGCTTGGTGCCGCCACGTTGCTCAGCGAATCCTCACAAGACGCTCCGACGTTGCGCGCGAACGTCACCTCCCCAGGTGGAACTACTGCCGCAGGGTTACGCGCACTCGAATCCCACGGTGTGCGGGCCGCGTTCATCGACGCAGTCGTTGCGGCAACTGACCGCTCGGCTGAGCTTCGTGGCTAGCCCGTCCATGCAACCATCTAGCGCGCCCACCATCTCGTTCCTCACGGACTACGGCCTTGCCGACGAGTTCGTCGGTGTGGTGAAAGGTGTTATTCGCCAGTTGGCACCAGACACTGCCGTGATCGACGTCAGCCACGGCGTTGCAGCTCACGACGTGCGCGCTGGTTCGCTCACCCTCAGCCGAGCTGTGCAGTACCTACCTGACGGAGTCGTGCTGGCGATCGTCGATCCAGGCGTTGGAACCGCTCGCCGGGCGATCGTTGTCGAGGTGGACAACGACGACTGCCATCTGTTGTTCGTCGGTCCGGACAACGGGCTGCTTGCACCTGCAGTGGCGATGGCTGGTGGTGCCACTCGGGCCTTTGAACTGTCCAACACAGGCCTTCACCTCGACGCGCCGGGAGCCACTTTCGCGGGTCGCGACATTTTTGCGCCCGTTGCGGCTCGATTGTCCGCAGGCATGCCGATCGAGGAATGCGGCACACCGGTTGACCCCAACTCGTTGCTTCCCGGCATGCTCCCGCTCAGCAGGTTCGAAGACGACATGTTGTTCGCCGAGGTGCTCTGGGTCGACCATTTCGGCAACGCGCAACTCAACGTCGATCCCGAGGAGCTCGCCCCCTTCGGCGACGTGGTTTCGGTGCGGTTCGGTGGCGTCGACGCAGCGCCTCGCAGCGGTAGGGTGGCCAAGACCTACGGCGAACTTCGTACAGGTGAGATCGGGCTGGTGATTGATTCCTACGGCCTTATCTCCATCTCGTTGGACCGGGCTAGCGCGGCGCGCGACCTTGGCCTTGCTGAGGCAATGGCCATCGTGATCAGCCAAGCCGATGCTCCGCCCGTCCCTTCGGTAGCTCAACGGCCAGCACCTATCTCGGTGTCACTCCGCACGCGTCCCGGCGCTGCGCAAGACTGACCCACCATGCGCCCGGCCACAACCGCTGCTCTTATTGCTCTGCTAGTCCTCCTGATCGGCGCCGCGGTGCTGCAACTCGTGTTCAAGGTCGGGGGTGGCGAGCCTGGTTCAGGGGGCGCTGCCACTGTTCCCGTGCTGACAACGATCGTCGGCGGCACAGACGCAAATGGAGCCGCAAGCACCACCGTTCTTGGTTCCGCAGGGTGAACCGGTGAACCTCGCGTCGATCATCGACCCGCACCAGGCCGACAGTATTGCGCTTGTCAGCGCTGGCGAGACCACAACGTTCGGGGCACTCCGGCAGCAGTGCGCTGCTGTCAGGGCGGGGCTGATCTCCGCTGGGGTGCAACCCGGTGACCGTGTCGCGTTGCTGCTGAGCTCAACCTGGTATTTCCCGGTTGCGCACCTTGCGGGGCTCGGGGCTGGCGCGGTTGTGGTTCCACTCAACCCGCAGAGCCCGGCCGTCGAACTGCAGCGCCAGCTCGATGCAGTCAATGCCCGCACCGTCATCGTCGGGCCAAGCGCAGCCCGAGCCTTCGACGGCGTCGACCGTTCGCAGGCGGGTATCGCACAGGTATACACGCCTGAAGGTGTGACGCTTGAGGGAGGTTCGTTGCCGTTCGAAGACCTGTTGGTAACCCCACCGATCGACATGGTGGAACGCGCCGATTCCGACGTTGCAGTGCTGATGTTCACCAGCGGAACCGCTGGGTCTCCTCGCGCTGCGATGCTGACGCACGGCAACCTGCGTTCAAATTTGGAGCAGATGCAAGGCAGGCCAAATGGCTCGAACACGGTCGAGTCCGAGGTCGACCAACGGATCGAATTCGGCGCGGCGCTTGGCGCGAGTGACACGTCGCTCTGTGTGCTTCCGCTGCATCACATCTACGGCCTCAATGCCACCCTGCATCTGGCTTTGTTCGCAGGCGCCCGTACTTTGCTTGTGCAGCGTTTCGACCCGGTGTCTTGCATCGAGTCCATCAAACGCCATGGCGTCACCGTGGTCGCAGGTGTACCGCCGATGTACGACTCGTGGGAGTCGCTTCCCGTCGACGTGGCACCAGCCGATTCGTTCGCCACCGTCCGCATGATGGTCAGTGGGGCGTCCCGCCTCGACCCGGGCCTTGCTCACCGGTTCGCGGAACGGTTCGGCAAGTTGATCGGCGAAGGATATGGCCTCACCGAGGCCTCGCCAACAGTCACCAGCGCGCTGTTCCCGACCCCACAGTCCGGCACCATCGGTTTGCCGTTGCCCGGAGTGGGCGTGCGAGTGGTCGATTCGTCCGGCGACGATGTTGTTGTCGGCGACCCTGGCGAAATCTGGGTGAACGGGCCGAACGTGTTCGCCGGGTACTGGAACGATCCACAGGCGACTGCTGCAGCGCTCGATACCAACGGGTGGCTGCACACCGGCGACGTTGCGGTGGTCGATTTCCGTGGAAATCTCACCCTGGTAGACCGGGTCAAAGACCTGATTATCGTGTCCGGCTTCAACGTCTACCCAGCCGAAGTGGAAGACGCACTTGCGGCTCACCCGGGCATACTCGAGGCCGCCGTGGTCGGCCTGGCGCATCCGCATACCGGCGAGACGGTCATTGCGTTCGTGGTCCCAAAGCCGGACCGGATGCTCGACGAAGACGAAGTGATCGAGTTCTGTTCGACGCAACTGGCTCGCTACAAGTGCCCGACCAAGGTGACCGTTGTGGGCGATCTTCCACGCCAAGCCAGCGGCAAACTGATTCGCCGCAACCTGATCTGATTGGCCAGTTGGCTCGGTCCCGGGTGCTACTCGTGGACCAAGTCACGTTCAGCGTGATTTCGTCCACGATTTGCCGCCGGCGATCGCGGTTGCACGGCGAGCGTCGATACAAGAAAACCAACGAACAGCACAACCACACCGGCGGTGAGCGTGATCGCGAAGGCAGTCATTTCGCCGAAGCGTTTGTTGAGTGAACCTGACGCTGACAACAAGACCGTTCCAAGCGCGATGAGTGCCGTTCCACCAACTCGGTGGCGCGGGACCCGGGTTCCGGTGCGGCCGCGTACAGCCATCGCGATAAGGCTGTATGCGGCGCCGACGAAGACCACAAGCGCCCCACCTGCGCTTGCAACACCGGCCAGGATCCGGGGAGCCGCGCCGAACACCTCTTTGCCCTGAGGAAGCCGTTCAGTTGGAATCTCCGCGCGTAGCGGGGTAGCAGCGAGAACCCCTGCGCTGAAACACGCAGCGCCCAGCACCCATGGGCGGAGGTGGCGTACCCACCGGCGAGAACTCAGCAGTTCGACTTGGCCAACTGCAAGCAAGGGGACGTTGACGATGGCGCCGAACAGGTAGAACAGCCGGAAGCTGGCTCCGTTCCAGCCGGCCGCTGAACCCCAGGCCAGTGCGAAGGCTCCGACGCAGAACGACCCAAGCGCCCAAGTCCAGGTGCGCTCGTAAGGGCGGCGCTTCACCAGCCACCGCTCGTGGGTCATGAAAGCGAACACCAACGACACCAGCGCTGCGGTGGCGGCGAGTGCGGTGGTCAACATCGCCAAACGGTATCGGAATTGCGACCTTGTGAACGCGTGCACAATCGACCTAACGTGGCTACCGTGAGCCGCCCAAACAAACGCATCCCTGACGCGACGGTGGCTCGTCTTCCGCTGTATCACCGGGCACTCGTTGAACTCCTTCGGGCCAAGCGGACCAACGTGTCGTCGGTGGCCCTCGCCGAACTGACAGCGGTGAACGCGGCCAAGGTTCGCAAGGATCTCAGCTATCTGGGTTCGTACGGAACGAGGGGAGTCGGCTACGACGTCGAGAACCTGCTCCACCAGATCAGCCGCGAGCTCGGCCTCACGCAGAACTGGCCGGTCGTCATTGTCGGTATCGGCAACCTTGGACGCGCGTTGGCTGCATACGGTGGGTTCAGCGCCCGCGGCTTCCGAATCGCCGCATTGCTCGACGCTGACCCGGCGAAGAGCGGCGAGGAAGTCGGCGGCATAGCGGTCCGTCCAACGGTCGATCTGCCCAGCATCGTTGCGCAGTTCGACTCGGTCATCGGTGTGATTGCCACGCCCGGGGGCGCTGCCCAAGAGGTGGCCGAACAGATGGTGCACAGCGGCATCACCTCGATCCTCAACTTTTCGCCCGCAGTGCTGACTGTGCCCGACGATGTCACGGTTCGGCGAGTTGATCTGGCGGTGGAACTGCAGATCCTCTCGTTCCACCAGCAGCACCGTGGTGAAAGTTCCCCCGGGGACCACCTCGGGTCCCTGAAAGGTCCACTGGATGAGTCGCTCCACGTCAGACATCCGGCACCGTCGCGCCGATCGCAGTCGGGCGACGCTGCAATCGCTCCAACGCATCGGTAGCGGTGATGCAGTATCAATTCGGTTGGTATGACCTCGATGAAGCGGTAGCGTTAGGTGCTGTGAGTGCTAGCCAGCCCCGCGCCTTCCAGGCTGCCCCACAGCGGGTCAGCTTGCCCGTCGGCTGGCTGCAAACGGTGGCAGAAACGCAATGACCACTGTTGTCGCCGTTAGCGTGAACCACCAGACCGTCCCGCTTCAAATGTTGGAGCGCATGACCGTGCCGGCGGCGACCCTCGCAAAGGCGTTGGAAGACCTGCACACCCGAGACCACCTCAGCGAGGTTGTGCTGCTCTCTACCTGCAACCGCACCGAGGTCTATGCGGTAGCCGAAACGTTCCACGGCGCTCTGGGCGACATCAACCGGTACTTCTCCGCACTTTCCGGTATCGACATCCATCGCTTCGTCGACCACCTCATCACGGCCTACGACGAAGGGGCTGCCGCCCACCTGTTCGGGGTTGCGTCCGGCCTGCGGTCAGCCGTTGTTGGCGAGACCGAAATTCTGGGCCAGGTTCGCCAAGCGTGGGATGCAGCCCGAGACGCCGGCACCACCGGCCCGCGGCTTGATTCCCTTTTCCGTCATGCGCTCGAAACGGGCAAGCGCGCACGAACCGAGACAGCCATTTCGCGGGGCACCGCTTCGGTGTCGCACGCTGCGGTTTTGTTGGCGCAGGCCAGCGTCGGCTCGCTCGTCGGCCGTTCGGTGCTGGTGCTCGGCGCTGGCGAAATCGGCGTCAGCATGGCCACGGCGTTGCACCATCACGGCGTCGGCGAACTGTTAGTTGCTAACCGATCACGCGCCAAGGCAAACGCCGTCGCTAACCGGCTAAACGCCGAAACGGTTGCGTTGCACGAACTTCCAACGGCGCTTGAACGGGTCGACGTTCTGCTCACGGCTACATCCGCCGAGGCGGTGGTGCTCGAGGCCGACGACATCGTTGCGGTGATGGAAGCCCGGTCCGGCCGGCCGCTCGTCATCGTCGACACGGGTATGCCACGCGATGTTGACCCTGCAGCAGGAGCGCTTCCCGGTGTCACGCTGCTCGACCTCGACTCCATTCGCGCCTTCGCCGAAGCCGGGCTGGAATCGCGCCGCCAAGAACTTGAAAAGGTCGCTGCGATCGTCATCGACGAGGTCGACCGCTTCAGTGCCGATGAGACCGGACGCCAGGTCGCTCCCGTCGTGTCCGCGCTGCGCGAACGCTTCGAGACGCAGCGCACCGAGGTTCTGGCCAAGTACGACGCTCGCCTTGTTGGCCTGTCCGACGAGCAGCGCGCCGCCGTCGAGTCGCTCACCCGTCAGTTGGTCGCGAAGATCGCACACGAGCCGACCATCGTACTGAAGGAATCGGCAGGGACCAACAAAGGTCTTCGCCTCGCAGATTCCACCCGCTCTTTGTTCGATCTGTAAGCGCGCTGATAATGGCGGTTCTCCGCATAGCTACGCGTTCTTCGCCGCTGGCGATGTGGCAGTCCAACGACGTCGCCGACCGCCTCCGCCGCGCTACCGGCACCGATGTCGAACTTGTCCAGATCGACACCCTCGGAGACCGCACACAGGCACTAGGCGTGCCACTGCATGAAATTGGAGGGCAGGGTGTGTTCGCGAAGGAAGTTCAAGCCGCAGTGCTTGATGGTCGGGCAGACCTCGCCGTGCACTCAGCGAAAGACCTTCCCGGCGAGGCCATGCCCGGCTTGGTTCTGGCAGCTGCACCACGGCGTGACGACCCCCGTGACGGGCTCGTCGGCACGTCGTTAGCGCAACTTCCTTTGGATGCGACCGTGGCAACCGGCTCGATTCGTCGCCGTGCACAGCTACTGGCACTGCGTCCAGATCTGCGGTTTGTCGAAGTGCGCGGGAACATGGCTAAACGAGTTGCCAAAGCTGACGAACCCGGTATCGACGCTGTGGTGGTTGGGTGCGCGGGCCTTGACCGCATCGGCCTCGGTGGGCATATCACTGAACGGCTCGACCCGTCACTCATGCTTCCGCAGGTTGGTCAGGGAACGGTGGCCGTCGAGTGTCGAACGGACGATATGCACACCTACGAACTGCTGCGACTCATCAACGACGCATTGGTTGAACATGACCTACTAGCTGAGCGGTCCTATCTGCGTCGGCTCGGAGCGGGCTGCTCACTTCCAATCGGAGCAATCGTGCGTCGGGACGACGACCAGCCCATCATGCTGGACGCAATGATCGCAGCCCCTGATGGCAGCGTGGTACTTCGAACATCGCGGGCATTCATCGACGGTGCAGACGTTGGCGCGCAATGTGCGGACTCGTTGCTGGCAAACGGTGGCAGAGCGCTGCTCGGTTCGTTGGAGCGCGGGACCGCTCCGTGACGGCCCACCGCGTGCTGGTGGTTCGGGCGGCGCACCAGTCCGACCGTTTGTCGGTGAGGTTGGCTGAGGCCGGGTTCGTACCGGTGGTGGTCCCGGTGATTGCAATGCAGCCACCGGACGACGAAGGGGTTGCGTTGAGCGCAGCCTTGGAACGGGGTGAATCGTTCGAGTGGATCGTATTCACGTCCTCAAATGCGGTGGCGGCAATCCCTGCCATCCCACGTGGCCCACGGCTCGCAGTAGTCGGCCCTGGCACCGCGCAGGCACTCACAGACCGGGGTCGGATCATCGACCTGATGCCAGACATCAGTACCGCAGAAGGCCTTGTCGAAGCGTTCGCCCAGCACCCCCCGGCCCGCGTGCTGCTGCCGTTGGCTGCTGGGGCGCGTCCCACCCTCGCCGATGGCCTCAGCGGCTTGGGGTGGCAGGTTACGGCCGTGCCTGCCTACCGCACCGTCGCACGTGTCCCCGACGCTGCGGAGCTGGAGGCTGCTCGCTCTTGCGACGCTGTCTTGTTCACCTCGTCATCATCGGTGTTGTCCTGGCGGGCGGTGGCGTCCGTTGCCGACACGCCCCTCACCGTCGTCAGCATCGGGCCGCAGACCTCGACGACGGTCCGGTTCGTCGGGCTGAAGGTGACGGCTGAGGCGAACCCGCACACACTCGATGGGCTCGTCCAGGCGACTCGCTCAGCGCTGATGCCCTAAGGTTTTGAACCTTGCGGATCAAGGTTGAATTCACTGTCGAGCCCTTCGTTGAAGGCGGCCCAGGCCCCCATGTTCGGGCGGCGCTGGATCAGGTCCGCGCCCGCGGCCTCAGCGTCGAAGTTGGCCCGTTCGCCAACACCATCGATGGCGAACACCACCTGGTACTGAAGTCCATTGAACCGCTCGTTACCGCGGCACTTGCTAACGGAGCCACCGCCATCAGCCTTGCGGTGTCTCGTGCACGTGACATCAGCTCCCGCGACGCAGCGTTCCTTGACGCACTTGTGCCGCTTCTAGCCGCGACCGGCTCCACCTATGTTGAGCCCGACGAGATGCGTTCAACCGACGCGCCCATCCACTGGCAAGGCGAGCTCATCGGCGGTATTCGGCTTCCTGCTAGTGATGGGCGGGTGGATCGTGCTGCTTCCAACGCGAAGCACGGGTTGACCGACCTCATCATCTCGGTCGAGAACGAACTCGGCGGAGAGTTGCATACGCTCAGCCGCACCAAGAAACAGGTGGCTGCCCGGGTGCTCGAGGAACGCGGCGCCTTCCGGTTTCGTGGTGCGGTGGAAGACATTGCCGACGCCATGGGTGTCAGCCGCGTCACCGTCTACAATTACCTCAACACTGTCCGCCGCGGCTAACCCGGACGGCGTTACCAGCGGTCGGCGAGTGCAAGCCAGGCTTGCGTGGTGAGGCCGAGCGATTCGATGTCGATGCGCTCGTTGTTGCCGTGGAATCTTGATGCGAACTCGCCCGCGCTCAGCGATGGGCTGAACAGGCCGAAGCCGTAAGCAACGGTTCCGGCCTGACGGAAGAACGTAGCGTCGGTGCCCCCGGCAGTGATGCGCGGGACGAGGGTCGCCTCCGGGTGGAACTGGCGTGCAACGGATTCGAGCGCAGCGTAGAGCGGCGTGTTGATGGGTGAGATGGTTGCGTCCCCCTCGTTGATCATCTCCGTGGTCACCCGAGCTGAGAGGTCCGGGCCTAGCGCGTCGAGGAGCATGGCGTCGACCGCGGCGCGATCGTGTCCGGGCAGCGTGCGGATGTCGACCTCGATGGCAACTTCGTCGGGGATCACGTTCGTCTTCTGCCCGCCGTGAATCACGTTCGGTGAGAAGGTCGTATGTGTGCATGCATGTGCGAACTTGGCCGTGCCGTGGTCCGGCAGTCGGCGCAAACCGTCGTCGACCAAGTTCGGGTCGTGAAGCATGGCAACCACGTCGTCGCCCACATCAAGCGCGGCCGCGTATTGCTTCCACACCTCGTTGATCACCGCTGCGGGCCGATAGTCCGCAAGGCGACGCACCACCTCGGCAGCCACGACCAGAGCGTTGTCGGCCCCGTATGGCATCGATCCATGCGCAGGGGTCCCTTTCACGATCAGCCGACGCCACGATGTTCCCTTCTCGCCGACGGTGATGGTGACCCGATGTCCACGGGGTGACTGCAGCGACAAGCCACCGGATTCGGTGATGAGGTAGTCACACCGGCTGAGGTCCGCTTCGTGCTGCACCAGATGACGCGCACCGTAGTGGCCGCCGGCTTCTTCGTCGGCAACGGCGATATAGCGGATGGTCCCACGCGGGCGTTTGTTGCTGCGGGCCAATGCCTTCATCGCCACTGCCATCGAGCAGGTGAGGTTGAGCATGTCGAGTGCGCCGCGGCCCCATACCTCGCCGTCGACAAGATCGCCGCCGAACGGGTCTCGTGCCCACCCCGCCGCGTTCACCGGAACCACATCGGTGTGGCCGAGCAGGCACAGGGTTGGTGCTGTGGGATCCGTACCCGAAATCTCGGTGATCAATGATCGTCTGCCTGGTGCCGGCTCGACCCGTTGAAAATCAAGACCACAGCCGTCGAGGTACGCCTGGATAAGGTCACTATTGCGAACCTCGTCGCCCGACTCGGCCGCCCCCGTGTTGACGCACTGGTTGCGAATGGTCGCTTGAAGCAGCTCCACGGTCTCATGCAACTGGTTATCGGCTGGCATCTCTGCAGCGTATGCCGCTGGTGACGGCCGTCCCCTCTCCAACGTTGCGCTCCGAGCAACCAACGTTGCGCTGGGAACCCGATTCTGGCGGACCGATTCGTTGGTTGGTTGCCGGAAGGTGCGAGTTGGTTGCGAAAACCGCGACGTTGGAGCACAGGTGGGTGTTCCGCTCTGTTGGCGCCACCAATCCACCACGTTGCCTGGATAGGTACACCACGTGGCGGTTTTTGCCGTATTGAGCGCCGCCGAAGTCCGAGTGGTGGACTTATCGGGCGATTCGAGGGTTGCTTGCAGGACCTGTCGCTGGATTTACTCACGGACCGCTGATATTCGGCAGGTAGTTTGAACGGGTGAACACCGTCGAAGACTTCAACGCCCGCGTCGCCTCCATCGAGGGTGGTGCTGGATACAAGCGACCAGCTGCGTTCGCACTGGGCGTGGCAACCGTTGCGCCTTCGGGCAAGGTGCTCGACACTGCGTTCGCGACGGTCAACTGCGAGCAGAACTATGGATCCGCTGCGGTCTTTTCAGCAGTGGCCGGCCATTCATCGGGCACGGCAACTTACCGGCTGACCGATGCCCAGTTGGACGCCATCTTGGATGACTTTGCTGCCTTCGAGGGCGACGGCACGGCGCACCCCAACATCGATGCTGTTCGCACCGCTCGCACGATTGCTGCGCTTCCCGCTGGCGTCAACGGGACTCGTGTTCCGGTTGTTGCATTCATCGATTCGTTCGACGATGCGCCGGTCGACACAACCGACGTGTACCTGCGTCTGCATCTCCTGTCACTCCGGCTCGTGAAGCCGCATGGGGTGTCACTCGACGGTGCGTTCGGGCTGCTGAACAACGTGGTGTGGACCAACCTGGGGCCGTTCGACCCGGACGGGTTCGACCTGGTGCGCATGCATCTGCGTGCGGTCGGGCACGAAGTACGGGTACACGCGCTCGACAAATTCCCACGGATGACCGACTACGTCATTCCAAGCGGCGTTCGCATTGCCGATGCAGACCGTGTGCGGTTGGGCGCACACCTCGCCGAAGGCACCACGGTGATGCACGAGGGGTTCTGCAATTTCAATGCCGGCACGCTTGGCACCTCGATGGTTGAGGGTCGCATTTCGGCCGGTGTAGTGGTCGGCAACGGGTCAGATATCGGTGGCGGTGCCTCGATCATGGGCACGCTGTCTGGCGGCGGCAAGCAAGTTGTGTCCATCGGCGAACGCTGCCTGTTGGGTGCCAATGCGGGAATCGGAATCAGCTTGGGCGACGACTGCATCGTTGAAGCCGGCTGTTATGTGACCGCGGGTACCAAGGTGTTGTTGCCCGACGGGTCAGTCGTCCGTGCCCGAGAACTGAGCGGTGCATTCAACCTGCTGTTCCGCCGCAACAGTCAGACCGGCGCTATCGAGGCCGTGGCCAACAAGGCCGAATGGACCGGTCTCAACTCGGTGTTGCACAAGAACTAGCGTCGACTCCGTGAGCCGGACCGGGTTCGGATCAGGCATGGATCAACAGTGCTGATTTGCTCGCGAGAAGGCGTAGCGTTGAACCATGGCACTGTTCGGGTTCAGGAAAATCACGGAGATCCCTGCAAAGGATCAGGCACCTCAGGGACGCTCCGTGCAGACGGCGCTCCCACCTGCTCACCACGTCAGCGGTGCGCCGTTGCAGCCGCCGTTCGCCCCTGGGGTTGAGTTGGCGATGTTCGGGCTTGGCTGCTTCTGGGGAGCCGAGCGCGTCTTCTGGAGAACCCCTGGTGTGGTCAGCACCGTCGTGGGATACGCGGGCGGCTGGACCGCTAACCCCTCGTACGAAGAGACCTGTAGCGGGCTCACCGGTCATAACGAGGTAGTGCTCGTCGCATTCGACCCTGCGAGGGTCTCGTACGAGCAACTCCTGAAGATCTTCTGGGAGAACCACAACCCCACCCAAGGCATGCGTCAGGGCAACGATATGGGTACGCAGTATCGCAGCGGCATCTATGTGTTCAACCCCGCGCAGCGTGCGGCAGCCGAGGCTTCGCTGAAGATGTTCGCACCGGTTCTCGCCGCTGGCGGCTACGGAGCCATCACCACGGAGATCGTAAACGCCGCGCCATTTGGTGACCGATACGAGACGGCCGTGGGAGTCGAACCCAGCCCCACCCTCGCCGTGTTCTTCCCTGCCGAGGCTTATCACCAGCAATACCTGTCGAAGAATCCAAACGGGTACTGCGGCCTGGGTGGCACCGGCATGTCCTGCCCAATCGGGATTGCCACTCAGGCCTGATTCGGTGCCCAACTCGTCGCTACACGTACGGTCGACTGTGCGTTGGTTCATCGGCGCAACGCTGATTACCTCCATCGTCATCAGCGGCTGTGCGTCGACCGAGGAACCGGTTGTCCTGGTGGACTCAGCGCCTCCTACGGCAGCAGTGTCCGTTGCCCCGGCCTCGGCCGTCACCCCGAAGCCCGCCGTCACCCCGGCCGACGCGCCTGCCGAATCGGCGCCAGCTTCGCCGTCCAGCAAGGTGCCAAGTAAAAACGTGAGCGACTCCGCTGGCACCACCAAGCCGAGCGAGATCGCACCTCCAGGAGAAGCCTCCGCAACCGGTTCGCTTGAGGCGAGTATCGATGGCCTGGGCGAGGCTCGGTTTGGCGACAATGCGCAAGACACCATCGGGTACTTCGCGGAACAATTCGGACCACCGTCCGGAGACACTGGATGGGGCCCCAATCAGTCTCCATGCGAAGGAATGGGCACACGCCAGCGCACACTTACCTGGAACGACCACGCGATGATCGTGTTGGCAACTGGTCCAACTGAAACTATTCAACGCGGCGCTGATCACTTCTCGGCGTTCCTGGTGTTTCGAGAGTTCTCAGCGGCTACGCGAATCACGGTGAGCGGTTCAACCATGTTGGGTCGCACCGTTTCTGATCTGCAGTCCGAAATTCCTGGCGTCGCCACTTTCGAGTCCGAGATCGAAGGCCCACTCTGGACCGTTGGATCAGAGGGCGTTGGCGGTGTCAGCGGGAGCGTGTCCGACGGCGTCGTCACATCGGTCAGAGCCGGCCTGTTCTGCATCGACTGACCCAATGAGGATGAGCCACCGGGTGGCCGGAATGAGCGCATCCAACGCTCTCGCCGCATCGACATGGGAAAGCCGGACATCGACTGGCAGCCGGGTCAACACAGAGAAGCTCTCAGTCCACGCGTGACCTGCAGCTTGCGCCTTCGAAGAACGGATCGCCGACCTGCATTCGGCGTGACCAGAGCCGTTCTGCAACGACGCAGCGACGATGACGCTGGTGTCAGCGACGGCCCGCATCGATTGCCTGCCGTATCTCCGTGTCCCTCACCGTTCGACCGCCCGACGCGACCACGACTAGTTCACCGTCGACTTCGACCAGCCGCCCGCCCTTCGTCTCGGGTTCGAGGCGGACGCCGACCCCGTCGGTCGTGACAACGAGCGGAACTCCAGCGGACAATCCAAGCGCGACGCGAATCGATTTCGGGATGACAACGCGCCCGCCCGCATCAATGGTCATGGTCATACCATCAGTTCTACCATTTACGCCTCATTTGCGGGTCCCGAGGAAGCGAAGCGCGCATCTCCGGCTCGACACACTCACAACTTGGCCCTTTCGACCAAAAAGCTGGGCTGAAAAGGCCGAGTGGCGCGTATCAATTGGGCGAGTTGCGCGCATGATGGTCGCGTGTGATCGCATGGGTGGGCGGGACAACGGTGGATCTACGATGGCTGGGTGAGCCTTCCCACGCCTTCAGAGCGGCCTCGTCGCCTTCGTCGAACCGCTGCCCTCCGGAGCCTCGTTGCCGAAACGCGTCTTGGAGTGGACGATCTTGTCGCCCCGCTGTTCGTGCGTGAGGGCATTACCGAACCGCAACCCATCGTGTCACTGCCCGGGGTGATGCAGCACTCGCTGGAATCACTCCGCAAGGAGGTGGCCGAACTTCGTGACGTCGGCATCAAGGGACTCATCCTGTTCGGCGTGCCTGCCCAGAAGGACGAGATCGGCAGCGGAGCATTCGATCCCAACGGCGTCGTGCAAATTGCGCTGCGTCAGCTGCGAGACGACGTGGGCGACGACATGGTGCTAATGGCAGACCTGTGCGTCGATGAATACACCAGCCACGGCCACTGCGGGGTGCTCGACAAGCATGGCGATGTTGACAACGACGCCACGCTCGAGATTTACGGCAAGGCGGCTGTCGCCCAGGGCGACGCAGGAGCGCACATCACCGCGCCGAGCGGCATGATGGACGGCCAGGTTGCGGCCATTCGTGCTGCGCTCGATGCCGGCGGCCACGGCCAGATTCCCATCCTTGCCTACTCGGCCAAGTACGCCAGCGGTCTCTACGGTCCGTTCCGTGAGGCCGTCGACGTGCGCATCACCGGTGGTGGTGACCGCAAGGGCTACCAGCAGGACTGGGCCAACATCAGAGAAGCACTTACCGAGGTACGCCTCGACCTTGAGCAAGGTGCCGACATGGTCATGGTCAAGCCCGCAGTCACGTACCTCGACGTCATCGCGAAAGTACGTGCACTTACCGATAAACCGATCGCGGCCTATCACGTGTCGGGCGAGTACGCCATGCTGAAAGCAGCTGCAGCCAACGGCTGGATCGACGGCGATCTCGTGGCACTCGAACAGCTCACCGCTGTGAAACGCGCCGGTGCCGACCTCATACTGACGTATCTCGCCAAAGAGGTTGCCATCATGCTGGACGGCTCGCGATGAGCGCCTCCATCTGTACCCGAACCGGCGGATGTTCGCAGCCCATCGGCGGCTGTTCCACGGCCACCGGTGCTATATGCGGCGAGACAAACGCGTCGCTCTTCGATCGTGCGCAACGGGTGCTGGTCGGCGGGGTCAATTCTCCCGTCCGTGCTTTCCGCAGCGTTGGTGGAGTGCCGTATTTCGTGGCCAGTGGTGAAGGTGCACTTGTGTGGGACGTGGAAGGCAACCGCTACATCGACTACGTGCAGAGCTACGGCGCCTCCATCGTCGGCCACGCGCATCCCCGCGTTGTCGAGACCATCCGTCAGGCAGCGGGGCAGGGGTCAGCGTTTGGCGCTCCGACATATCGGGAAGTGCTGCTGGCCGAGACTATTGCGGACCGCGTGCCGGGCCTCGACATGGTTCGCATGACCTCCAGCGGCACCGAGGCAACCATGAGTGCGCTGCGCCTTGCGCGTGGCGTTTCGGGGCGGGACAAGGTCATCAAGTTCGCAGGTTGTTACCACGGGGCAAGCGACTCTCTCCTGGCCGAAGCTGGCAGCGGCGTGGCACAGCAGTCGCTTCCTGGAACCGCTGGCGTCACGCAGGGGTCTGTGCAGGACACCATCGTCGTGCCGTACAACACCGTCCCGCAGCTCACCGATGACGAGTGGGCAGAAGTGGCCCTCATCGCCGTTGAACCGGTCGCCGCGAACATGGGCCTTGTTGCACCTGTTCCTGGCTTCTTGCAGGGCCTGCGCGATGCGGCAACAAAGGCTGGCGCACTGCTGTTGTTCGATGAGGTCATCACCGGGTTCCGCATCGGCAATGCCGGTGCAGCTGCGTGGAGCGGCGTCCAACCCGACCTGTGGGCTTTTGGCAAAGTGATCGGCGGCGGCCTGCCGGTTGGGGCGTTCGGCGGCCCGAGGGACATCATGGAACAGTTGGCACCGCTCGGGTCGGTTTACCAGGGCGGCACCATGAGCGGTAACCCGTTGGCCTGCGCGGCGGGACTTGCCGTGCTGGAACTCATGACCGATGCCGCATACGACGAACTTGCCTTGCGGGGTGCGTCGCTCGCGTCCGCGTTGCACGCAGCTATCTCGTCAGCGATCCCCGTTCAGACACCCAACGTGCGGTCACTTGTCGGTCTCTTCGTTGGCCCTGGCGGTCAAGTGCACGACTACGACTCAGCGAAGCCGATTGCCGGCAGTGGGCTATACGCACCGTTCTTCCACGCCATGCTCACACGAGGGGTTGCAATGGCTCCTGGTGCTTATGAAGCGATGTTCCCTTCGCTTGCCCATAGCGACGACGACATCAGACAGACAGCCGAAATCGCACACGCAGCGGCCGCCGAGGTGGCCCGCACTCATTCGCACCTTTTGGGTTGAGCAACTGATGAACGGCACAACGGGCAGCGGTCTGTGGCTCATGAAGAACGAGCCAGAAGAACTGTCCATACACATGCTTGAAGCATCACCGGGGAAACGCGCTTTTTGGGATGGCGTGCGCAGCTTTCAAGCGCGCCGGATGATCCGAGACGACATGCGGATCGGCGACCGGTTCTTGTACTACCACTCGTCCTGCAAGCCTCCGGGCGTTGCCGGCATCGGGGTGATCGACAGCGAACCAGAGATAGATCCGGCGCAGTTCGATCCAGCCAACCATTACTACGACCCGAAGTCCACGCAGGAGAAACCACGCTGGCTTGGCCGATGGGTAAAACACGAGCGCACCTTCGATCGGTACATCCCGCTGCAAGAGATACGTGAACATACAGAGCGCCTTGGGGGGAATCAGTTCGCGTTGCTCCGCAAGGCCAACCGCCTGAGCGTCATGCCCGTGACGCAAGATCAGTTCGACTACATCGTCACCATGGAGACGAACCTATGAAGCCTCTTTCCGCAGCATGACCGAAACTCCGAGAGTCCCAACCCGAGCAACGACATGAGCGACGATTCACGTGGCGAAGGATCGACCATCGCAGAACTCATGGCCCTGGTGCCTGCCATTGGTGCCACGCGCCTGATACTTGGCTTGGTAGGCGCCCCAGGCTCCGGCAAATCAACCGCGGCGCACGCGCTGGCCGACGCGTTACGCACGCGCGACGGGGACGTGTGGGCTGTGCTTGGCATGGACGGGTTTCACCTGTCCAACGCGGTGCTCATCGAATCCGGGCTACGAGACCGTAAAGGTGCATACGACACGTTCGATGTGGCCGGGTTTGTGACGGCGCTCCGACGTGTCCGAGACGAACCGCTGGCCCATATCTACTTGCCTGTGTTCCATCGCGAAATCGAAGAGTCCATCGCGGCGGAAGCAGCCATCGCGCCGAATATCAGGGGCGTGGTTGTCGAAGGCAACTACCTGTTGACGCAAGGGGGCGGGTGGGAATCTGTGCGTCCGCTGCTGGATTGGTGTTGGTTCGTCGACGTTGACGCGCCGATCCGGAGGCAGCGGCTCGTTGAACGCGCCACTGCAACGTACGGTTCAGTGGAGGCAGGCGAAGCATGGGTGAGGCAGGTCGACGAGCCGAACGGCGAACTCATAGACACCACACGCCCTCGTGCGGATCGGGTGATCCGTGTCGCACGGATCACCCCGACTAGCACTGAAGGTGTCAGGTTCGGGTTTGTTCAGGACTGCAGCCCCTTCAGATAATTGACCAGAAGATGATCGGTCATGGTGTCCACTTCGTCCCAGCCCCACTGCGGCTTGGTGACCATCAAGGACACGATGCCGTGGGTGAGTTGCCAGACCGCCATGGCGATTTGGCGGGCATCGCCGGAGATTCGGCCAGCGTCGATGGCGGCCTGCACCCGTCGCTGTAGCCCATCGAAACCTGACGTGCCCGACAAGCGTAGGTCTTTCCATTGTTCGGGCGTGAGGATTGCCTTCTGCATGAACAGGATTCGGTAGTGCTCTGGGTTCTCTAGACCGAAGGTGATGTACGCCTTGGATCCGGCTATCAACTGGTCAAGCGGGTCTGTGTGGTTGGCTACCTCGGCTTGGATGCGAGCGGTGAGCGCTGCGAAGCGTCTGGCACACACCTCGAACAAGAGCTGCGTCTTGTCCGTGAAGTGGATGTAGATCGCCGGCGGTGTGCAACCCACCCGGTTCGCCACTGCACGGATACTTACCGCGTCGTCGTGGCCATAACGAGCCAGCAGATATTCCGCCGCTTCAAGAATCTCTTCACGAAGCCGATCGCCTTCGCCTCGGCGAGCACGCTCGCGTCGGGGCATGCTGACCAGGCGGCCGTATGCGTCGCGTCGGAGTGGAACTACGGTCCCCTTGCCCGACATGCCTGAAGCGGGAGCCTGCGTGGGCGGATGAAACTGGGTTGCGGTAGCTGCGTTCATTCTGGTTTGACCTCCCTCGGCGGATCGGTGGTGACCTGTCGAGTGAATTCAGCTTGATGAACACCGATTAGGGATGTGTGATCGGGGGATTCGGCACCCGTGGGGGATTCTGGACTGTTGGGTCCGAGCAGCAAACGCGGTTCCTCCGGGCCGAGCAGACCTTTGAAACCAGAGCTACGCCGGAGTCTGGGGCTGCTGACCAGCCCGGTAGATCACCCGTGTGGTGGTGGGGTCATCGGGGTCTATGAGGGTCTCGGGCACATCGTCGTCGTCGCCGCGTTCTTGCATGGCAACCACGTCGTCTCGTTGACGGTCCGGGTCGAACACGTTTGCGAAACCGAGAGCCAGTGCGTTACCGACGCTTCCGCCCGCGGTACGTCGTTTGATTGGATACAGGGCGTTTTCAGCCTGACGTTGCCGCTCTCGCTGGCGAAAGACGGGGTCGGCAAACAACTTCGCCACCCGATCTGCTTCGGCATCAAAACCGTCGTAGAGGTCGACAACGACGGCGTCGGCTTCTGAACTCGGCTGGACGTCCGCCGGCACTCCGGGCGTCTTTTCCGGTTGGCCGGCGTTCTGATCGGGCTGTTGCATGGCGCACCATGCTGGCTCAAACCGACTCCTTGTGCGCGCAGACGGCGAGCAGAAGTGGGAGATCGTCGTTCATGCGGCCGATGAGGTGACTTTTGGCGCATCCGTTACGGGCACAGAATTTTGGTCGCCTAGGGTCATGGTCGTGGGAAAACAACCGTTCAGCCTTCCCGGGCTGACCGACGACCTACAGCGTGTGGAACACGCGTTGGCCGCATCGGTGAAGACCGGCGATGAATACATGAGTACGGTCGCAGCGCACCTGCTCTCCGCTGGCGGGAAGCGATTGCGGCCGGCGTTAGCAATAGCGGCTGCGTCCGCGCTTGTAGGGGCCGTGTCGGACGACGTTGTGATGGGCGGATGCTCTGTCGAGCTGGTGCACCTCGGCTCGTTGTACCACGACGACGTGATGGACGAGGCTGCAACGCGCCGCGGCACGCCAAGTGCCAATGTCCGTTTCGGCAACGTTGTGGCCATCCTCGCTGGCGATTTTCTGTTGGCCAAGGCTTCGGAAATTGCAGCTGACCTCGGCACCGAAATCGCTGGGTTGCTGGCCCGCACCATCGGCCAGCTGTGCGAGGGGCAGGTTCTCGAGCTCCAAGACGTCTGGAACATCGATCGCACCGCCGACCGGTACTTCCGTTCGATCAACGGTAAGACGGCATCGCTGATGGCAACGGCCTCCCGCATTGGGGCGCTCGTTGTGCTCAATGCCGGCGGGGCAGAACGTGCCCATGTCGACGCCCTCACCGAGTACGGCGAGCGCATAGGAATGGTGTTCCAGATCGTCGACGATGTGCTCGACCTCGTCGCCACCGACTCACAGCTCGGCAAGCCGTCTGGCAACGACCTGGTTGAAGGCATCTACACCTTGCCTGTCATCCACGGTCTCACCGACCCGCGTCACGGTGAAGAGCTTCGGGCCAATCTGGGTTCGCCAATCGAGCGGTCCGACGTCGAGCGTGTCCGCAAGATCGTGCGCTCAACAATTGGTATCGATCATGCGCTGACAGTTGCTCGAGAGTACGCAAACCAGGCCGACCTGTCGTTGCTGCAACTGCCCCAGAACGATGTCACGGGCGCGCTGCGCGGCTCCGGTTTCCGCATCATCGACTCGATCCCCGAACTCTGAGGATCAACTGACCCGACCATCCGCGTGGCTCGGGTGCGTCGGCTCGGGGTGCACGCCCGGCTTGGCTCAGCGACGCAATGCAGGTGGAATGAGCTTACCGTGCGCGTCGAGCATCTCGTCGACCATTGACCAGATCTGATCGAGGTCCAACTCGGCAGCGGTATGTGGATCCAGCATCGCTGCGTGATACACGTGCTCGCGGTTTCCGGTGAGCACCGCTTCGACCGCCAACGACTGAACGTTCACGTTGGTTTGCATGAGCGCAGCGAGTTGCGGCGGAATGGGTCCAACCCGAGTTGGCTGCACGCCGTTCCCGTCGACCAGACATGGCACCTCGACTGTGCATCCGGCCGGAAGGTTGTCGATGATCGAATCGTTTGCGACATTGCCGTAGATGACGCTTGGCTGGCCGGTCTGCATGGAGTTGATGATGGACGAGCCGTACTCCACGCTGCGCTGCACTTCGGCGGGTGCTGCACCGCTTTCGAGTTCTGCTCGCAGTCGTTCCCATCCAGCGATCTGTTCCTCGCACCGGCGGGGGTACTCATTGAGAGGAATGCCGAACCGATCGATGAGGTCTGGGCGATCACGTTTGATGAACCACGGCACGTACTCGCTGAAGTGCTCGCTGGACTCGGTGACGAAGTGGCCTGTGCGCCGCATGACTTCGTAGCGAACGGCATCGGGCAGGGTGACGCCCCCCGAGTGGGCACGGCCGGGTGTAGCGCCAGACGCGTGGTACTCACGCAGCTTGGGGTAAAGGTCCTTTCCCAAGTGCTCGAGCTTCAAGAAGAACGCCATGTGGTTGATGCCGGCCACCTGATAGCGCACCTCATCGAGCGGCACTCCGATGTCTTCGCACAGATCCCGTGCTGTCAGCGGAACGCTGTGGCACAAGCCGACGGTCTTCACCTTGGTGGCCTGGTTGAGCGCCCAGCAGTTCATCGCCATGGGGTTCGAGTAGTTGATGTGCAGCGCGTCTGGGCATCCGCGCTCCATGTCTGAAGCAAGATCGAGCAGCACAGGAATGGTTCGTAGGGCGCGCATGATGCCGCCGACGCCGAGCGTGTCGGCGATCGTTTGCTGTAAGCCGTACTTGGCCGGAATCTCGAAGTCGATCACCGTGGAAGGCCGGTACCCGCCGACCTGGATCATCGTGATGACGAAGTCAGCGCCTTCCACAGCCTGAGCACGATTTGTGGTTGCGGTGATGGTTGGGGTTGCCCCCAGCGTTTGGGCAACTTGTTCGGCAACCAGTTTGGATGTGCGCAACCGCTCCGCATCGACGTCCATGAGGACGAGTTCAGAGGATGAGAGAGCCGGATACCCCAAAATGTCGCCAAGGAGATTCTTGGCGAAAACGGTGCTTCCGGCCCCGAACAGGACGATCTTGGGCATGGGTACATCGTGGCGTGTCAACCCGCGTTACGTCAACGCTGAAGTGACGGGTTCGGAAGGTCGATCATTGTCCGGTGAGGCAAGATGGGGGCATGCCAGCAGCCTCGACCCTGCACGATGTGGCGAAACTTGCTGGAGTGTCGTCGCGCACCGTGTCGCGTGTGGTCAACGACGAGGGCGGTTTCAACGAATCGACCCGCCGCAAGGTGCTCGACGCGATCGAAAAAGTCGGGTATCGCCCAAACCTCCTGGCCCGGGCCCTGGTGACCCGGCGCACTGGGACGATTGGCCTGGTGCTGGTCGACATCACCGACCCATACTTCGCGGAGTTGGCCGACGGCGTGCAACAGGCCGCACAGGATCGCGGGCTCACCATGTTCATCGCGCAGCACAAGGGTGACCCGGCCAGGACGGCGGTCGTCTTGGACCAACTGGCTTCGTTCGCAGTCGACGGGGTCATCGCCTACACGGCCCTCGCAGACCTCGGTGCGATCATGGCGCATGCTTCCGCTGGGTTGAAGATCGTGGTCGTGGACCAAATCGTGCACGCTCCCGGAGTGACGTCGCTCGTGTCGGACATCCTCGGCGGCGCTGAATCTGCGGTGTTGCACCTGGTCGACCGGGGCTGCGCTCGTATCGCCATGGTCGGTAATGCATTGTCGGAACGGTCCCCGCTGCCCCCCCGGCGAGAATCGGGTTACCGGCGGGCCTTGCAGGTCGCCGGGCTTCCCTTTCTTCCCGAGCTGGTTGTGCGGGGAGAGCCAACGATCGAGGGCGGTCGAGAGGCGGTTCAGGAGTTGATTGCCACTCAGCAGTTCGACGGTTTGTTCGCCTACAACGATCTCGTCGCCATCGGTGCGATGCAGGCGTTGCATGCTGCTGGCCTGCGTATTCCTCAGGACATTGCTGTCATCGGCTTCGACGACATTGCGATTTGCGAGGCCCTGGTGCCCCCGCTCAGTAGCGTGCGCCTCAACCGCCGTCTGATCGGCGAACGGGCGCTCGATCTGCTTGAGGTGCTCACGGTTTCGGGTGGCAGCGCCCCGCAGCCCGTGATCCTTGCGACCGAAGTGGTCGCCCGAGCTTCTTCGGCCACGACCTGATCAGCCGATCATCGCCAATGGCGATCGAGTTTCAGCCAGTTACGTCAACGTTGACGTAACTCAATTCTTCTCCGTATAGTGGTGCCGTCCGTCACATGAAGCGGGGAGGAAGCCGAGAGTGTCGAACGAAAAGACAGCCGAATCTGCTGAATCCTCTACGGCCGTGGTGACCTCGTCGGTACCCCGCAAGCGCCGCTTCGATTCCGAAGCTCTGACGGCGTATCTCTTCATTGCGCCGTGCATGCTCGGCTTCGGCCTGTTCTACCTACTGCCGGCACTTCGGGCTATCTGGATCAGCTTCACTGACTGGGACCTGCTTTCGCCAGCCAACTGGATTGGGTTCGCTAACTACCGCGAGATGTGGCACGACGACCTGTTCTGGAACGCCATCCGCGTGACCTTCAAGTACGTGGCCTGGAATATTCCGCTCCAGACGGTTCTGGGTCTATTCCTTGCGTTCATGCTCCACCGTGTCGCGAAGGCAACGTTCTGGCGGTCGCTCGTGATCTTTCCGTACCTGCTGTCCAACGTGACCGCTGCGCTGGTCTTCGTGTGGGTGTTCGACCCGCAACTCGGCTTCGCAAATCAGTTTCTGCGCATGCTTCATATTCCGGAACTCAGCTACTTCGGCTCTGAAACCGGCGCACTTCGATCTATTGCATTCGTCAACATCTGGCGTCACATGGGTCTGACGTCGCTGCTGTTCTTCGCTGGCATGCAGGCCATCCCCGGCTCCATCTACGAAGCCGCTCGTATTGATGGTGCGGGCGAATGGGCGATGTTCCGCCGTATCACGCTGCCTTTGTTGCGGCCCGTGTCGGCCTTCGTCGTGATCACCAGCCTGATTGGATCGTTCCAGATCTTCGACACCGTGCTCGTTGCCACCCGGCCGCCCGGTGGTCCAATCGACACCACTCGATTCTTTGCGGTGTACATCAACGCAAAGGCGTTCGGTCAGTTCCAAATGGGGTACGCATCGGCGCTGTCTGTCGCATTGTTCTGCTTCCTCGGGCTCGTCGCCTTCGTTCAGCTCCGGCTGTTCCGTGGTGGCCGATCGGACCTCGCATGACATCGATCGGTGCGGATCTTGGCAACAGCACCCGCAACAAGCGCAACATCCGCACTTCGGCAGGGCGCGGCCTCACCTGGGGAGTGATGCTGATGCTGCTGTTTCTGTCGATTGTGCCGTTGCTCGTTGTCGTCAAGACAGCAATCATGAATCCGGTCTCGTACTTCTCAGATGTCGAGAAGCTCGTGCCGCCAGACACGACGTTGTTCAATTTCAAGCGTGCACTCGGGATGGTCTCCAAAGAGGAAAGCATCGCGGTAGGTGGGTCTGGCGCCGAGTTCAACTTCTTCACGGCCCTCAAGAACTCGGTCATCTTCACCGGGGTTTCGTTGGTGGGGCAGGTCTTCTTCAGCTCGCTTGCTGCGTACGCGTTTGCCCGGCTGCGTTTTCCTGGCCGCAACGTCTTGTTCGGACTGTTACTCAGCGCGCTGATGATCCCCGGGGTGGTGCTCTTCATCCCCAACTACATCCTCATCAAGGAGATGGGTTGGCTGAACAGCTACCAAGGTCAGATTGCCCCGTTCTTCCTCATGACGCCGTTTGCCGTCTTTTTCATGCGCCAGTTCTTCTTGGCGTTTCCGAAGGAACTCGAGGAGTCCGCCCGCCTCGATGGTGCGTCCCATTTCATGACGTTCCGCAAGA